>CAYZUX010000077.1:0-22818 GCA_964481775.1 uncultured bacterium | reverse complement strand
GAGGTTTCACCAATCTGGCATGATCCTTCTTGGAACCGGCCCGTTCCCATGGTACGGCTCCGGGGAGGAGCAGCATGTCTTGTCCCTTTACCGCCATGTGCCTACATGGCGTCATCCAGGTTTTTGAGAGTTAAGGAGGAGTAGTGTCATGGCCGCAGCCAGTAAAGATTCACAATACCGTTTCTCATTCGGTCCGTGGAACATCCACGAGGGCGCCGATCCCTTTGGCCCACCTACCCGCGATTCACTCACCTTCGCGGAAAAAATCAAAATGTACCGCAAGCTCGGATATACCGGTGTTCAGTTCCATGATGATGATGTTGCTGATGCCTCGCTCTCGCTCAAAGATGCCCTGGTCCGCGCCAAAGAAGTCAAGAAGATGCTGGATGATGAGGGCCTGGTTACGGAGTTCGTGGCGCCACGTACCTGGGAAGATCCTCGCGGTGACGATGGGGGGTTCACCTCCAACGATCCCGCCTGCCGCCGTTGGGCCATCGATCGTGGCCGCCGAACCCTGGATATTGCCAACACCCTGGGATGCCACCAGACCGTTTACTGGCCGGCCCGCGAGGGAACCTATATCCGTGAGGCCAAGGATGCGGCTCTCGCGGTAGACCGGATGGTCGATGGCATCAACAAGCTCCTTGACCACGACAAAAAGCTGCGCCTGATGATCGAGCCCAAGCCCAATGAGCCAATGGACATGGCTTTCTGCCCAACCATTGGTCATGCCATCGGCATCGCTTACCGTTGCAACGATCCCAAGCGAGTCGGCGCTCTGGTCGAATCGGCCCATGCCATTCTGGCCAACCTCGATCCCGCTGATGAGATGGCCTATGCGATCTCCCACAAGAAACTGTGGAGCGTACACCTCAATGATCAGAATGGTCTGAAGTATGACCAGGATAAATCCTTCGGCTCTGCAAACCTCAGGCGTGCCTTCAACCAGGTCTGGGTCCTCGACCGGGCAGGATATGGTAAGAAAGGCGAGTTTGTTGGCATGGATGTGAAGGTGATGCGTACCCAGAAAAAAGAGAAATCGATGGAACACCTGAGAAACAGCCGCGAAATCTTTCTCCGTCTTCTCGATCTGGTGCGTAAGTTGGATGTCAGGCAGGTCGAGACTCTCCGTGCGGAAAGAGATTACGAGACACTCGACCGTATGATCCTCGACCATCTGATGGGAACCAAGTAACAAGGGAATTCAGAAAAACACCGATAAGGACACCAGTCTCCAAGGTGAGGGCTGGTGTCCTTTTTTTGATGCCCGGCAAGATCCTGGCTCCTTGCTTGAAATCTTTTCGGAATAAACATTGAAGAAACCACCTTGAGGTTCGCTAATCAGGAAATCTATCCTGATTACAGGAGATCGTTCGAAGTTCCCTCTCAGAGATTCTAAATTCGGTTTTCTTTAGGCAACTTAAAGAAGTTTGCCTCTAGTTCTCTGTGATTGATCGGCTTTCAAACCTCCTTGAGAGTTGAACTTGGCATTTATTAGCGCTTTTTTTCTCGATACGTCTTGACACTGAAAGAGGCATCTACTAAAACTTCATATGAGTATGGTAGTGCAAGTTATCTTTCATATCTCGCGTGCGGATGGCACGCTGATCATCGAACGTTCGATAAAGGTAACGTCCTATGCAAGCCCCGTTTCATCAGTGTCAGTGTGGACAGGAGTCAGAAGAAGAAAAAATTGCCAGAATTTCCGAAATCATTGAAGATTTCAAAGATCAATCCGGAAGCCTGATCCAGATCCTCCATCTGGTGCAGGGTGTTTATGGATACCTCCCTCTCCATATCCAGAAACTCATCGCCGAGCGGATGGATATCCCCCTCTCCGAGGTCAATGGAGTCACCACTTTCTATTCCTTCTTCTCAGACAAACCCCGGGGCGAGTACTCGATCAAGGTTTGCCTGGGGACGGCCTGTTATGTCCGTGGAGGGAACAAGATTCTCAAACGGTTCTCCGAGATTCTCGGTATCGGTGTCGGTGAAACCACCCATGACCAGAAATTCACCCTGGAGGTGATGCGCTGCATGGGGGCCTGTGGTCTGGCTCCGGCGGTCATGATCAACGACACCGTTCTCCGCCAGGTCAATCCTGACCGGCTGCACAAAGTCCTGGGGATGTGTGATTAGCCCCGCCTTCTTTGTCAGCAGTGACCATGGCAGGACCAATTCCACGATTCAAGAACCCGGAACGCTCCGGGGATGATTTCTAAAGGGTGCGTGAATGAGCGATGATTGATGCAGCCAAAACAATGGTGACCTGCAGGCAGGACCTGGAGGATATCCGGAAAAGATACAAGGCGGAATATAAACGTTACAAGCATCATGTTCTGGTATGTGGGGGAGCTGGGTGTATCTCCTCGGGATGCACGGCTGTTCGTGATGCCCTGCTGACAACACTTCAGGAAGCGGGTCTCAGGAATCAGGTGGCGGTACATGAGACCGGCTGTATCGGTTCCTGTCACTTGGGGCCGATTATCGTGGTCCAGCCTGATGGAGTTTTCTACAACAATCTCAAACCCCAGGATGTCCAGAGGATCGTGTATTCGCATCTGGTCCGTGGACGAGTGGTAGAGTCCCTTTGCTTCTATGACAAGGACCAGAAACAACACATCCCGCATCTGGCCGATATTGCCTACTTCAAAAACCAGGTGAAGCTGGTGACGGGCCGGTGCGGAACAATCCCCCACAACTCCTTTGAGGCTTATGTAGGCGCTGATGGGTATCTCGGCCTGGAAAAGGCGGTGTGCCAGATGACGCCGGAAGAGGTTATTGAGGAAATCAAGAAGTCGGGGTTGCGAGGACGAGGGGGTGGGGGTTTCCCCACGGGCATCAAGTGGGAAGCCGGACGGCGTTCCCAATCAGAACAGAAATACATCGTGTGCAATGCCGACGAGGGAGATCCGGGGGCTTTCATGGATCGATCTTTGCTCGAAGGGGATCCTCATGTCGTCATCGAGGGGATGGCGATCGGCGGGTATGCCATTGGAGCAGACAAGGGTTATGTTTATGTCCGGGCAGAATATCCCTTGGCCGTAGAAAGACTCCAGGTGGCGATCGAACAAGCCCGCGAAAATGGTCTCCTCGGCTACAACATTTTTGGTTCAGGATTTTCATTCGACATTGAGATTCGGATTGGGGCCGGGGCGTTTGTGTGTGGCGAGGAAACCGCCCTGATCGCCTCGATCGAGGGGCGCCGTGGAGAACCACGCCAGAAGCCGCCTTTCCCCACCGACTCAGGGGTCTTCGGGAAACCCACGGTCATCAACAATGTGGAAACCTTTGCGAATGTTCCCCTGATTCTCGCCAATTCAGCTGAGTGGTTCACCAGCTATGGCACCAAGGGCAGCTCCGGCACCAAGGTTTTCGCGCTGGCCGGGGATGTCGAGAACACCGGGATCATCGAGGTTCCCATGGGAACCTCCCTCGGCAGCATCATTTATGACATTGCCGGTGGTATTAAGGGTGGAAAGAATTTCAAAGCGGCACAAACGGGAGGTCCCTCAGGAGGGTGCCTCACCAGAGAACACCTCAATGTCCCGGTTGACTTCGACTCGCTGCGCAGCCTTGGGACCATCATGGGCTCAGGCGGACTGATCGTGATGAACGAGGATGCCTGCATGGTGGATGTGGCCCGGTTCTTCATGGATTTCTGCCAGGATGAGTCGTGCGGCAAATGTGTTCCCTGCCGGATTGGAACCAAACGCATGCTCGAAATACTCACCCGTATCACCCAGGGTCAGGGAGAAGATGGGGATATCGAACTGCTGGAGGAACTGGCGGTTGCCTGCCGTGAAACCGCTACTTGTGGATTGGGACAGACTGCTGGTAATCCGGTCTTGAGTACGATCCGCTACTTCCGGGATGAATATGTGGAGCATATCCGGCAGAACTATTGCAGCGCGAGTGTATGCGCCGAGCTGTTCCTCTCACCCTGTGAGAATGCCTGCCCGGCGGGAGTGAATGTTCCCGGATATATCGCCCTGATCGCCGCGGGACGTCCCCGGGATGCCTACAACCTGATCCGTAAGGACAATCCTTTCCCAGCCATCTGCGGGCGTGTCTGTACTCATCCCTGCGAATCCAAGTGCCGTCGTGCCCAACTGGATGAACCCCTTGCCATCCGGGACCTCAAGCGGTATGCCGCCGATTATGTCTTTAACAACGAAGAACCCTACAAAGACCTGGTCTTCCCCAAGAAATCCAAGTCAGTAGGGATTATCGGGGCAGGCCCCTCGGGATTGACCTGTGGCTACTACCTGGCGCGCCTTGGATATGATGTTGTGGTCTACGAAGCCCAACCGGTCGCGGGCGGGATGTTGGCTTTTGGGATACCCGAATACAGGTTGCCGAATGAGATTCTCGCTCATGAGATCCGGATGATCGAGCAGGTGGGTGTCCGGATCTTCACCGACATCGAGATTGGCAAGGGAGTCGGTTTCGAGGAACTTCGTTCACGTCACGATGCGATATATGTTGCGACTGGAACCCAATTCCCGAACAAGATTGGGGTTGAGGGGGAGGATCGTGAAGGGGTCTACCATGGCCTTGATTTCTTGAGGGATGTCAACCTGGGAAGGAAGGTGAAAGTCGGAAAGAAGGTGGTGGTGATCGGTGGTGGCAGTACTGCCTTCGATGCCGCCCGGACCGCTCTGCGTCTTGGATCCGAAAACGTCACGATTCTCTACCGTCGTACCATCGAGGAAATGCCGGCGGATGATGAAGAGATTCGTGATGCGCTTGCGGAAGGTATCCGGATCGAATGCCTCTCCGCGCCAATCGCTTTCACGGGAAGCAATGGGCATGTCGAGGGAGTTCGATGCATCCGCATGGAGCTCTCCGGGTTTGATGAATCCGGACGGCCCAAGCCCAGACCCGCCAAAGGATCCGAGTGGACCGAGGAGGCTGATATGGTCATTCCTGCCGTCAGTCAGCACTCGGACCTTCCTTTTATCGAGAAGAGTGAAGCGATCGTCACTCGTTGGGGAACCATCAAGACGAATCAGGAGACCCTGATGACCTCGATACCGGGAGTGTTCTCCGGGGGTGATGCGGTGCGTGGCCCCGATGTGGTGATCCAGGCGATCGCGGATGGGAAGAAAGCCGCCCGCTCGATCGATCGCTACCTGGGCGGCACCGGTGAACTGAACACCGGTGAGCCGATTGAGATTCCCAAGCCCTCAGAAGACAAAGAAGTGGCCGAGCATGAGCGCTTCCAGATGCGTTTTCTGGATCCCGAAACTCGCAAGAAAAACTTTGATGAAGTGGTTGTGGGCTTCCACAAACTCAATGCTATCGCTGAAGCCATGCGCTGCTTGCGCTGTGATCGGAGGTAATCCCACCATGGTCAACCTGACAATCAATGGAAAACAGGTCACCGTCGAGCCAGGAATTTCCGTACTGGAAGCGGCCAAACAAAATAATATCCTGATCCCGTCATTCTGCTACCTGGAGGGAGTCCATCAGGTGGGTGCCTGCCGTATCTGTGTGGTGGAAATTGAAGGGATGCGTACCTTGCAGGCCTCCTGCATGGTTCCTGTTCAGGAAGGCATGAAGGTTCAAACCAATACGGCGAGAGTCCATGCCGCCAGGAAAATTCTTTATGAGTTGATGCTTTCCGATCATCCCCGCAACTGTCTGAGCTGTTACCGGAATCAGAACTGCGAGTTTCAGAAATTGGGTGAGCTGATTCGCGTTTCGGAGTACCGGTTTGAGGGGGAAAGGTCAAAGACCTACGTGGATGACTCAAGCCCTTCCATCATCCGCGACAGTTCCAAATGCATCCTTTGCCGTCGTTGTGTGACTGTCTGTAACCAGATCCAGGGTGTGGGCATTTTGAACGTCCAGCACCGTGGCTTCAAATCACTCGTGGGCCCCGCGGATGGCTTGGCGTTGAATACCACCAACTGCACCAACTGCGGCCAATGTGTTTTGGTTTGCCCGGTCAGTGCCCTGATGGCCAAAGATAATACGGATCGTGTCTGGGAAGCCCTGCAGGATCCTCGGAAACGTGTCATTGTTCAAACCGCACCCGCTATCCGGGCTGCTCTGGGTGAGGAATTTGGCTACCCGCCTGGGACCCTGGTGACTGGCAAGATGGTCACTGCCATGCGTGAAATGGGTTTTGATGACATCTTTGATACGAACTTCGCGGCGGACCTGACCATCATCGAGGAGGGAACCGAGTTCCTTCAAAGAGCAAGGGAAGTCCTGGAGAATCAGGGAGATGCGGTTCTCCCCATGGTGACCTCCTGTTCTCCCGGCTGGATAAAATTCGTGGAACACGAGTTTCCGGTCCTCCTGGACCACATCTCCACCTGCAAGTCTCCGCAGATGATGTTGGGGGCCCTTTTGAAAACCTACTATGCCGACAAGATCGGTGTGGATCCCAAAGATATCTTCGTGGTTTCGGTCATGCCCTGTACCGCAAAGAAATTCGAGGTTACCCGGCCTGAAATGTTCCACAATGGTCTGCCGACCGTGGATGTTTCCATCACCACGCGGGAGCTGGCTCGAATGATCAAGGAAGCCGGTATCGACTTCCAGGAGCTGCCGGATGGAAAATTCGATGATCCACTCGGATACTCCACAGGTGCCGCCGATATATTTGGTGCCACTGGCGGAGTCATGGAGGCTGCTATTCGTACCGTCTATGAGCTGGTTACGGGACGCCCCGTGCCATTCGAAAATTTGAATATCACCCCGGTGCGTGGTCTCGAGCAAGTCAAAGAGGCAGAGTTGAAGATTGAGGATGTCAAACCGGAATACTCTTTCCTGGAGGGCTTCACGATCCGGGTTGCCGTTACAAGCGGTCTTGCTGGTGCTAAAATGCTTATGCGTCAGATTCAGGCGGGAATCTCCCCCTATCACTTCATCGAAGTGATGGGGTGTCCTGGCGGGTGTTTGAGTGGCGGCGGACAGCCCAGGCCAACCAACCGGGCCATCCGCGAGGCACGCATGCGTGCGATTTACGCAGAGGATGCGGGTAAGGAGAAGCGTAAATCGCATGAGAATCCTTACGTGACGCAGCTTTACGAGGAGTTCCTCGAAGAACCCTTGGGACATAAATCCCATGAGCTGCTGCACACCCATTATGTGAAGCGGGGAAGGTTCAACCAGTTTCTTTCTTAGTCCGGTTTCGTTGGCCGGTCGGAAGGGTCGTTTCAGTGCTAACAAAAAAGGGGAAGAGCGGTTTCATTGATGAAGCCCGGATCTCTGCAGCTTTGGATGTCAGCCGAAGGCCTGAGACAGAACAAGTCAAGGAGATCCTCGTTAAGGCGCGTGAGCTCAGTGGCCTGACCCTTGAGGATGCCACCATCCTGATGTGGGTGAGTGACCCGGAACTCCTGGGCGAAATGTTCCAGACCGCCAAGGAGATCAAGGAAATCATCTATGGAAAGCGTCTGGTTCTCTTTGCGCCGCTTTATATCTCAAACCTTTGCAACAACGAATGTTCTTACTGCGCTTTCCGAAGCAGGAACCATAAGGTTCAACGCCGTGCCCTGACCCGGGAGGAGATTGCCCGTGAGGTGAGATTCCTCATCGATCAGGGGCACAAGCGGATCCTGTTGGTTGCAGGGGAGGCTTACCCGGCTGAAGGCCTTGATTACATCCTGAAAGCCATTGATACCATTTATGCAACGCGGAATGGCAATGGCGAGATACGCCGAGTCAATGTCAATCTGGCTCCATTGAGTGTTGATGAATTCAGATGTCTCCGTGCCGCGAAGATCGGGACCTATCAGCTTTTTCAGGAAACTTACCACCGCGACACCTATCGCCGTGTTCACCTGAAAGGGAAAAAAACCGACTATGACTGGCGTGTGACCGCCATGGATCGTGCCATGGAGGCGGGCCTCAATGATGTCGGTGTGGGAATCCTGTTCGGTCTTTTTGACTGGAGGTTCGAAATCCTTGCTCTCCTGCAGCACATTCAGCACCTGGAAAACCGGTTTGGGATCGGTCCCCACACCATCAGTGTCCCACGTCTTGAACCCGCTACCGGTTCAGATATTGCCAGCCATCCTCCTCACCCTGTCTCTGACATCGATTTCCGCAAGATTGTGGCGATCCTGCGTCTGACCGTGCCTTACACAGGTATCATCATGTCCACCCGTGAAACCCCCAACCTGCGCCGTGAAACCTTTGCCTTGGGAGTTTCACAAATCTCAGCTGGCAGCAGAACCAATCCCGGTGGTTACACTGGGGAGGGGATTCATCCCGATGAAGAGCAGTTCTCGCTCGGCGATCCCCGTCCCCTCGCCGAAGTCATTCATGATATTGCCACTCTGGGATATATCCCGTCCTTCTGCACCGCCTGTTACCGCTTGGGACGTACAGGCGGCGACTTTATGGATCTCGCCAAGCCGGGTGAAATCAAAGCACACTGTGATCCCAATGCGGTTTCGACCTTCCAGGAATATCTTGAGGATTATGCCGATCCCGAGACCAGGCAGGTGGGTGAAAAATGCATCGCTGAATCTCTTGCCACCATGCCGGAGAAAACCAAGAAGACCTCGGAGACGCTGCTCCGGAAAGTGAAGGCGGGGAAAAGAGATGTCTACATTTGAGGCATCAGGTAAGTCTTAATCTCCCAACGGTCTTTCTGGCTAACAACTGCATCAAAGTTTTTAAATAAACGATTGCTCATCTCCAGCATGTAGGTTGATTTCAAAAAGACAATAACACTCATATTATGGAAGTCCCACATCCCACCCCCTTCCGTACCGAGTACGACCTCCTCGGTGAACGCGAGGTTCCTTCAGCTGCTCTCCATGGTATCCACACCTTGCGCGCGCTTGAAAACTTTCCTCTGTCGGGACGGCCCATCCATCGTGAATTGGTACGCGCGTATGGATCCGTGAAGCTGGCGTGTGCTATGACCAACCGGGATCTGGGCATGTGGCGGGATAATGCCGTCAAAGTTGAGGCAATTCTGCGTGCCTGTCAGGAGATGTCTGAGGGTCTTCTGGATGAGCATGTCATTGTGGATACCCTCCAAGGCGGTGCGGGAACCAGTACGAACATGAATGTCAATGAAGTCTTGGCCAACCGTGCCCTCGATTTACTCGGCGAACCGCATGGGTCCTATCATCTTGTTTCACCGCTTGATGACATCAATCTTCACCAATCGACCAATGACACCTACCCCACCGCTTTGAGGTTGGCGGCGATCCGGTTGGTCCGGAAGCTTGAGGAAGAATTGGTGCTTCTCCAGGAAGCTTTCCAGGCCGCCGAAAAACGGTTCAATCATGTGGTGAAGGTGGCACGAACCGAGCTGCAGGATGCGGTGCTCACGACCCTGGGACGTGCCATGTCTGCTTATGCCGAGGCCCTTAACCGTGACCGTTGGCGGATTTACAAATGCGAGGAACGGTTGAGGGTGGTTAACCTGGGGGGAACCGCGATCGGGACCGGACTTGCCGCGCCAAGAGAATATATCTTCCGTGTGGTGGACCGGCTTCGTGAGATCACTGGAATTGGTTTTGCACGTGCAGAAAATCTGATCGATGCTACCCAGAACACCGATGTCCTGGTGGAAGTTTCCGGGATTCTGAAGGCCTGCGCCTCCAACCTGTTGAAAATCTGCTCCGATCTGCGTCTCCTTTCATCGGGCCCCGATGCGGGCTTGGGGGAAATTTCGATCCCTCCACGGCAGGCGGGTTCTTCCATCATGCCCGGCAAGGTCAACCCGGTAATTCCCGAGGCGGTCAGCCAGGCCGCCATGAAGGTCATCGGAAATGATGTCACCCTCACCGTGGCTTGTGCGTCAGGCAACCTGGAATTGAATCCCTTTCTCCCACTGATCGCCGACTGTCTGCTTGAGAGTCTGGACCTCTTGTCCCGTGGTTGTCGGATTCTGCGCTGTTTCTGTGTCGAGGGGATCGAAGCCAATGAAAGCCGTTGCAGTGCCCATGTGAACGCTTCCACCGCCGTGGTGACTGCGTTGCTCCCTTTGCTTGGCTACTCACAGGCTTGCGAGGTGGCGCGGGAAGCGGGGAAGATGAAGAAAACCATCCGTGAGGTTGTCTTGGACAAGGGACTTATGACACAAGAGGAGTTCGAGAACCTGATCTCCCCCGAAGAGGTGTGCCGCCTGGGGACTCCCATGGCGAATCTCAGGAGGCACCAGTCATGATGCCATCCACTCCACGCTCGATGCGCCTTCATATTGGGATTTTTGGTCGCCGCAATGTGGGCAAATCGAGCCTGTTAAACGCCATCACTCGCCAGGAGGTATCGATTGTTTCCGAGCAGGCCGGAACCACCACCGATCCCGTGGAGAAACCGATGGAGCTGCTCCCACTAGGACCGGTTTTGTTCATCGATACGGCGGGAATTGACGATGAAGGATCTCTCGGTGAACTGCGAGTCCAAAAGACCCGCAAGGTGATTGAACGTACCGAGGTGGCCCTTCTGGTAGCTGTGGCGGATCAGTGGGGTGATTTCGAGGAGAACCTGCTCCAGGAACTCCGCTCCGCAAAGATCCCCACCATTGTCGTGTTCAACAAAAGCGATCTCTCTACCCCAGGGGATGAGCTTCCAAGTGGTATCTCAGACCTCACCCCCCCCAACCCCCTTCTCCCGTGGAGCGAGGGGGGAGTCCCCCCCCTCTCCTTGCGGGAGAAGGGGGTTGGGGGGGGGAGGTCATCTGTCCGTGTCGTTACCACCTCCGCAACCACGGGGAAGGGAATCCTTGATCTGCGGCAAGCCCTCCTGGAGAGTGTTCCACCTGATTTCATAAACAACCCTTCGATCCTGGGCGACCTGGTTCCTCCCGGCGGATTAGCCGTGCTGGTGGTTCCCATCGATAAGGAGGCACCCAAAGGCAGGCTCATCCTCCCTCAGGTTCAAGCCATCCGTGATCTCCTCGATAGTGATGCCTGTTGCCTGGTGGTCAAGGAACGGGAACTGCGTCATGCCCTTGAGAGACTCAAGACTCCCCCTGATCTGGTGGTGACCGACTCGCAAGCCTTTCTCAAAGTCGTGGCTGATACTCCTCCGGAGGTTCCTGTCACCAGCTTCTCGATCCTTTTTTCCCGCTTCAAAGGGGACTTGCTCACCCAGGTGAATGGAGCCTTAGCGGTTGATCACCTGCGGACCGGTGACAGGATCCTGGTTTCCGAGGCCTGTTCGCACCATCCCATCGGCGAAGATATTGGACGGGTGAAGATTCCACGATGGCTGACACAGTATGTGGGCGGCAAGCTCGAGTTCACCCATGTTCAAGGCCATGACTTCCCCGATGATTTGGCCGGATACAAGTTGGTAATCCACTGTGGGGCCTGTATGTTGAACCGTCGCGAGATGCTCGCGCGGATTCTGCATTGCCGCGAGGCGAATGTCCCCGTCTCGAATTACGGACTTGTGATCGCTTACAGCCTGGGGATTTTTGAGCGTGCCCTGGAACCCTTTCCGGCGGCAAGAGAGATTTACCGGGCACATCTGAAAAGCAAAGGGATCCATCTGTGAGTATCACGGATACAAAATTTTTATCGAACCATCTAACACGGAGGGAGATCCTTTCGTGGCTTCGTGAAGAAGATGAGTCGGAGTTGCAGCGGTTGTGGAATCATGCCGATGCGGTTCGCAAATCCTTCGTGGGAGATGCGGTTCACTTACGGGGATTGGTCGAAGTCTCCAATCATTGCGTTCGCCAATGTGCTTACTGTGGCCTTAGGGCGGGCCATACCGGCCTCGAACGCTATCGGATGAGCATGGAGGAGATTCAGGCTTGTGCCCGCACCGCTGTGGAGCTTCGCTATGGGACCGTGGTCCTCCAGGCGGGCGAGGATCCAGGTATTACAGCGGACTGGATGGCCGAAGTGATCCGTTGGATCAAAAGTCACACTCCCCTTGCCGTCACCCTCAGCTTGGGTGAGAGGACTGAACAGGAACTTCGACTCTGGAGGAATGCCGGGGCCGACCGTTATCTACTCCGTTTTGAGACTTCAGACCGAACGTTGTATGAGGCCATCCACCCCACTTCCGCTGGACGTCCGGATCGGATGACGCTCCTTAATCTTCTGCGTGAAATCGGATACGAGGTCGGAAGTGGTGTGATGATCGGGATACCGGGGCAGACTTATGAAATCCTGGCGGAGGACATCCTCACCTTCCGCGACCTTGATCTCGATATGATTGGCGTAGGGCCATTCCTGTGTCACCCGGATACACCTCTGGGCCAGAATGTCCAATGTCAGCGGGATGTGGGGGCTGAGCAAGTACCCAGCACAGTGACCATGACCTGCAAAGTGGTGGCCCTGGCGCGGCTGGTCTGTCCCGAGGCAAACATCCCAAGCACCACCGCACTGGCCACTTTGGATAAAACCGAGGGCCGCGAAAGGGGTTTGGCTTGTGGAGCGAATGTGGTCATGCCCAACCTGACTCCTCCCAAGTACCGTGGGCTTTATGAGATTTATCCGGACAAAGCCTGTATCTTTGAAAGCGCTACCGTCTTTGCGGAGTGCCTTAATAACCGTCTCGCCGCCATTGGGCGGGAAGTTGGAGTGGGGCAGGGAGGACGTCACAAAGCACAGCTCCAGTAGTGGGGGGCAACTGGAGCAGCACAATCATTCTCTCGGTGATTTCTCTCGAAATTCCGTACCGTTTTTAGAAAAACTGCCACGGACATAAGGACTGTTGACATTTGATGTCAGAGGATGTTTGGTAATAGACTCTGAACCATACGAAAGGGGGTTGACCGATTTGAGTCATCCAGGCATTGAAACCATTTCTCTTCACGGGGGGCAAACGCCAGATCCGGCGACGAATGCTCGCGCTGTCCCCATCTATCAGACTACGTCATACGTGTTCAACTCAGCCGAACACGCGGCGAATCTGTTCGCGCTCAAAGAGTTCGGGAATATCTACACCCGGATCATGAATCCGACCACGGATGTGCTTGAGAAGAGGCTGGCGGAACTGGATGGCGGCAAGGGCGCTTTGGCTCTTTCCTCCGGTCAGGCGGCGATCACCCTCTCGATCCTCAATATCACGCGTGCTGGCCAGAACATTGTTTCGACCAGCTATCTTTATGGTGGAACCTATAACCTGTTCCATTACACGCTTCCCAAGCTCGGAATCGAGGTCAAGTTCGTTGACTCCTCCAAGGTCTCCGAGGTTGAGGCTGCCATTGATGGAAACACTCGTCTGGTCTACATGGAATCAATCGGCAATCCGAAAAATAATGTGGATGACTTCCCCGCCATCGCCGAGGTTGCTCATAAGCATGGCATCCCATTTATTGTGGATAACACGGTCAGTCCGCCACCACTCCTCAAGACTTTTGATTTGGGGGCGGATATCAATGTTTACTCGCTGACCAAGTTCATTGGTGGGCATGGAACCAGCATCGGCGGGGCGATTGTGGATTCCGGCAAGTTCAACTGGAACAACGGTAAGTTCCCGGAAATCGTTGAGCCAGACCCCTCGTACCATGGTGTCAGTTACTGGCAGGCCTTCGGACTCCATGACAAAGCGTTGGTTCCGGGAATCGCATACATCCTCAAAGCTCGTGTGCAGCTGTTGCGGGACATTGGTCCGACGCTCTCGCCATTCAATGCCTTCCTGTTCCTGCAAGGTCTGGAGACCCTCCCCCTGCGCGTCCGCCAACATGCGAAAAACGCCCTGGCGGTGGCTCAATGGCTGGAAAAACATCCTGCGGTCAGTTGGGTCAACTACCCTGGGCTCCCCAGTCATCCCGACCATTCCAGAGCGGCCAAATTCCTGAAGGAAGGAGCCGGGGCGATCATTGGCTTCGGTATCAAAGGCGGACGTTCCGCGGGAGTGAAGCTGATCGATGCGGTCAAGCTCTTTTCACACCTGGCCAACATCGGTGATGCGAAGAGTCTGATCATCCATCCGGCCTCGACCACGCACCAGCAGTTGACTCCCGAAGAGCAGGTTTCCACAGGTGTTTCGGATGATTACGTACGTCTCTCGATCGGGTTGGAGAACCTGGAGGACATCCTGGCCGACCTCGATCAGGCACTCAAAGCAAGTCAGGTCTGATTACAATGAGTGATCCCGCCAATGTGCTGACCGGGGTGAAGAGGAAAGCTTACGACCACCCTGAAAGCCCTTTGTCGGTTGGATGGACTCATCCTCAACATGCGGTGTTGGCGGATGAGCGCAACCCGTTGGATCTCGAATGCGGTAAGAGCCTTTGGCCGGTTGAGGTGGAATATGAAACCTATGGGAACCTCAACCGTGCCAGGGATAACGCGGTCATGGTTCTGCATGCCCTCTCCGGCGACGCCCATGTCGCCGGATGGGATGCAGAAGCGGAATCCATGGGACGGAAGTGGCGGATGGACCGTCCCGGCTGGTGGGATGAGTTTGTTGGACCAGGGAAACCTCTCGATACGGATCGCTACTTTGTGATCTGTGCGAATGTCCTTGGCAGTTGCTATGGCACCACCGGCCCTACCTCCATAAGCCCCGCCACTGGTGAACCTTACCGGATGTCTTTCCCAGTTGTTTCAGTCGGAGATTGGGTTCGTCTCCACATGCGCCTGATGGATTACCTTGGAATCGATACTCTCCTGGCAGCCATTGGAGGCTCGCTGGGTGGACAACAGGCGCTTGAGTTCTCGTTATCCATGCCGGACCGCCTGCGTGGAACAATCATCCTGGCCGCTTCGCCCTGGTTAAGTGCCCAGGGACTCGCCTTCAACGCGGTAGCACGTCACGTGATATTGACTGATCCCAACTGGAATGAGGGGAATTACCCTCCTGACAAAGGACCGGAGCATGGGCTGGCCGCGGCACGGATGATCGGTCACATCACCTACCTCTCCAAACGTTCGATGGAAAGTAAGTTTGGACGCCGTTTGGGGCATGCCCTCCCCATGGATTCTGAGGAGAATTGGAGTTCTGGAGGGCCAAATGGATTGGGTGGGGCCTTTCGAACGGATCCCTATTTCGAGGTGGAGTCTTACCTGCGCTACCAGGGGAGCCGTTTTGTTCAACGTTTTGATGCCAACAGTTACCTCTACATCCTGCGTGCGATGGACCATTATGATGCCTCCCGCTGGGGAGATGGAGACCTGATTGAGGCCGCTCGGCGGGTGAGGTGTAACAGCCTGGTGGTCAGCTTCTCAAGCGATTGGCTCTATACTCCATCCAGTTGCCGGGATTGGGCCACCGCCCTTTCAAGACTCGGAAGACCGGTAACCTATGTGAATCTCATGTCATCCTATGGTCATGATGCATTTCTCCTGGAGATCGAACAGGAGGGCAATCTGGTCCGTTCATTCCTGCATCAGCTGGAGAGAGTTTCCTGAGGTTCTGAGATGACGGTTCATTCCCCTTTCCCTAATGGTTCCAGCAGGAACGCCTCCGAGGATTCAATCCAGTGGCTACTCAAAGTGTTCAATCAGACCGGGCTTGATCTCGATTCCCTCAAGCAGGCCTGGGAATCTGAAGGAGGGTCTTTTACATGGGGAGGGAGCGGGTCCTCTCCAAATGGGCCTCGCTGGGATCATGAGCTCATCCAGCAGATTGTGACTCCTTATAGCCATGTTCTTGACTGTGGTTGTGGATCGGGAGAGCTCCTTTCCGAGTTGATCAGGGACCGGCATGTGGTGGGACAGGGGATTGAGATCAATGCCGAGGAGGTTCAGCTTGCTGTTCATCATGGAGTTCCTGTGATCCAGGCCGACCTTGATACCGGCCTGGATGGTTTCGGTGATGACATCTTTGATTTCGTGATCCTTGAACGGACACTGCAGACTGTCCATAAACCTCTCGATGTCCTGAGGGAGATGCTCCGGGTGGGGAAAGTGGTGATTGTCAGCTTCCCGAACTTCGCCCACTGGAGGAACCGTCTCCAACTCTTCCTCGAGGGAAGGATGCCGAGAACTCCGACCATCCCATACGACTGGTATGAAACCCCGAATATCCACCATGTCGCTATCCGTGATTTCAAGGATTCTCTCCAGGTCATCGGGGCTCAGATCGTGGAGGCCTATGCCCGTGCAGGGCATGTCGTCCACAGGTATCAGGAATATGATGACTTGCTTGCGGAGGAAGCCCTGTTTGTCCTCTGCCGTGGGCATGAGTACATCGAGGGAGCGGGAATATAAACCGGTACCAAGGAGGGATAGAACATGGCTCAAAAACTGGAAATGGCCACTTTGGGACGCACAGGACTGGCGGTGACACGATTGGGACATGGCGCCATGGAAATCCGTGGCAGCCGGATCTGGGGCGGACGCCCGGTTACTGACAGGCAGGCTGAAACCATCCTCAATGCTGTCCTGGACTCGGGTGTCAACTTCATTGACACAGCTAATGATTATGGCCGCAGCGAGGAATTCATCGGAAAGTATCTTTCACACCGCCGTTCCGAGTTCATTCTTGCCACCAAGTGTGGGTGTTGTGTGACTCGCAGGGATGACGAAACCGATGATACGCCCCACTATTGGACAAAGGAAAACCTCTTTCGCGGACTCCATGAGAGCCTTGCACGGATGAAAACAGACTGCATCGACATCATGCAGCTGCATAATCCTACCGTAGAGGATTGTGAGAAAGGCGGCCTGGTCAATGTCCTCAAAGAGATGCAGTCCCAGGGCAAGATCCGCTTCATCGGCATCTCCACCACCCTTCCACATCTTCCGGTCTACATGAGTTGGGGAGTGTTCGACACCTTCCAGATCCCTTATTCAGCCTTGGAACGTGCACATGAGAATTGGATTACCAGTGCCGCACAGGCGGGAATCGGTATTATCATTCGTGGCGGAGTCGCCCGGGGTGAGCCAGGTGCTGGGCTGGGGGCGGTCGATCGCTGGAGTGCCTTTGAAAAAGCCAAGCTCGGAGAGATCCTGCCTGAAGGCGAATCACGAACTTCATTTCTCCTGCGTTATACCCTGACCCATCCCCATGCTCATACCATTATTGTCGGGACACTCGATCCGGAACACCACCAGGAGAATGTGAATACAGTGAACCGGGGGCCACTGCCGCTCCCCCTCTATGAAGAAGTAAAACGCCGGCTTGACTCGATTGGGATCAAACCGGAATAAGGGGTATGAACGCGGTCAGCCGATCCTCTGTGTGAGTTCATCAATCAGCCTTTTGCCTTCCGCTTCGCTGGGTGCCTCCGCCAGGATGCGGATGATCGGTTCCGTGTTGGAGGGACGCAGGTGAATCCAGCGGTCGGACCAGATCCATTTGAGACCATCCAAACGGTTTACCTCGGCATCGGGCCACCACTCACCAGCTTTGGAAATAAGGCTTTCCCATAATCCCGGAGCTGCGGAGATCTTGGTCTTCACCATGACAGCGGCGGGGTAGGTCTGGACCATTTCTGAGAGGGACTTTTTCTCACGGGCCAGCAGGTCAAGCACCAGAAGAGCGCCCGCCATGGAGTCACGTCCGGGTTGCACACGTGGAAGGATCACACCGCCACTTCCCTCTCCGCCAATCGCTGAACCGGTTTCCTGAAGCAGATCCACCACGTTTGCCTCGCCCACCTTGGAACGGTAGATTGGGCTGCCATGCTTCCTGGCGACCGCATCGAGGATCAGAGTGCTTGATAGATTCGCGGCCAGTCCCTTGCCTCCACGTCCAAGGATGCCATCGGCTGCCAATACCAGCGTGTATTCCTCGCCGATGGGGTGGCCTGTTTCCGAGACCAGAGCAAGACGATCCGCATCGGGATCTACCGCCATTCCCAGGTTCGCATGATTGGCGATGACCGCTTTTCCCAGGGCAGACAGGTTCTCAGGCAGAGGTTCGAGAGGACGGGTAAACCGTCCATCCGGAGTGGTATCGAGCTCGATGACCTCGACGCCTGCTTCTTTCAATAACCTGGGAACGGCGATTCCACCCACGCTCCGGCAGCCATCCACCACCACGCGGAATTTTTGTGCTGTGATTGCAGGCAGGTCAACTTCCTTGAACAACAGGCGGATATGCAGTTCCAGGGGATCGGCAATGGTCTCCACTGAGCCACCAGGCTTGTAGGAATAGGTTCCCAAGGGTGGCAGGTTGTTCCAGATCGGTTCCAGGGCAGCGAACTCCCTGGGGGAGAGAATAATTCCATCCCGGTTGAAGATTTTCAGCGCATTCCACTCAGAGGGATTGTGGCTGGCTGTGAGCATGACCCCGCCTGCCGCTTTTTCCGCACGGACCAGGACTCCAATTGTCGGGGTTGGAACCAGTCCGGCAAGTAAAACTTTTCTGCCGGAATAATGAAGTATCCCGGCAATGAGATGACACAGCCCCTCTCCGTGGGGACGGGCATCCCGCCCGAGTACGATGGGACCATCCGGGAGAGTTTTCTCCCAGGCCAGGACCCATCCCATCGCTGTTTCAGGGGTGAGTGCGCTCCCTACGATTCCACGGATTCCGCTGATGCTGATCTTCAGGTCGTTGGGCATTTTTGCTGTTCGATCTTCCTCAAGTATTCCTGGGCACGTTGTTCGCGTGGTGTTTCCCGGGTGTGTTGCCAATAGAAGTTTCGTGGTTTTTCCAGCTTCCTGGCGGGTACACCGAAAACCATGATGTAGGCACGGCGAACACCACCACTCCGGTTTGGACCGGCATAGTGTAATGTACGACAGTGATGAAAGGTGGCTCCACCAGCTGCCAGGGGACATGCCACGGATCCCGTGGTATCAGCTTGATCCACTTCGAGTCCATGCACACGCGGATCATTGCCAATGGGATGGTGGGGAAGGACCGGAAGACGATGACTGCCGGGTACGAAATGAAGGCAGCCGTTTTCAAGCGTAGCCTCCTGAAAGGGGAGCCAGACGCTCAGTGAGTCGTGCTCCATGTCCTCCGGCCAATAGGCTTCGTCCTGATGCCAGGGTGTCTCCGCACCGAGATGAGCCGGTTTGAGGATCGCATGATCTCCCCCATGTTGTGTCTCCGGTCCGAGCAGTTGGCGCGCCATGGCGAAGGCTTTCTCGCGTGCCTTCATGGAGAGGAACTCGGGTGCATACTTGGCGGGGGAGAGGATCTGGGGAAGGGAGGCTTTGTCCTCCTCCTGGTCAGGGCCAGCCAGATCAAATTCGTCACCGGCTTCCCTTCCGGCGCGTTCGCGGAAGATCCGGTCATAAATCTCACGTGCCCAGGCCAATTCATCATCTTCCATGAGCCTGTCGACCACAAGATAGCCTTCTTGATTGAAAAAGTTGACCTGCTCCGGCGTCAGGGGAGCATCGGCATTCTGCATTTGTAGCGTCCTTTTCTGGTCGTTCCTATGCCCTCCGTCAGGCACCGGGGTTGACTATAAGGCACAAAAGTGAACCCGGGAAGGCGAACTGCCTGATCAGGCGAGAACTCACTGACTGATCCAGCTGGTGGATTTCCTACAGCCTGCGGTAAATGAGATCGGGTATATGGAAACGGACCCGGTTGAGAATCACCCCCAGCTCACGCGCTCCTGTCTTTTCGAGTAGCTCCTGGGAATACTGAATGATTTCTCGCTTGGTTTTTCCGGAACGGACTACCATGACCACTCCATCACAGAGGGAACCGAGTACCGCTGTGTCTGGAAAGTTCCTCAAACAGGGACAATCCACCAGCACCATTTCATAAGAGCTTCTCAGGTTACTGAGAGTTTTCTTTACCACGCCTGAGCCGAGGATCTGGAAAGTCGAGGCCCCGGTGGGGCCACAAGGAAGAACTTCCAGCCCGGGAGTACTGGTTTCACAGACACACTCCTCGATTCGTTTTCTCCCCTGGAGGACATCGGACAGCCCTTTGATATTGTCGACCTGGAAAAGCTTGTGAAGATGTGGACTCAGGATATTGAAATCCACCACCAGGGTTTTCTTTTCACGGGCCACCACCTGGGAAAGCTGGTAAAGGATCGTGCTGACTCCCTCTTTGGGGAGGGCCGAAGTGAAGGCTACCAGGGGACGTTCAACATCGGCTAATGTGAGCTGCAGATTGGTATGGATGGAGTTTAAATAGGAGCTCGCTCTGCTTTCAGGTCTTGTCAGAGTCGGCGGAACTGGCAACACCGGGTTCGCCGTCTCGGTTCCAGCCTGGTATGCTTTATTGAGGGCATCCTCAAGGCGGCTCATCGTTTTGCAAAGGCTTTCTCGGGAATGATTCCCAACACCGCGACTCCAAGATGTCTCTGGACATCGCCAGTGGTCTCGATCGCATGGTTAAGAACCTCACGCAGGATCGAAAAACCAACCCCCACGCCCAGACCCACCAGCACACTCAGAAAAATGTGCAACACATGGTTGGGTCCTGAAGGGCCCAATGGTTTACGTGCCTGGTCAGAGATCTTCACTTCGGCGATCTCGGTCGCGAACTTCCCGGTCGTCTGCGCGGCACGTGCGCGTTCCTTGGCGTATTCGAGCTGTGAGGAAATACGTTGTTTTTCACCCAGCATGTCCACGTACTCCTGGCGGATCACGACAAAACTGGCCATCTGTTCCGCCACTTCTTCCCGTGCCTCGGTGAGAGTTTTGATGTCTTCTCTTGTGGCTTCCAGCAGGGGACGCAGTGTTACCAGTTCATCGAGGATTTGATTGTGTCTCGGATTGGCTTCGCTGACTTTCGCGGCCACTGTCTCCGGATCGAGTTCCTCCAGCGATTTTCTGGTCTCCTCGATCCGCTGGTCCAGTGATTGGATCCGTTTCGAACCCTCTTTCCAGGTTCCCGCCAGGCTCGTTCGTTCGAGTTGCAGTTGGTCGAGGTACTGCTTGACCTGGAGATACTGGGGATTTGAGGCAATCTGGGTGGTGGAAGCGATTGTGGGAGGTTCTTTCTGTAGTTGTTCCTCCAAAGCGGCGATTTGTCTGGCCAGGCGTCCTTCATCCCGCTTGGCTTCGCGCAAATCAATCTCCAGCCGGTCCGTTTGTGTCCGCAAGGACTCGAAACGCTGCACCATATCAGGGATGCCGTGCTCGGAAAGAAAGTTGGAGATTTTTACATCTGTCTTTTCCATTTCCTCTTGTGCTTTCCGGGCTTCCTCATCATAACGGCCCGAGAGTTCAGTGGCACGTGTGGCGATCCGCTCCCGGACAGCCGTGACATATTCCTCCGCCAGGGTGTTGGGGATGGTTGCCGAAAGGTCGGCATTGGGAAGAGTTGCGGTGATCGTGATGAAATTCGCATCCTGGACCGGCTGGATGGAAAGAATGTTTTCCTTAAGGATCCGGATCGCCCCGGTGACACGATCCGCGGAGGGAATATCCTCACCCAGCAGCGAAGCCATCCGGGTATCCAGACGGAGCACCTCCACAACCCGTTCAAGCATTGTATCGCTGCGAAGAACCTGGACCTGGTCATTGAGCAGGTTCTTTTGTCTCTCCAGGTTCACCGTCGGTGCCAGGGACGCCAGCTCATTCGGTTGAATCTGAACTGTGGCGGTCGCCTGATACCAGGGGGTGGCGATCAGGGTATAGGCGGTTCCCAGACCGGTGAACAGGACTAAGGGGATCAGGATGGCCCATTTGTGCTTGAAAAAAAGGCGGAAAATGTCGCGCAGCGTCAGTCCATGCGAGGCCGCAAACCGCCCGATCCGGGTAACAGGAACACCCCCCTGAGGCAGTTCGCGTGTGGGGAATCCCTCCACCGGGAAGGTGTCTTCAGGCGGAAACGTCTTGAGAAAGTCTTCACTTGACATCGAATCCATTATATCCGTTACCGCTCAGGCATTCCTACTGCCCGGTTCTGCCTTCGTACTCCAATCTCCAATTCAAGGTGCTCATGGATCGGGATTGACCGGTATGGCTGCATCGGTTGTGGTGTTCAAACCCCAGTTATTGCTTCTTAAAGCACTGAATCTTTCATGGACAAACCAGGCATCCCAGCTGGTCAGGTACGTTTCAAGTGCTGGCTGGATGGCACTGGAGTAGAGCTGGACAAACTCGGCCACCTTGGCGATGAACTTCTGTGGCACATAAATGATATCTCCGTTTTGAAGCTCCAGGTTGGATGAAAGCTGTCCGCGTTCGATCTGTTTCATGCTGACACAGGCATAGGTGGGAACACCGGTGCCCGGACGGATCAAAAGGATCTGATCACGTTTGGCGGTGGGACGGACCCCGCCTGCACCCAGAAGGGCCTCGAGGATCCGTGTCCCATCCGTGATCGGGATCACGCCCGGAGCAAGGACTTCTCCAAAGACATAAACCAGCTTGGCTTCCTGTGGGACATACACGATGTCCTCAGGTTGCAGCGCGATGTCTTCAGCGATGACTTCCTTGTCTTTCAGCCCTTTCAGGTTCTTGGTGATGATCTCGCGTCCGGTGTCATGCGTACGAATGATCCGGATCCTTGAGAGGTCCCCATGGGGAACCGGCTGTCCTGCACGGAAAACAGAGGGAAATCCCCCCGCTGTGATAATACCCTGAAGGAGTGTTGTCTGGCGGAAATGAGGATAGACTCCCGGATTGGCCACTGCCCCGAAGACATAATAGGACTTGCTTCCCACCGAAGTGACCACCACGTTGACTTCCGGATCGATGAGGTGCTCAGAAAGGGCTTCCTGAATGGTTTGTTCCAGTTGTGAAGGAGTTTTTCCAGCGGCTTTGATCTCATGGATCAGAGGGAAACTGATGAATCCATCAGGCCGGATCACCAACGCACGGGAGAGCTCCGGCATCTCCCAAACTGTGACATCAATCCCATCTCCCGGACCTAGACGATAACCACCCTCCGGTTCTGACAAGGGGGAAGTGCCTTCAGAGATGGGGGGAGAGGGTTCGCCAGAGGGGATTGATTCTGCTCCAGCCTCTGACTGAGCCGCTCCCTCGATCCTGCTGGCTTCCTCATCCGCTTGTCTGGTGGCCCACTCACGGCTTGCGGGAAACTCGGTCACACTTGGGG
>CAYZUX010000076.1:0-22989 GCA_964481775.1 uncultured bacterium | reverse complement strand
TTTCTTAAATGAGGCAACGTTTCCCTTTCAGATACTTTTTTGATGAAGCAATGCGATGACTTGCCTTCCTGCATCATCCTGTTAAACTTATTGTTTGGTTCGAAAAGAACAACCTAGTTCAAAGATTGAGGAAGGACCATCATGGCCAAAGGGAAAAGGGAAAAGATCAAGCTTGAAAGCACTGCCGGGACAGGCTTTTTTTATACCACCTACAAGAACAAGGCAAATGTGACAGGAAAGCTGGAGTTCAAAAAGTATGACCCTGTTGTCCGGAAACATGTGGTGTTCAAAGAAAAGCCTCTCAAGTAAAGGGCTTGGGAAGCATCAATTTGGGATACCTATGAGATAAAATCAAAGAATCTGAATAACACTTGTTGAAATACCGAATCAGGAAGCCTTCCTTAAACACTCCAAGGCCCGGGGAAAATCTCTGGGCCTTTTTATTATGTCTCATTGTCATATTCGAATACCTTTGAAGAACATCAAGATAATCTCCCCCACTATTCACTATTCTATTCAAAATGGATAACGTCCCTCCTGACAAACATGATGGCTGCCAGGGAGTGGCCTGACTTCTCTGGAGAATATTCGGACGTGTACCTTCCATGGCCAATGTGATCGAATCGGCATACCCGTACTTTCCACTCGGGTTTCCTGTTTCACGCAAGAGTTCTGACCAGTTGGGTCTCCTGAATCTGTTGGCTTCAGGAGACTCACACTCACATCGACGCGAGCTGTATGCCATTCGAGTTCTTGCGGAACGTATGAATGATATTCAGCCGGGATCTCCTGTTTCGGGCGGACAGCTTATCGCCCTCAGCTTGATTATTGAGATCCTTCGCTATTTCATGGACCGCTATTGTTTCGAGGAATTCCCCGGATCGCTGCATGAAGGACTGGAGTGGATTGGCAGTTCCCATGGTCCCGAGATTGCCGAAAAGCCGGTTCCGGTTTTTGTCGATCTTTTCCCCCCCTGGCAAATCGAAACTCAACAAACGACTCGGGAGCAATTCCTTACCGGGAAGACAATCCATGGAGCCTCTAACCGTCTGCTGGTAGTGCGCGAGATGGTCCTTCTGTCACTGACCCTGGAAAACCAGGCGGCAAAGCCATTTCAGATTCTTTTCGATGATTCTGATCTGAAAGCACAGGCACCTTATGAAGACCTGATCGAGGCATTGGAACTCTACTTCGATTCTTTGCCGGACTCATCAGAATTGGGGATGCCATTATTCGAAGCGCTGCGTGCTCCTTCACGAGCCAACCCAAAATCTTTGCAGGGACAACTCGATTTTATTCTGGAGAAGTGGGCGGGGATTCTCCCTGAAGTTCTCCGGACACGTCTGGTCATCAGCCGCGACCTGTTGCGTGAAGAAACAAAACCTCGTGGGTTTGGAGGTGGCCCGGCACCGGTCCTTACCTTTGGCCAAAAGGTGCAGGCTGATGGCGATTATTTCCCGGAGTTTGAACGGTTCACTCCAGACCGGGACTGGATGTCCAATGTGGTTTTGATGGCGAAATCGGTCTATGTCTGGCTGGACCAGATCTCGAAGACCTACGGTGAACCTGTTATGCGGCTCGATCAAATCCCTGACCGGGAACTGGACCGGCTGGCTGCATGGGGATTTACAGGCCTTTGGCTCATCGGGGTGTGGGAACGTTCATCGGCGTCACAACGAATCAAGCAGATGCGTGGAAATCCCGAGGCAGCAGCATCCGCCTATTCACTGTACGACTATGTGATCGCCAATGACTTGGGGGGAGAGCAAGCCTATCAGAATCTGAAGGAACGTGCCTGGAGGCGTGGCATCCGGCTCGCCAGTGACATGGTTCCAAACCACATGGGACTGGATTCCCGGTGGGTGATGGAACATCCCCACTGGTTCGTCCAGCTCGATTATCCTCCGTTCCCAAGCTATACCTTCACAGGTCCTGATCTTTCTCGTGACTGGCGGATCAGTTTGCGTATTGAGGATGGGTACTGGGATCACCGTGATGCTTCCGTGGTCTTCCAGCGGGTGGATAACTGGACAGGCGATGTCCGATACATTTACCACGGCAACGATGGCACTCACATGCCTTGGAACGATACCGCCCAGCTGAATTATCTGCTTCCAGAGGTTCGAGAGGCAGTGATTCAAACCATCCTGCATGTGGCCCGGAAGTTCCCCATCATTCGTTTCGATGCCGCCATGACACTGACCAAGAGGCACTTTCAACGCCTCTGGTTTCCACCACCAGGGCATGGGGGAGACATTCCCTCACGTGCCGAGCACGGCATCTCACGCGAAGAATTCAATCAACGCATGCCCGAGGAGTTCTGGCGTGAGGTCGTAGACCGAATCGCCCTGGAAGCGCCCGACACTCTTCTACTGGCCGAGGCCTTCTGGTTGATGGAGGGCTTTTTCGTCCGGACCCTCGGAATGCACCGGGTATATAACAGTGCCTTTATGAACATGCTCAAAAGCGAGGAAAATGCGAACTACCGTTCCACGGTAAAAAATGTCCTTGAATTCAGCCCGGAGGTTCTGCGACGGTTTGTGAATTTCATGAACAATCCGGATGAAAAAACTGCCGTGGAGCAGTTTGGGAAAGGCGACAAGTATTTCGGGGTATGTCTCTTGATGGTGACTATGCCAGGACTGCCGATGTTCGGTCATGGCCAGATCGAAGGGTTCGCCGAGAAATATGGAATGGAATACCGCCGTGCTTACTGGGATGAAACAGTGGACATGGATCTGGTTCGCCGTCACGAGGCTGCAATTTTCCCATTGATGCGGAAAAGATATCTCTTCAGTGGTGTTGATAACTTTGCCTTTTACGACTTTTGCACCCCCGAAGGACATGTGAATGAGGATGTGTTTGCTTACTCAAACCGCTCTGGACAGGAGCGTGCGGTGATCCTCTATAACAACCGGTTGAGCACCACAACAGGCTGGATTCGTGTCTCTACCCAGGTGAATGAAGGGCGTCAGGATGAGACCCGCTTAGTCACGCGGACACTCGGTGACGCACTCGGACTCACCCAATCCTCCCAGATTTATTATTTGTTCAAAGACTATAAAGACGGTCTCGAATACGTCCGCTCCGGACAGCAGATCCATGAGGAGGGTCTGTTTGTTCAGCTGCATGGTTACCAGTATCATGCTTTTCTGGATTTCCGTGAAATCAGGGATCTGGATGGTACCTGGGCCATCTTCGCCGAATCACTGTCAGGGAAAGGCGTCCCAGACATCGAAACGGCATACAAGGAACACCAACTGGCCGACCTGCTCGAACCTTTCAGGTCCACTCTTCAGGAAGCACAGGCCATCTACAACTCGTTGGAACCGGCAGAACGAGATGTTCCGGAGGAAAGAAACAGAGGTTTGAAGGCAGCTCTCCTTTCGCTTCAGGAAGCCATGGTGGGTCGTGAACTGCCATCATTTGAGGTGGAAGAAGTTCTGGAAGGGATTTGTGAGGATGCGTTGTCCCTCCAGACCTTTATGAATTCCCTTGAAAAGGGTTCCTTTCCAGATGGGAAACCTTTCCTTGAAGTGATCGCTCCAAGCCTGGATGAAAATCGGCTTCATCGGCTTCCCTGTTTACTGGTGGCATGGTCTGTGTTGCGACACTTGGAGTCCTGTTTTGTTCAGGACAAGGAGGAAGAGACCTTTCTGGACTGGGTTGAGAAATGGATGCTTGATGTAACCGCCGCACGCACCGTGAGCGGTCCGTTTCCTGATCTCCCCCATCTCCCGGAAAATAGCCAGATGTTGAAAACCCTTCTATCTCATCCTGATGCCATTTATTCCGGAATACCCAGTGGAGCTCATGATTACTTCGAAAAGTTGTTTTCCGAGGAAGCTCCGGCGGCATGCCTTCAAATCCATGAGTTTGGTGGTGTGAAGTGGCTGAACAGGGAATGCCTTGAGTCTCTGATGGTCCACCTTCTTTCAGCTGGGTATATCACTCTCACCACCAAGGGGAAGCCAGCCAGTCCTCCAACCGATATCTTGCATTCAGGCTGTCAGGCCGTGGCCGATATTGTGATAACTGCTGAGGAGGCCGGTTATGCGGTCTCCCAGATCCTTTGGTTGCTCAAATAAAAGGAAATTCGCTTAAAGGGAGGTCCAAAGTGACAGGCAAAGGGCTTGTGTTTCTGGCGATGACCGTGGTTTTACTGTGGACAAGCATATCATCTGGACAGAGTGGAATCGAATCGGTTCTGAGTCCGAAGCTGCGGAAAGCTGCTCAGGAGCGGAGCACTGAGCCGATAGCCGTGTCAGTGATGGTCACTGGTGATCCCGATCTGGGAAATCTGGTTCAAGATCCTCGACGGATGACTGTCGGCGGCTTCACCTGGATACGGGGCAAAGTTCAGGGAAGAAACCTGACCAAGCTTGCCTCAATAAGAGGCGTGACAGCAGTTCTTGACAATGGGTCACGGAAACCTCCTCTTCCTCCTGACCCTGATCTCCCCAGGCGCTCCCGCCTGAAGAGTGACCTACGGCTGAAAGCACTCAAAGCCGCTCCGGACTATTCTCCTGATTCCCTCAAAGTGGGGCCGATGCCAAAGGGAAAGGTGCAGAAGGGGTGGTTTCTGAAAGATATCCTGGGGCTGGAACAGGCTTGGAACCATGGGTATCGAGGTGAAGGTGTCAAAGTAGCTGTGATGGACACCGGGATCGATTTCGCGCACCCCGACCTCTATGGAAAGGAAGCTCGGGTGGAGAATCCATCTTCACCCTACCATGGCTGGCCTATCTGTTTTGATTCTTTATCGATGGACACCTATTTTTCGACAGGTTCCACAAAAGATACATGGTATGTGGATACAACCACAACTCCCCCAGTCACAATCCATGGGGCAACGGCCACGGCAAATCTCTCATTATCCAATGGTGGTCCACCACAGACTCGTACAGTCACTTTCAAAACCGAAAGTGTATCCGGAATCTACCATTTTGGAGTTCACCCGGATAACTCTATGAAAGAGGTCCTGAATGGGGTCTTTCCTTTCGTGCTGCTGGTGGATCATCCCGACACGGCAGTCCGTGGCCCCGGCTATAACACGGTGTATGTGGATCTCGATGGAGACCTGGATTTCACCGATGAGAAACCGTGTTTTCGTGGAGATGAAATCTCTTTCCGGGATGTCTGGGATTCCCAGGCGAATGCCGCGGGAACGGATGGTTACCCGGATGTCTCCGGCGGGATGATTTACTTCATTGCGGATGGAACCAAACCGATCCCAGCCTCGGATTGGCTTTACAATGCGAGCGCGCCACCAGCTGCCTCATTGGTGGCCTTTATGATCAATGACTATCTGGGCGAGGGAGAAAACCATGGCACTCTGTGCGCTTCTGCTGTGGCGGGTGGCGGAGTGATCAATGGGAACGCTCCACCTTACAAACCATCTTACAGTGGCGTGGGATCGGGTATGGTGGTTGGCCCGGCCCCGCAGGCTGGCATCATTGCGGTCGGTAACTTTTACCAGGGGGGGTATTTCTCAGACTTTCAGTTTTTTTGTGCCTTGGGATATGACGGGAAAGAGGAGACAGGTGATGAACCCAACGTTGTCAGCATGAGTTTCGGTTCCGGCTCTGTGGATGATGATGGATGGGATTGGGAGTCCCGGTTCATTGAAAGTGTCCATCTCCATCTGGCTCCGGACACAACCTGGTGCAATTCCACTGGAAACGGGGCACCGGGGTATGGAACCGTGAATACACCTGGTCCACCGAGCGGGATCGCGGTGGGAGCCTGTACCGGCTACGATACCTGCGACTCATTCGATTCCATCAACTCCCCGGATCAGATTCTGGCGGGAGATGTTCAGGGTTGGAGTTGCGCCGGTCCCCAAGCAGATGGCCGTCAGGGGGTTTCTGTTATGGCCCATGGTGCATGGGGTAGTGGCGATATCCCCTTGAATGAGGCAGGGGATGGTTGGACAGCCTGGGAATCCTGGGGGGGGACCAGCCGTGCCTGTCCAGAGGCAGCTGGTATCACCGCATTGATCTATCAGGCTTACCGGGCTGTTCATGGTAGTTGGCCCTCAGCAAGTACAGCTCGGCAGTTTTTGATGAATTCGGCTGTCGATCTTCAGAGTGATGTGTTCCGTCAAGGAGCCGGCAGGGTCCATGCCGGACGGGCAGTCGAGTTAGCATCGGATCTGGCTGGCATTGCCGTGACACCTGAATCCTGGATTCCAGGGGACTTCCGGGGAGAGATATTCAACGCTTATGCCCATATCGTCCAACCCGGAGATGTGCATCAGCAAGAGTTTACCGTGCACAATGTATCTGCTTCCCCGGCCATCTTGGATGTGAGTTCCATCAGTCTGGTGGCTGTCAATCAACTGGAATTTGATATCCATACGATCGCCGCCACAGCCGAAGCCTATGATTTCCGGCGTCCCAGTTATCTTTACGAACTGCAGGGCCCCAATGCCAACAGCATCCCGGAAGACACCGATTTCATGGTGATTGAGGCAATTTTCCCTTTTGAAGTCTTTGATACCAACTTCACTCCAGGAAACGCTGCCTCCGTGACTCCATCCTATGAAAACCGGTACCGGCTCCTTGTCTATGATTGGACTGACAAAGATGGAGATGGGAAATTGTACGATGAATCGATCGGTACCACCCCCGGGGTTATCGAACCAGCCGAGATCGATCAGTGGGAGTACATGAGGTTCAACTATGGATACAACAGTGGAACCTCGATGAAGGTGTTTGTTTCAGACCCGCTCGGAAAGATGCATGATGGAATCTTCGTCGGGATTCAACACAACACTGGTTCACCGATTGCCACCACGGTGCGTATCCGGACAACTTTTTACAGGGAGAGTGAATGCTCATGGATGGAATTGGATAAACCCTCATTGACGATCCCACCCGATGCAACTGCGACACTGAAGGCAACCGTCACCATACCCGGTGACATGCCCGTTGGTTCTTACTCAGCAAAAATAATCCTCCAAGACTCTTCAGTGAAATCCACTGAAAAGACCAGCACAGGCGGGATTCCTGGTCGAACCGTGATTCCAGTCTCAATCAACGTAGCAGCGGCATTGAACACCGGTTCGATTGTTATTCCTGGCACCCACACTGGAAATGAACCTTATGATAACTCTGCAGTTCATGGGGACTTTTCGTGGAGAGGCCAGGACGAATCGGGCGATGGCCGTCTTTTCTTTCTGGATGTTCCTTCCCCATCCAAGGGGGATTACCTGTTCACCCATACGGTTTGGGAAGATGCCATTCCGACCGACCTGGACACACTCATTCTGGGTCCAGTGATGGATACCTTCACCTATCCGGGCTCCAGCTTCTACCATCCCTCTTTTGGTCCCAACACCCTGGCCTGGATTGGTGGCTATCGGAGTCCCGGAAGGCCGAACTGGACTTTCAAAACACTCACCGGAACCACCTCCGATTACTCAACGGCTTCTCTTACTGATGGTCTTCATGCCCTCTTTGTCCATAACATCCTTTTCAGCGGGCAACGCTTTGCGGTTCCATTCTCGATTGAAACTGGAAAAATTAACCTGGACCCGGCCCCGCCCCAAGTCTACACCACCTCCTCCAACATGATTTATGACATCACATTGACCTCGAGTCTTCAAATTGATGGGTTTCAGGCATCCGCGTATGGGCCCTCGAAAGTACAACAATGGTATGATGATCAATCGATTCTTCAGAACTGGTCCTATTGGTATCAATTGCCGGTGAATGATTGTGGATTGCTCCAGGTAGACCTCCAGGGGACTGCCCGGGACATCGATCTTTACCTCTACCGTGATGGTGCTGATGGAAGCAATCCGGATGGTCAGTTTACAGACGATGAGATCATTGCCTCCTCCCTATCGAGTACATCGAATGAACAGATCGCGCTCATTTTTCCCCCGGATGGTTTTTATCGTGCCTTGGCCTATGGGTATAGTGTTACCTCCCTGACTGACACTTTTGATATGACTGGCCGGATTATTTCCGGTCATGGCGTTACTTTCTCCGGGAGTTCACAAGGCACTGTCTTCCCCGGGAATCCGAGACGAATCGAGATGCAGGCAGCATTGAATGGGGGACATGGACAGTATGACCTGTTTTTGTGTATGGGACCTTCCAGTGCCAATCAGGCCATCTCCATCCGGGTTCCTGTGACCTATTATGTTCCTGGGGATGCTAACGAAGATGGTATAGTGACCATTGATGATTTCTATGCCTTTCCGCTCCACTGGTTATCCTGGCAGGATGTTCCCGTAGGCATCGATTATGATCATGATGGAAAGCTCGACCAGGGTGATCTACTCGATTTTTTGAGGCATTGAGGGGGTTGGAATTGAAAGCCTCGAACCACTTGGAAAAGGGTTGACAGGTGGTATCCACCTTTGTTATCAACAGGTCCGGTGGGTCCCTAGCTCAGCGGTTAGAGCAATCGACTCATAATCGATTGGTCCAGGGTTCGAATCCCTGGGGACCCAAAAGTTGTTTTGATGACCATTCGTGAAATGGGGGAGGAAAACGGGCATAAATCATCAGGTTGGTTTGTGTCTGCATGAATATGCCGGGTTCCGGAGAACTGTTCGAACGTCTTTGCGAGATCATGCACCGTCTCCGCTCTCCCGGAGGTTGTCCATGGGACCGTGAACAAACCCATTCTTCCCTCATCAAGTATCTTATCGAGGAATCCTATGAGGTCGCCGAATCGATTCAGATGGGTGATGACCTGGAACTCCGAAAAGAACTCGGAGATGTACTCCTCCAGGTGGTCTTCCATGCCGAGATTGCCGCTGCGGAGAATCGTTTCACTATCGATGATGTGATCGAAGCCATCAATGCCAAGATGATTCAACGGCATCCTCATGTTTTTGGGAATGCCAGAGTGGATGACAGCGAGGGAGTGCTGCGGCAATGGGAAAGCATCAAGAAGGAGGAGCGTGGTGAAGGCTCCTCAATCCTGGATGGCATCCCGGTTGCCCTACCGGCCCTGCTGAGGGCGGAACGCTTGCAGACGCGTGCATCAAAGGTAGGATTTGACTGGGAGAATCCTTCCCAGGTCCTTGACAAGATCCGGGAGGAACTCAACGAATTGGAGGAGGTCCTGAACAAAAGCAAGGAGAAAGTCACTGAGGAATTGGGTGACCTGTTGTTCGCTGTGGCGAACCTTGCCCGTTTCCTGAAAATTGATCCGGAACAAGCCCTGCAGGATTGCAACCGCAAGTTCCTTCAGCGTTTCCGGCACATCGAAACAACTTTACGATCCAGGGGATCCAGTGTGGAGCACGCCGGCCTGGCCGAGATGGATGCCCTGTGGGAAGAAGCCAAGACAGCAACTGGAGGGAGGTAGTCATCGTGATTCCTGAAGACGAATACGAAGATCTGTTTGAAGACGAAGATGAAGCGGAAGAAGAATTCGAGGAGCAGGAAGAGGAAGAAGATGTCGACCTGACCAAACTCGAAATTGAACCTGACGAGGATGTCGAGGTCGATGAGTTTGACGAAGAAGATCTTCTGACTGATGAGGATGAGGAAGAAGAGGGACTTCCTGACGATGAGGGGTATGATTTTGATGAAGATGAGGAAGAGGATGTAGTCGAAGACGAAGACAATGGCCGTGCTTTCGGCGATTTTACTAACTTCGATGAAGATGAGCTTGATTCGGACTACACTCGCCGGGAAAATATCGAAGACTTTTTTAATGATATCGATCACGAATGACCTGCAATCCCAGAAAACGAATCCCAGGAGATGAAATCAGGCCACGGTCGGGGACTTGCTTAAGTGTGCGCAGATGGGTTCCAGGTTACGGTCTGGTTCTTCTTTTCTGGGCATTCATTATGAATGCAGCCCATGGGGAGACAGGACTTCCCATCCTGATCGATACCGGAATTGGCGAGGAATTCGCAGATCTGTTTGCGATTTCACAGGCTGCCAGAACCCCGGGGCTTAATCTGACCGCTGTGACAACCAGCTCTTTCAGCACGGAGGAAAGTGCTCGAACAGTACAAAAACTGCTCAGTCTCCTGTCGCGTCCGGATGTGCCTGTTGCTTATGGTGATGTAAGCCGGAGTTCCTCTTCTCCCTGGCTTCATTGGGGGCAGGATTTCCAACCATCCATGCCAGCCAGAGCTCATGCTGAAGATTTGATTATTGAGATGTCCAGACAGTATGATGGGGATCTAAGTCTTATCCTCACAGGACCATTGACAAACCTGGCAGCGGCCCTTCGGAAGGACCCGGAAATCGCTGGCAGAATTCACAGAATCTATCTGACAGGCCTGGATTGTCCCGGTCCCTCCTCGCCTAATCTCAGCACAGATCCAGAAAGTGCCCGGATCGTTTTTTCCACCACCATCCCCATCACGGTTTTTCCCAATGAATTGTGCCGTGACCTGGTTCTGACTCGTAACCGGATTCTCAATATCGCCCGCTGCCGATCTCCATTGACAGATGAACTTCTGCACCTCACCTGCCAATACCGGAACCTCCTGACGGGTGATGAGCCTATGGTCAGTGTTCCGGCCTGTCTGGCAGTGGCATATGCCAACACCCCCGCCTACACGCTGACTGAGGTCAAACGATACGACCTCGTGGATGGGGGTTTGATTGAATCAGAAGGGATGAACGGACGGGAAATCCAGGTTGCCACGAACACTCACCAAGCGGCCTTGATGAGAGAACTGGTCAGTCGTTTAGGCGACACCAATCTGGATTTTGGAACCACCTTTGCCCATTTCATCGTTGAGCTCAACAAACTGGGCAAGGATGCCCTATTGAAAGTTCAGCAAGGGCTTCAGGGTGGAGTCCCGGTTCCTGAGGTGTCTGATGACAAGTCAGCCAACGAAGCATTTCAACAACAGGCGTTGGCTTACATTAATGGGTACATTGACCTTTTGACGGGGCTGGATGACCCTGTGGCGAGGAGAATGCTGGACAGATTCCAGGAATCCATTTTGCGGGTAGCCAGAATCGGCTGGTGGTTTCCCGATTGGTTCTACGAGAAATGGTGTTATGAAGGGACCCCCGGCACTCCCATGGTCTTCCATTTTGGGATAGCCAATGAAGCCGCCCAGGAACTGACCGAAGTCCATGGCTCTGTCACCGTGGAGGGACACACCGAGTCTGTTTCGGTCGCTTCCAGCACCAGGGAAATCCGCTTTGCCCTGGTAGTCGAGGCCAGTCATCTCCCCCAGACCTGGCCATCAAGTGTACAACTCAAAACAGACTTCACCTGCAGAGGGAGAAGGTATGCTCTCTCGACACAGGTCCCTTTGGTCCAGGCTCCACCATTTCAGGTTAAAGCAGTTCGTTGCGCGACGGATACGCTGGATATTGGAATAATTTCCTCAGTGACTTCCATGCTTACCGTACAGATCAAGGGTTCTACACAGGAGAACGTTTTCAGTTGCCAGATTCATCCCACACATGACTTGGCATGGAATAAGGTCTCCATCCAGAGACGGGATTGGAACCAGGCAGATGTGGCCCGTATTGGAGGGACTCAAAACACAGGAATGAAGCCTGATTCCGTTGCCCGAGTAGTGGTATTGCCACCCACTGGTGAGATCATGCTTGTGGAACCGGAAGGGCCATCCAAGAGCCCCTGTTTCGCTGTTTCCAGGAAAGGCAAGTGGGGTTGGGCCACGGATTCCATGTATGGTTCGGATTCGATTGAATATCAAGTCATCTCTGATGTGAAAGTGAGTTCTTCTACAGGCCCGCTTTTCATGATGGTTGAGTACTTCAATGAAGGTGACGACCTCGACACATTCAGGATTGAAGGAGCAACCGAGACCGCTGTTTATCAACCGCTTACCGCCTGGATGACCAAACCCGAAGAGCGGGGTTGGAGGACCGACAAGTTCCGGGTTTCACCCATGGTCGAGGCGATGATCCGGTCCCATACCCTGCGGTGGCTGCGAATCCAATCTGGTAAGGATGGAGATGAAATCATTCGTTCAATCCGGTTTGAATAGCGAAAATCTGTTTTTCACCCATTAGCCAACCTTTAATTAGATAACATTCCCGATGAACCTGGAAAAATGCTTGAATGGTATGTGAAATAATGTGGAATATTCCTGTGCATAGACTGTGATTGGAGCATTCTGTTGGCATTCTGTACAGTTTTGATGGATCAAGAAACGAATCTTTATTATCAAACTTAAGTCTAATCAAATGAAGAAGTTGAATACTTTTCGTTGACAGACACCAGGTCCTGTGTTAGGTTCATTCCAAGTTCGAGAACCAACCACAAACAGCCTGTTCATAGAGGGCAGGGAAGAAAGGAGGTGTGTCCGAATGACCGGTATTGAGGTCGTGGTGGGCGCGGATGAATCCATCGACCAAGTTCTTCGACGCTTCAAACGCCGTTGTGAGCAATCGGGCTTAAAAGCCGAAATGAGACGGCATGAGTATTATGAGAAGCCAAGCGTGAAAGCAAAGCGGAAGATGGAACAAGCACGCAGAAATGCCCGCCGACGGGCGCGCCGTTCCAATTAATTGGTTGAGGCCCTTGAATTGTAGATAAGACCCGGGCCGGGAAGGAATCGCCCTTCCCGGCCCGATTTGCTTTCCATGGTGAGCAAGGATAACCAGATCCGAATTGATCACCTCGGTGAACTCGATGGGCATTCGATTGAGTTCCACCCAATGATCTCCCAACACCTCTCCTGGCTCGCTGGCCAGAATACCCGTCATAACCTGACAACGGTTCCCCAGGACAGGTGGATGACTCGTCATGTCCTCGACTCGATCGCTCCCCACCTGGCGGGATGGGGTATGGGAACTAGCCTCCTCGATTTAGGCACAGGGGCTGGTTTTCCGGGTTTGCCATTGGCTCTCCAAACGAATACACCCCGCTTCATGCTCCTGGACAGCAAGCGGAAGATTGTCCAGATCCTCAATGAATTTCTGAGTGAGGCTGGCCTGTCAGACCGTGGGGAGGCCTTATCGGAACGAGCGGAAGTTCTGGGTCATCAAGAGGAGTTCCGCCAGTCTTATGACCGTGTGGTGGTTCGTGCTGTGGATGCCCTGCCGGTTCTGATTGAGTTGGGTATCCCATTCCTGGTTCCGGAGGGGGAGTTGTGGAGTTGGAAATCGGACCTCAAAGAGATCACTACCATCCAGAAGGCCCTGGATCAATTGAATGCGAGGGTGCTTAAAGCGGCATCTTATCGCCTTCCCGGTGAAGATTCAGACCGGTTCATCGTTTCAATCGGCCGTGTGGGTGAGCTGCCAGACAAGTATCCGCGGCATGATGGAATTCCACATAAACGGCCTTTGATATAGCAGCCCCGTTCCGCCCTTGCTGAAAATAATCCCCTTATCCTTCTGAGGAAATAGGTGGTACTTTCCGCTAATCCTGTTGAGTGTTGACAAAATCCATGGGGAGAATAAACTTTCACCTTTGTTGACTTTGGAGGTTTTTAAGATGGCAACAGGTAAACGCAGAGTGGCAAAGAAACTCCGTTGGCGCTCCAAGAAGGCCAATCATGGCAAGAAGCCCTGTACGGGGCGCTGATTAGTCGTTCTCTTTACCGGGGCAGGAACCTGATCCTGCCCCGGTTTTCCACCTCAAGTCTTGAATTGATCCCAAGCTTCAAAAGCAGCCCGGACATTTTCCGGTCTGGTCATTAACCCAAACTCAAGCTGCGCAATCACCCCACCATTCGAGTAGAGGTTTTCCTGGAAACGTCCGACTGCCTGCCGGATCTCCTCCTGTGTCCCATGGGGCAGCAGGTGTTGGCGATCAATCTCTCCCCAGAAGGTAATCTTGCCTTTGAACTCCGAAAGATTCTCCAATCCCATGCAGAAGACCTGAGAGTTGAGTGCATCAACACCAATTTCGATCAGGTCTGGATAGACCGCGAGAATGTGTCCATCGCTATGCATAAAGAGTTTTTTTCCATGTTCATGGGCGATACGGGCATAATCCCTGTAGAGGGGTTTGAATATTTCTCTCCAGGATTTGGGAGAAATCAGGAGAGCAGATTGGGCCCCCCAATCGTCCATAATGGTCATACCATCAATCTCTGTCTTGGCCCATTCTTCAAAGAGATCCAGGTAAAACTCATGAATCCTTCCCAGGAACCTCAGAAAGCCAGGGTCCCGTGTGGCAATATCCGCGTAAAGGTTCTCAGTCCCACGCAGGAACTGCATCTGTTCGAATGGTCGTGGACAACATCCTCCTCGGACAAAGAGATCCGTGGAACGGCAATAATCCCGGACAGCACCCCGGTCAAAGGTCAGCCATTCACGTGGGAAATGGACCTTCTCGGTGTCGCTATCCCAGTCCTCGATCAGAGGCTTTTTTACCTCTCCAATCGCTCCATCCTGGATGTTGACAAACACACAACCCCATTCATCCCTGTATTCTCCCTTTTTGTGAGGATCGCCCAAGGTCTCAGGAACCTTCGCCAGGATTCCAGGTGGTCCTCCAAAGTCAGTGGGAAAATCCCTCCTCAGTGCAGCGAGCTCCTCCGGGTAGTTCAGATCAGCCCATGGCAATGCCCACAGGTCCCTTGGCAACCGGTCAGGTCGATTGAACTCCAGCGTGCGCAGTACCCGTTCGCGCGAATTCATCAGCGGCCTCCTTTGATTGTTCAAACAATTCTCTTTTCGATACGTGGGAAGTAGATCCACAAATGGCCATTCTGATCTTTCTCTCCAAAGTAGATCTCTCCATCACGTCCAGTCACTGCACCCCCAAATTGATAACCATAGCGGCGTGTTTCAAGCACTGAAACCGCCACACCAATATCTTTCACCTTTCCATTCCGGGGGGAGTATACAAAGAAACGCCCAATTCCATCACCACAAGACCCGATCAGCCGGCCATCATGAGTGACTGACATCGCGTTCACCGGTGTAAGACGTGTCCTTCCGATGTCTCTCCCAAACCCATGGACCCCCATGAATGGGAACAGAGTGCCAGCTCCATCCGCCAGGTAGCATGTCCCATCATTGGGATCACGAGCCCAACACATTGTTCTCGTCACCCGGCATCCCTCTGGCATCGGAACAACTTTCCGCTCGAGTGTGTTTGATGCAGGCTCATACCGCCACAATGAGTGGTTTTTATCCAAGCCATAAACTCCATCCGGATCGCCAGGAAGAAGACCGCCGGAATCCGGAACTATCCCGGCTTTGGTCAGGTTCCCGCTTGGTACATCCAAACAGAAAAGATCCCCACCGGATTGGCAGATCAAAGCCTTTCCTTCCAGGCAAACCCTGGCGGAGAGAGTTCCATCATGGGGGGGCAGGTCCGTTATGTTCCTGATGGGAGGACGCACAAATCCCCACTCCTGGATGAGATCGAATGGCAATCCTTGATAGTCTGTGGAGACCAACCGGATCCCTTCCGGTCCTCTCACAAGGGCGATGACTTTCCCTTCACAGCAACACACCGAGAGGCACTCAGTCATCCCATCTAGGGCCCCCAGATCGAAAACCACCCCTGTGACACCATGAAACATCCCCACAAAAAGGTGCACCCGATGTCCGGAGGTCCCACCGTAAATGATCCCATCCGGGGTGATATCCAGAGCGGTGATGTAGCTTTCCTCCATCGGGATGGGTGTGCTGGCACCCGGGAAGCAGAGGGGAAAAGCCACCATGGTCCCCTCGGTCATGAAGGTACCGTGAACGATTTCATCGATAACCGCCTTGGCTTCCGGTGAATTCATGTCGTACTTCTTTTTCTCCGCCATGATTCTCTTCCTTATCCCCAGATCCTGATGGGCAGATGTGCATTTGGGATCTTTCTGTCAGGTGGCATCTCTACTTTGAAGATACCCACCGGCCGTGGTCCGACATGTCCAAAAAACAGGTCTCCATTATGATCCACCGCACCCCGGGAGACATATTGGGCATTCTCCCCGGGACGTTCGAGGAGCGCGAACTCCTCTTTCTGAAGGGTCTTGGGATCGAGCTGCCAGACCACCCCTTCACGGTCTCTACGGTCTTCGGGGTAGGGATTGAAAACAGGATCCCGCCAACGTGACGCCACGTAGTAGAGCGCCCCATCCCCCCCAAAGACCAGACCACCACAATGATCCTGGAAGGTGTCATAGGGGATACTCGTGTCGCGTTCCTGAGTTGCCGGTCCCAGATCCTCTACTCGTCCCCACTCGCCCTCATTCGGGAAGATCCTCAACAGGCGAGGCTGTGCAATCCAGGTACAGGCATACAAGGCATGACCATCCGGCGCTTTCGCAACATCATAAAAGACACTGTGCCAGCCGGTCTGGAACTGGGAGTTATGGGGAAGAACATAGGGGGAGACTTCGAAACGATCTTCGGAGGGACTGTATCGGATCAGGCGCCCATCATCGCGTGTGGTCCACACACGGTGGCTGGAATCCAGGAACAAGGCTTGTGCGTTGATCGACCCAATCCTTCCAAGGTCCCTTCCACTGCGGCTGGTCAGGTCATAAATGATGAAATGGTCGCGGGGATAACTCAGCGCATAAAGACGGCTGTGTTCTTCATCGATTAACAGGCATCGGCAACCCTCCTTGGGGATCAGGGTGTCCCACCAGAGAACCTTGTCTGTCTGGGTGTCGAAAGCAAGCAGGGCACTTCCACGGAAACAGCGCTCCGGATCGTGCCAGGAACGCCAGGGTGAATAGGCCGGCTGGTCAATCGGCGGTCCCGAAAGATGTGTTGCCATGTACAGGATCCCATCGGAAAGAGAAGGGACGAAGCTGTAATGGATCTTGCATTGAGTGGCTCTGCCGGAATCACCCGGATCATCCACCATCTGGTCGAGGTCGAAGAGATAATCCAGGGAATCGGTGTGTTCATTGTAACGGACCAGTTTGACCACACCTCCAGGCACCCCCTCCGCGCAGGCAGCAGCATATATCCTGCCATCCGGACCAACCGAGAGCGACCAACAGGAATCCGAATCCGGGTGTTGTGTGAACTGATACCAGCTGACCTTGAGCATTTCGGTTACCTCTTCATGCGTGCTTTTCTTTCGAGATCCTGGATCCGGTCGCGGTAGAGAGCTGCTTCTTCGAATTCCAGTTCCTTGGCTGCCCGGACCATATGGGCTTTCAGGCGGGCAATCTGCTCCTTGAGTGGCAGGTGTTTCCCTTCGTATTCCTGGAAGACCTGGTAGACCGTGTCGTTGGCCTCCGCTTTCTTCCGGCGGACATCCATGAGCATGTTGGTAACAGCCTTTTCGATCGACTTGGGCTGGATGCCATGATCCTGGTTGTGCTGTTCCTGGATGGCCCGCCGACGTTTCATCTCTCGAAGGGCATTGTCCATGGAACCGGTTTCCTCATCTGCATAAAGGATGACTCTCCCCTCAATGTTCCGTGCGGCCCTTCCGCAAATCTGGATGAGAGAGGTCTCCGAACGCAGGAAACCCTCCTTGTCGGCATCGAGCACCGCCACCAGGGAAACCTCCGGCAGATCAAGTCCCTCGCGCAGCAGGTTCACACCGACCACCACATCGATCTCCCCACGTCGCAAAGCCTCAAGGATATCCACCCGCTCCACCGTATCGATCTGGAAGTGCAGGTAGCGTGCCTTGATCTGAAGTCGTTGGAGGAACTGGGCAAGATCTTCGGCCATCTTGCGGGTAAGTGTGGTGGCAAGAACCCTCCCTCCCTTGTCGACAACCTCGCGGACACGAGCGATCAGGTCATCCACCTGGCCACGTGCGGGACGGACCTCCACGATTGGATCGACAAGACCAGTCGGACGGATGATCTGCTCCACGATCTGTCCACTGATTTCACGTTCCCATTCGGCGGGTGTGGCAGACACGAAAATCGCACGGTCGACCAGTTCAATGAACTCCTCAAACTTGAGAGGACGGTTATCGAGAGCCGATGGAAGCCGGAATCCATATTTGACCAGGGTTTCCTTGCGAGATTTGTCTCCTCCATACATGCCGCGTATCTGGGGAAGCATGATGTGCGACTCATCGACGAAGAGCAGGAAATCCTCGGGAAAGTAATCCAGCAGGCAGAATGGGCGTTCGCCAGCTTGGCGTCCATCCAGGTGGCGGGAGTAGTTTTCAATACCTGAACAGATTCCGGTTTCACGCAACATCTCCAGGTCGAAGCGGGTGCGCATCTCCAAGCGTTGCGCTTCAAGGAGCTTGTTTTGAGAATTGAGCTCTGCCAGTCGTTCCCGGAGTTCATCCTGAATGGATTCGATGGCGGCCTCCAGTTTCGGTTTCGTGGTCACATAATGTTTTGCGGGCCAGATAGTGACACTCTCCAGTTCACGCAACACTCTCCCAGTGAGTGGTTCGAACTCAGATATCTTCTCGACCTCATCCCCGAAAAGTTCGATCCGAATCGGGGTATCTCCATACCCCGGGAAGATATCAACAGTATCGCCCTTGACCCGGAAGGTTCCCCGGTGAAAGTCGATATCTTTGCGGGTGTATTGAAGAGTCACCAGTTTGCGCAGGATCGCGGTACGGTCAGAGAAGCCTCCCAGAGTGATCGGGAGATAAGTCTCCAGGTACTCTGAAGGTGCGCCCAAGCCATATATCGAGGACACCGATGCTACAATGATCGTATCCTGACGTTCGATGAGGCTGGTGGTAGCGGAAAGACGTAACCGCTCGATCTCATCATTCACGTCCGTTTCCTTCTCGATGAACGTATCTGTGGTAGGGACATAGGCTTCGGGCTGGTAATAGTCGTAATAGCTGACGAAGTACTCCACTGCGTTGTTGGGAAAATACTGCTTGAACTCCGAATAAAGCTGGGCCGCGAGCACCTTATTGTGAGAGATGACCAGGGCCGGAAGATTCAGCTCCTCGATCACCTTGGCCATGGTGAAGGTTTTTCCGCTTCCGGTGACACCGACAAGGGTCTGGAAACGCAGCCCGGAATGCAGGCCCTCGACCAATTGTTGGATGGCCTTGGGTTGGTCTCCGGCCGCATCGTATTTGGCAATGAGCTCAAATCGCCCCGCTCGTGGAGAAAAATGCGGTTGCCGTGGGCGGATCTCAAGAGAGGTCATACTTTGAGAGACTCAGTGGAACGAGGCATTCATGTCCTCCGCTCCGGCTGCACGGACATTCTTTTTGAGGGTCGATCCAGCGCATAATTCATCGAGAAGCGCCTTGTATTCCACACCATCGAAGGGGATATCCACCCACTTGTCTCTCAAACCAGAAAGAATCATTGCATTGGCCAATGCCAGAGAGTGGATTCCATCCTCGCCGGGAGCGACTAATCGCTCTTTTTTCAGAATCGCGTTCACAAAGTTCTGGGTGATCTCCTGATGAACACCAGCCCCTCGAGCGGAGGGGATCTCCATCGTCCAGGTTTCAGGTGGATCGAAACGACCTTCACTGGTGCGGATGAATTCATCCATCTCAGTACGATTGTGAAAAAGGGTGATCGTGCCCTTTTCGATCACAATCTTTCCTTTGGTACCGATAATCTCCTGCCGTCCCGTACCGGGAGCCTCACAAGTACTGGTGAGGAACACTCCCGTAGCGCCATTCTCCCACTCCAGGTAAGCGGTCACATCATCCTCAACTTCAATTTGGTGAGATAACCCCAATTTAAGGAATGCACGAACCCTGCTGGGCATCCCAGCGAGCCATTGAAGGAGATCAATACTGTGAGGAGCCTGATTGAGTAATACCCCACCACCCTCTCCCGACCAGGTGGCACGCCAACCACCACTGTCGTAGTAGGCCTGGGTGCGGAACCAGTCCGTATTGATCCACAGGACCCGTGTCAACCTCCCGATCTCACCGGAGTCGATCAGGTCTTTGACCTTTTTATTCAAGCCGGCGGCCCGCATCTGAAACATGATGCCATAAACCAGTTCTGGATACTTCTCGTGTTCGCGGGCAGCCTCCTCGGCCTGGAGTGTGTAGACTCCTACTGGTTTCTCGCTAAGGACATGCTTGCCCGCCCGGAAGGCATCGATCGTAATCGGTGGATGAAGGTAATGAGGAGTCGCGATGAGAACTGCATCACATACATCGCTTTTCAACAAATCACGGTAGTCAGAGAATGCGGGAACATCGAAGTCCTTCCGGATGGCTTTAAGCCGTTCCGGATCAATATCACAAACAGCAGCCAATTCCAGATTCTGAACATCTTTGAAGCTCCGGCAATGATGCTCCCCCATTCCTCCAATGCCGACCACGGCCATGCGTACCTTTTCCACGGAAACCCTCCCAGATTCAGGCACCCGCTCACTTGAATGTATCCCTGTCAGCCTGGTTATGCCGACCTTTGAAGTGAACGGTGGACGAGCGGAAGAATACCCCTTTTACGGGACAGAAGGAATGGAACTGACATCATGGACTTTTGCGAGGAAAACCTCGGGTGGTTCAGGAAGTTTGCCATCATTTCTGAAACTGACGCAGGTGTCTTTGGTCAAAGGAAGTTGACGCAGAAGTTCCTGGTGCTCGGTGCGGGAGGTGATGCTGGTCCGGCCACGAATGCCCTCGTATCCTGCTCCAATAAAAAGGGCGCGCAGGGATGCCTCCAGGGCAGTATAAAGGTGGGTACACCCATCCACCCTCGGGATCAACTGGTGAACCTTGTGGAGAACTCCTCCACCCATCACCCTCAATCCGATCAGACGCTTGTAACTTGAGTAGGACTCAGGGCAACTCTCAAAGGGGTGGCGGTTCATGGTGACCGCGATGTCCTTGATGATGTAGGTTTCCGGATCGACGAGTACTGCAAGTTCCATGTCATGGTAGTTATCGTGTAGTTTACAAAGCGAAAGGGCCCCCTCCTTGGTCAGGTAAACCTCAGTGGACACTGTCCGGTGAAAGGTTTGTTTTTCATACAGAGACAGGCTTTTCAATTCGGCAACGGAACGTGACATGGCTCATGGCCTCCTTGCAATACTGATTATTAAAACGTTTCAATTTCATGAAGAACAGGGGTAGCCGGTTTAATAACTGTATTTTAAGATCAATTTTCAATGACATCGGGGAGGTTGAGATGCGTGCTCAATTGAGACGAGTTGGGATCATTGGCAGCGGGGTCATGGGCAGCGGGATTGCCGCTCAGTTGGCGAATGCCGGTGTGCCTTCCCTTGTATTGGACATTGCTCCTACAGAACTCACCTTAAAAGAACAGGCGGCTGGTCTGACTCTGACGGATCGCCAGGTAAGAAACCGTATCGCCTTCGAAAATATCCAGGCCCTGTTAAAAACAAAACCTGCCCCCTTGTTTGAATCTGACGGACTCAACCTCATCGAGACTGGCAACATCGAGGATGATTTCGATCGTCTTAAAGAAGTCGATTGGGTGGTTGAAGCAGCCCCAGAAAAGGTGGAGATCAAACAATCGATCTTCGCACGCCTTGAAACCATTCTTCAACCAGGCCAGATCATCAGTTCCAACACCTCTGGCATCTCGATCAGAGAGATGCTCACGGGAAGGTCAGAAAGACTTCGCCGGCAATTCCTGATCACCCACTTTTTTAATCCACCCCGTTATATGCGATTGTTGGAGATTGTTCCGGCCCCAGAGACTGATCCCTCCATCATCGAACGTGCCACCGCAATCGGCACACACATCCTTGGCAAAGGGATTGTCTACGCCAAAGACACCCCCAACTTCATCGCCAACCGGGTTGGCGTGGCCGAAATGGCTCGAGTACTCAAGGCAGTCGAGGAGAAGGGGTATGCAGTTGAAGAAGTGGATGCCCTCAGCGGAAAGGTCATCGCACGCCCCAAAAGTGGTTTTTTCCGGCTCATGGATATTGTGGGCCTCGATACCCTGGTCAACAATTCCCGTTACCTTTCACAGGCTCTTGGAGAAGATGCCACCGCGCGGAGCCTGGAACTCCCAGGTTTCGTCCATCGGATGATGGAATTGAATCTGAGAGGAGAGAAGACACAAGCCGGTTTCTACCGTCGAGTCACCACACCCTCGGGTAAGGAAATCCAGGCGCTGGATCTGACCACATTTGAGTATAAGCCCACCACCAGGGTCTCATTTCCCTGCCTGGATCTCGCCAAATCAGTGGAAGATCTTCCAGCCAGGTTGCGGTTGGTGGTTCATTCACGGGACCGGGGGGGAGAATTTGTTTGGGATTTCCTTTCAGCCACTCTGGTCTATGTCGCGGAAATTGCTTCTTCAATCTCAGATGACATCCTCAACATCGATCGTGCCATGAAATGGGGTTTCAACTGGGAGCTGGGGCCTTTCGAAATCTGGGATGCGCTCGGGATTCGGGAGGTCACTCAACGCCTCGAATCCGAGGGGAGACCTATTCCGGAGCTTATTCAGAATCTCCTTAAGAGCGGCAATACCTCGTTTTATGGAGTGGAGAAGGGAAGTGCCACCTACTTCGATTTCTCTACCGGAAAGACCCAACCACTCCCTGAACAAGCCGGAGTGATCGAGTTGGTTCATGTAAAATCCGATCCCTCCCGCGAGGTGCTCAAAAACGAAGTGGCATCTCTTGTGGATTTGGGTGATGGAGTGGCCTGCATCGAGTTCCATTCCAAAATGAACACGCTCAGCAGCGAGGTGATCATCCTCATGCAGCGGGCACTGGATGTGGTGGAACAAGACTTCGAGGCGGTGCTCATCGCCAACCAGGGCAGCAACTTTTCCGCTGGTGCGAACCTGGTCCAGATGCTCCTCGCCGCCGAGGAGGGCGAGTGGGATGAGATCGACCGGATGATCGCACGCTTCCAGAACACCAGCATGAGGCTGAAATATTTCCCGAAACCGGTGGTCAGCTGTCCCCATGGTCTCACTCTTGGAGGAGCCTGTGAATTCACACTCCACTGCCACCGGATCCGTGCCGCAGCGGAAACCTACATCGGCCTGGTGGAAACAGGCGTTGGATTGATCCCCGGCGGAGCAGGTACAAAGGAGATGGCGATCCGTTACCAGGAAGATATCCCCGCTGGCCTCGAGGTCAACCGGCTGCCGTTCCTGCAACGGGTTTTCGAAATGATCGGAACCGCCAGGGTCTCCGGTAGCGCAAGGGAGGCCCAGACCATGGGCCTCCTGCGCGATCATGACAGTTGGTCGAT
>CAYZUX010000075.1:0-23466 GCA_964481775.1 uncultured bacterium | reverse complement strand
TCAAAAACTTTGGTCTTCGGCATCGGAAGCAACCTCTCTTGGAGTTCGTATCTCAACAGGGGAATACCCTTCGAGAAGGTTTACTCCACTGAACCCCCTTATTTTGGCGTAATGGACAATGTGTTTGAAGTTCCAACTAACCAAAAGGTCAGCTCCCTCGACGGTAGCAATAGCGACATGATGCGCGTCCGATGAACATGACGGTCCAACTACACCAGAGGAAAGATATCGATCTCTTAGCCGTATGGACTCTTCAGACGCAGAAACCCGTTCAAGACAACCTTCTGGGATCTCATCAAGTAGCGCTCTGACTTCATCGGGTGCTCTAAGAAGTTCTTCAATGAGTATATCAGACACAAGTAAGACCGCATGACCCGAAAGGGCAAGTTCGATCAGGTTCCAACTTGCTTGAGAGAACTCGGAATCGAAACACCCTCCAATTACGGATGTATCCACATAGATTCTGATGCTCCTCAATGGTTCCTCCTAACCAGCTGTATCAGGTTTCACCGCCCTGAATCCAATAAATGATGGCTTCCGCAAAAACTCCTCATACTCCTCCGGCCAGCGTGTCTGGCATTCGGGAATGGGTTGTGCGTCCTCGACTCGCTCCAGCACAAAGCCGGTCTCTATAAGCGGATTGATCATATCGGAGAATGAACGGTAGTAATCAGGCACAGTCACTGGCTCCGGTCCGAATCCCACCCATTTACCGGTCACATATTGAACACCCTTGGCACGTGCAGGCTGATACCAATTATAAGCCCCAGTCGGATGTTGGGCCGAGAATACCAACAGCCCGCCTGGTACCAGAATCCTCCAGAACTCACGAAAGAGAGCATTCCAGTCCTCAACATAGTCAATCGCAAGAGAGGAGTAGATCCGGTCGAAGGAGGCATCGGCCAGGAATGTGAGAGGTTCTGAAAGATCAGCCTGGTGAAAGACAACACTGTCACCGCAACGTTTGCGCGCCTCTTCCAGCATTCGCGGACTCACATCCACACCTGTAACCATGGCCCCTTTCTCTGTCAGGATCCTGGCGTTGATACCCGGCCCACACCCGGCATCAAGGACGCGTAATCCCCCGACATCACCGAGAAGGCGATGGGTCATGGGGCGCTCGATATAGCCATTCTCGGCCTTTTCGACCGCCTTCTCTGAATACTGGGCGGCGAGCTGGTTATAGGCATCTAAAGCAATTGGTTTCATTTCCATTAACTCATTTTTCCCGGATCAAACTCCCAATCTTGCCGCTTCCCGCCCCTATGGTATAGTCCGGTGGATCAGGGGGAGCGGAGACGCTTCCCTTTTGTTTTGTGGAGATGGCCATGGCAAGGGTATTTTCAGGGATACGTCCCACCGGTCCCATGCATTTGGGGAACTATGTGGGGGCGGTTAAAAATTGGGTTAAAATCCAAACAGAATATGAGTGTATCTACTCGGTCGTGGATTGGCATGCAATCACCACGGAGTATGAGTCTCTCAAATCTTATAACCTTCGCGAAAGGTCCGAGCAGAAAGCGATGGAGCTCCTTGCAGCGGGGATTGATCCGGACCGATCGATCCTGTTCATTCAATCGGATGTTCCGGAGCATGTCGAACTGGCTCTCCTGTTTGGAATGTTTGTCCCTCTCCCATGGCTGGAACGAGTTCCCACTTACAAGGAGCAGATCCAGAACCTGAGTGGCAAAGACCTGCTGACCTATGGTTTCCTGGGTTATCCAGTCCTTCAGGCTGCGGACATCTTGGTTTATAAAGCTCACCATGTACCAGTTGGAGAAGATCAACTTCCCCACATCGAATTGTGCCGTGAAATTGCCAGGCGATTCAATTTCCTGTATGGAGAGGTCTTTCCCGAACCGGAGGCACTCCAGACCGAGACCACTCGGTTGCCTGGGCTGGATAACCGCAAGATGAGCAAGAGTTACAACAACGCCATCGATATGATCGAGGCGCCGGAAATGACCGCCAAACGGATCAGCGAGATGATCACCGATCCGGCTCGGATCCGCCGGAGCGATCCGGGCAACCCGGATGTCTGTTCCGTGTTCACCTATCACAAAACCTTCAGTCCAGCCCCGCGAGTTGCAGAGATTGATACACTCTGCAGGAAAGCCGGGATAGGGTGTGTGGAATGCAAACGCGAGCTGGCGGCGAGTGTGAATACCGAGCTGGCCGAGTTCCGTGAACGATATGCTGAAATCGCCTCTCAGCCGGAACTTCTACGTAATATCCTGAGCGATGGGGCGTCACGTGCCCGGAAAATCGCCTCCTGTGTACTGGCTGAAGCCAAGGATGCTATTGGAATCACTGGAAAGTCATGACCGAAGACTTTACTTCCCCATCCTCGTCTGCCGATGGTGAGACTGGTAATCCGAAGGGTTCCACTCCGCAAGGTGCCAGGGAGAAGGAAGAATCCATCTCCTTCTTCACCCCGAGTGCCTACCGGGTCGACCAGGAGGTCTACCAGGGACCTCTCGACAAACTTCTGGAGCTGGTGCGTGACCATAAACTCGATATTTTCAAGGTCTCCCTGGCTGTCATCGCCGATGAGTTTCTGGCCTATGTCCATTCCATGGAGAAGCACAACCTTGATGAGGTCGGCGATTTCCTGGTGATCGCGGGCCATCTGATGGTTTTGAAATCGAGAAGCCTGTTACCGACTGAAACGCTGGATGAAGAAGAACTGGAACCGGTTGATGAGCAGCAGCTTCTTCTTAAACGGCTCAAGGATTATGAACGCTTCCGCGAAGTGGCTGATCTGCTGCGCAAAGCCGAGGCGGAACGTCATCAGCTTTACTGGCGTGAAAAACCACCCCCGACTGTGGAACAGAAGGATGTAGTCGAATTCTACGAGGTGAATGTCTTCGATCTGGCCTCGGCCTTCAAACGGGTTCTGGAGGAAATCGGCGAGTCGCGTCCGAATCTCATCCAAGGCGAGGAATACACCATCGATGAGAAGATGGCCGAGATCCAGCTGTTGCTCTATGAAACCGGGGAGTTGTGTCTGAGCCTTTATCTCAAATCGATGCGCTCCCGAATCGAGGCGATTGTCACCTTCCTGGCGCTGCTGGAGTTGATCCGCCTTTTGAAGGTACGCGCGAAGCAATCAGCCATGCTGGGGGATATCTGGATCTACCGGGCCGAGGAAGCCAGACGTGACTCGGAGGGTGAAGTTGAGCTGGCCTATGCCTCGGAAGATGAGGGCTTTGTGGGGGATTCATCAACAACTAAGCCTGCTAATCTTCGGGAGTCACCAGAGGATGACAAGGAGCTCCCATCCCCCACTGATGAAACAAATCCTGCACCAGGAGCGGTTGACGCATGACCCTAGTTTCAATACTTGAATCGCTCTTTTTCGCGACTGACGAACCTCTCACACCAGAAAGGTTGGCGGAGGTCATTCAGGGTGAAACCCCGATGACTCTCAAGACTGCACTGGATGATTGGAAGACACAGCTATTGGAAGATGAATCACGCGGATTACAGCTACTTGAGGTGGCGGGGGGATACCTGCTGGCCACAAAGCCAAAGAACTCTGAGTTCATCGACAAACTCCTTGACCGCCGCAAGAAACGCACCCTCTCCCAGGCGGCTCTGGAAACCCTGGCGGTCATCGCCTACCGCGAGCCGATTACCCGCGCTGAGATCGAAGCCATCCGTGGAGTCAATGTTGATACCATGATCCACACCCTCCTGCAACGCAGACTCATCAAGATCTCCGGACGCAAGGATGTTCCCGGTCACCCCTTCCTGTACAAGACCACCAAGCATTTCCTCCACCACTTCGGCCTGCGCAATCTCAATGAGTTGCCGAAGATCGATGAGCTCTCCCAGGCACTGGCTGATGCGGAGAGCCGGGGAGAAGAGGCTACAGATGTGGAGGTATCGGAAGGGGTGTCCCATGAGTCAGAGGCCAATCAGGAAACAACCGAGGTGGTCGAATAGACGAAGTCGAGATGAGGTTCCCTGGACCTTAATCCTTCGCTTTCATCCCAATCCACTCAACACCGATACCCTCATGGTTCCTTAACCGGTCAATGAGTTGTCCAACATGATGCTGAATGTGCCGGATGTTGTAGAACTGAAGTTCGAGTTTATTGAACGGTAACCAATGAAATCCGGAGACCGCATCCAAATCCAGGGAAGCCACTTTGTGTTTGACCTCATTCCGGCAGAAACCGAGGTACTCAAGAATGTCCTCCCTCGTGTAGGGCTCTCCAATATCCGGTTCTTTATGGGGAGGCCAAGGGAGTGGACCAAGAAACTGGTACTCTTTCCGGTGTTTTTGCCAAGGCACAAAATCCTTTTCGGAATCCTGGAGGTAAAGGTGAGAAAAGAAGAGTGTGTGATAAGCGATGTGCCAGAAACGGTTTTTGAACTCTGGATCCAGCCAAAGGTCATCCGGGCATTGAGATACGGCTTCACCGAGCATGGCCAGTGAGGCAAAGTATTGGGATTGAATCACTTCTTTAACTGACATATCCGACTCCCTGGTCGAGACCCTCGGTTTATTTATTCCTCCATCTTGACAAGAAGCGGTTATCCAAGTTACTCCGGATACCATTCCATGACTGGAAGATACACACTCCTTGAATCAACAGGAAGAAGGAGATTCCTCATGAAATTTGTTCGCTTCATGTCGGAGAAGTTCCCTCAGGGCAGTTATGGCCTGGTCACAGGTGAGGGAACGATTCAGGTTCTCAAGGGGGGATTATTCGATCCACCTGAGCCAGCGGGAGAGGAAATCCCCGAGTTCAGTATCAAAAGGTATCTCCCCCCTGTCGATCCCCCCAACATCCTTGCGATTGGACGAAACTACCGGGAACACGCAGTGGAAACCAATGCGGAACTGCCCAAGGCCCCCCTGTTGTTTATCAAAGCAACAACAGCACTGATTGCCCATGAAGAAGACATCATTCTCCCGGCCGTCGCCCCTTCACAGGTTGACTACGAAGCCGAGCTGGTTGTCATTATCGGACGCACCGCAAAGGATGTTCCTGTGGAATCAGCGCTTGACTATGTGTTTGGTTATACCTGCGGGCATGATGTCTCCGCGCGGGATTGTCAAATGAACGATGGGCAATGGGCGCGTGCAAAGAGTTTCGATACCTTTGCCCCAATGGGCCCCTATGTGGTCACCGGACTCGATCCCAATGATCTGCGCATCCGCATGCGGTTAAACGGGGAGACAGTCCAGGACCAGTCCACCAAGGATATGGTTTTCAATGTGGCATACCTGATCAGTTACTTGAGTCATTCATTGACATTGATACCTGGCACAGCGATCTATACCGGAACCCCGAGTGGTGTGGGCCTTGGCCGAAAACCACCTCTTTTCCTCAAAACGGGCGATGTGTGTGAGGTGGATATTGAAGGGATCGGCGTGTTACGCAACCGAGTCATAGGTTGAACTTCATCCAATCAGAAACAAAGGAAAGAAATGTATCGATTCCACTCCAGAATCACCCGAACATCCCTCCTGGTGGGGCTACTGGCATTGCTTTCCCATCAGGTGTTCGGCCATTGGCCTGAATTCAGAGGTCCACTCCACAATGGACAGGTTCCAGCCAACCCTGATGGATCTCCAATCGGTCTGCCCATCCGTTGGAGTGAAACCGAGAATATCGTCTGGAAAACACCCATTCCTTATAAAGGATGGTCCTCCCCCGTGATCTGGGGTAATCGTATCTGGTTGACTACCGCAACCGAGGATGGCCTCGAAATGTTCGCCCTCTGTCTCGACCGCGAGACAGGGGAAATTCTGCATAACCTCAAACTGTTTACCAACGAGGCACCCGAACCTCTGGGAAATGATGTCAATGGTTACGCTTCCCCCTCTCCTGTGATCGAGGAAGGACATGTGTATGTTCATTTCGGGAGTTATGGAACCGCATGCCTTGATTCGAACACGGGAGCAACACTCTGGGAAAGGCGGGATTACCCATGCCGCCATTATCGTGGACCTGGTTCTTCACCATTCCTTTACAAAGATAAACTGATTCTGACCTTCGATGGAGTCGATCTGCAGTACGTGGTGGCACTCGACAAGACCACGGGCAAAGAGATATGGAAGGTCAATCGCACCACTGAGTGGACCGATCTGGATGAAAATGGAAATCCAAAACGCGAGGGGGATTTTCGCAAGGCATTCTGCACTCCCATCGTGACCACCATTGATGGAAAGGAACAGTTGATTGCTCCGGGTTCCATGACAGTCTTTGCGTATGACCCAGCAAGTGGAAAAGAGATCTGGCGTGCACGTGATCATGGATATTCCGCTGCATGCCGCCCTGTAGTGGGAAACGGAATGGGTTTCTTCTCAGTTGGACAAGGTCCTGGCGGGTATATGGCAATCAGGCTGGAAAATATGAAAGGCGATGTGAGCGACTCGCATCTGGTTTGGAGACAACAACAGGGAATGCCGAAACGTTCCTCGCCAATTTACCTGGATGGCCTGCTGTACCTGGCCAACGAAGGAGGAATTATCAGTTGCCTCGATGCCAAGACAGGTGACTTCATCTGGAAAGAACTTCTCGAGGGAGGGGTAACCGCATCACCCATTTATGGGGATGGAATGCTGTACTTTTTTGATGAGGAGGGAACCACAACTCTCCTCAAGCCCGGACGTGCGTACGATGTTCTACGCAAAAACAAACTTGACAGTGGGATGATGGCATCCCCGGCTGTGGATGGAAAGTCACTGTTCCTCCGGACAAAGACACATCTCTACCGGATTGAAAATGATTCAAAGAATAAATCTAACTGAGATCCATTCCAGTTAACCTGAAATCCGCGGTTATACCTGATGCCTGACCGAGAAAATAATCTACTGGGTTTTGGGAGATGGTTCACGAAGTAACTTGCTGATGAAACCCTGCATTATCTTTGTACCGTCTGAATCTTTCCATTCCAGCTCTCCCATCCAGTAATAGCGCACATGACCCTTTTTATCCACCAGGTAAACCGTGGGCCAATAGTGTTGGCTCCAGTTCTTCCAATTGATAGTCTGACCATCAAAAACTACCGGATAGGTGATCTCCCATTTCTCTAAGGCTTCGATGACATTTTTGATGTCTTTTTCTCGTTCTGTTTCCGGGGTGTGTATTCCAATAATGGTTAACGGATCATTTTTATATCTGGTCATCCATCGTGAATAAATCGGCAGGTTCCTTTGGCAGTTAATGCAACCAAATGTCCAGAAATGAACAATGTATACTCGTCCCATTTCGAATGTAATCTTCTTGCCATCTGTATTCAGCCAATCTTTTGTTGAGCCAATTATTTCCGGAGCTGCAACATCGACCACACGGAGTTGTGTGGGCCACATTGACTGCGTCTGGGCCTGTAGAGTGGAATTATTCAGCGTACTGATTGCGATAAGAATAGACACTCCCTGTATTAAAAATTGTTTCCTGTTTCCAGGCCTAATGGTGTTCACTTCAGTCATGACGGTTCAATTCTCCTGAATGGTTCTATTTCGTCTTCATGTTCAGGTGCAGGCAGCAATCGATAATTCGGGTTCTTGTCTCTTTAAGGATATTTGTCACATTCTCGTAGAGCGGAATACTGTCATTATTAAGAGGAAGGCGGCGCCCCGCTGACTGAAGAACTTTTTGTATCTTCTTTGGAGTCTCATCCAGAAGGATTCTTGCCTCCTTCACCAGGTTCTGATCGACATTACTATCCTCGGCGGTGATTATCGAATTCCTCAAGAGGAAAAGGATTTCATAATCTTCGATTCCCTCTCGCGCAGCTTCCCAACGTTTGCTGGTGACAACAGCTCCGGGGGCATCATAAATATGCGAAAAGTAATCACCATCCGGGTTATTTCCATCCCACAGATAATCTCCATGAGAATAGGTCCACCATCCCGCACCCGTGAGTCCGAGGTTCCATGCGTACCAGAACCTCCAACGATAAAGGCCTAGGCAAGATAGAGTTCGTGACCGGCCAGATGCGTCATAGAACCAGGTTTGCTTTCCAGTCTTCTTTGCAAACGGCAGGATTTCCTCGCCGAATCTTTCCAGAAGTTCGGCTGAGGGACACCAAATATCAATCAATCCCTCCCACATCCGTAGCGAGTCCGCATTTGTCCCACTCGTCGGGTCAGTGTAGATGAGGATGTTTGGATCAGCTTCTCGAATCAGCCTTGCAACTTTAACGAGATTTTTTGATGTCTGAGAATAAGGTGAAGAAGGTTCATCATAAGGATAAAGAGCGAAATCGTTGTAATCGAGGCCAAGATCCTTCAAATGTGCAATCCATAACCTGAGATATGCCACATAAGCTTTGTTCCATGGATCGGAAAACATCGGTTGACCAGAAAGATTTCCTTGAGATCCAACGAACAGGATGATTCCATGTGGGGATAATCTTTTGACAGCAGTATCATGCGTCGTGAAATCAGGATTCCCGTTAATTTCACCCTTGTCGTTGCAGGCTGCGGTCGGCGAAGGAGCAAAGTGTACATTGACTCCATGTTCGATCAGGTCATTGAGAACATAGTCGGGTTGATCAGCCGCATACGACCAGACACAAAACCGGAGGGGGCTTGGTTGAGGCAGTTCGAGATCATGAACAGTGAAGTCGGCTGGTATCTTGATGTGGTCGGGTTTAGGATCGATTGATTTCAGATGCAGAGTGGAGCGGTATTTCCCTGGTGGCAGTCCCTTTGCATTAAAGGTCAGCCACAATTGTTGTGACTGACCAGAGTGAACTGGTAGAATTCCCGCCTGGTCCAGCAACGGCAATGCATCCGCAACCCTTTCTCCTCGCAATGTCGGAACCATCACTGCACGTCTGAATTGAACATGCCGGAGACCATCAACCTTGGCGGGTCCCACAAGATCATCGATCCAGAGCCGAATATCAAGACTTTTCCCGGAAAAGTTCGTAATATTAAGGGCTTGCGAATCATATTCTTCTCTGCAGAGAGAAACCTCAATTTTTCGGGCAGATTCTTTTTCACCTGGTAATGTCTCAACGGGATCGAAGTAGGCCCATGGCGATTGTTCCCATGCCGCGAAGGAAGCCGTTGCCGCCATCCGCCGCGCAGCTGCTACCATAATTCTGCACCGGGCCACCTGATCAGAGAGATCGTTTATACCAATAACTGTATTGCCTGTCTCGAGTGAATCCCTCAGAATCCTCTCTCGACCGGACAGAGACTGGAGGAAATCCCCATAATAGGCTGCCATGTCTTTATTGGATTTCCTCAGTTCGTCAATGTCATCCTGTGTGTTGCTGATGATTTCCCTGATATAGTTCAGATCTCCAGAGGGACCAGAGTATTTGATGTTGGTATTCTTTTCAAAAAGAATGGAGAACCTACCCATATCGATCAGGGTTGTGGTCACCTGATAGATTCCAGGCTGAGATATTGTGAACTCGAGAGCTGTCCTTTCCTCGAGTGAGTAGACATGATTGGAGAAACGTTCACAAAAACCATAGGGATATGTGATCTCAGTCAGGAGAACCAAACGTCTCTCCGCGGGATTTTTGACATCAAATCTCCATTTGTTTTTTCCTTGGGCTAACCTTTGCGTCTCCACAGGGATGACAGAACCTTCCCCTGAGCCTTGCGTAATTAGAGGGGTTTTGAGTTGGAAACAAGGATACTTCCTGGTGTGCGTCCGGTCTCCTCCCACTGTACTCCATTGCCTTTGATCTTCCTTATAAGGTACATTCCATTTCTGAAGAGCAAGACCGCTATCTTTATCAAACCCGAATCCCCCAACTACGACATCAAGAAAGCCATCCCTGTCAAAGTCTCCCGCGAGGGGCTGCAAACAGAATCTCTGTGTCTTGATTTCATTCAACACGGTTCCATCAGTATCCAGAACCTTGGTCCCATGATTAAGAAATACAACTTCCAGAGCAGGATCACTATCAAGGTTGAGAGCAAGAGGTGAGGAGCAGAATGTCGTATCGTGGAACTCCCTGGCCCAGGCAAACTGACCTTTGGAATAACAGAATGCCTTACCGCCTTTAACACCAAAAACGATGTCATCTTTCCCATCCATGTCGATATCGGTGGCGAGGATTGAAGTGTTGACATGCATGTACACATTTTCATCAAGAACCATGGACGAAGTTTCGGGATCGATCCGGATGAAATGATGCAGGCCTCCGCCGATATAAAGCTCCGGTTTTCCATCTCCTTCAACATCGGCCAGGACTGGAAGCGAGCCCGGCATACACTCTTTTTCATGAAAGACCTGCCAGAGCAAAGCCCCATCGGACCCAAGGGCATAAATATGACCATTGTGCGAGGTGATAAATATCTCACAGCCGGGCCGGTCATAAAGGTCTGCGATTAAAGGAGGGCCAATCTGATCTCCCAATCCCACAAAAGTCCAGAGCGGTTTTCCATTCCGATCAAAACAATTCACCCCACCGGAACGGTCCCCAACCACAATTTCCATCCACCCATCGCCATCCAGATCGCCAAGGGCTGGAATCGATTCGGCCTGGATAATGCCATGGGCGCCCACTTTCCAGAGAATCTTCCCCTGATCATCCACCAGATACAGGAGACCACCCCCATCCGCCGCGACAATCTCTTCCCTTCCATCACCATTGACATCTCCAATGGCCGGACTTGATGTTACCGGAGCAGTCATGGGGACTTCCCATTGACGTTTTCCATCCGATGAGAAACAGACCAATCCTTTTCCAGACTCACAGACCACGATTCCGATTGTCATGCCGTTTTTTGGATCACGCAACTCATTGGGTCCAGAAAAACCAGCCTCGGATTGGACTTGCCAGGCCACGGTAAATTGGGGCTGACTCCACACACTCGAACTTCCCATGAAGACCAGGCATATGAATATCAGCAGGGACTTCGGTATCATTGACGAATCCTCCTAAATGCATCAGGTACTGTAAATGACGACTCATCAAAGCCATGAAGACTAACGTGAACCACACTCTGAATAAATACAACTCGCCAAGCTACAATTTCCCATTCCGTTTTCGGAGATTAAGTATGCATTGGATGATTTTCAAAAAAAAACTTTCTCAATTTTTATCGTATGTGAATCTTCGAAGTCTTCTCCTCAAAAAAGGTGAATCCGGGTGTTGGTGGTCTTAGAAACCAGTTCTTTGGATCATTCCCGGATAAGATTGGAGACCTCCTTTGAAGAGATTGGGGTTGCTTTTTGGTTATCTTAGGCCATGGATCTGCGAAAAAATAGATAACCTCATCATACGTTGTCCATCGTTGATCCTCGTCAGTTCTACAGGATGGGCTATTGTGTTCGAGTACGATTTTTCCAATCATGTCTGAAAGGTTTCCGATGAAAGGGCCGATCATAACGACTTTCTCACACGAGCAACTGTAAATCGACTCAAAGGTGGATCTTAATTGCAAATCCATAGGATCAAAGTCGACCAACAGCAAGGTTCCTTCTCCTTCGATCACAGTCCCCTTTGGGACATCGAAACAGATACAACCATTAATTCGCCACTCGGTATCGGTGGAATCGAATCTTACACTTTCTGTAGATTGATTAAAGATCTCAATGAATCCCGGTATAGATGGCTCACCTAACCAACCACTATTCTTATACATGATTTCTGATATTACCAAGCTCGGATTACCGGAAAGATTAGTCCTCGTTAAAGAATCATCTTGAGGCTGCCAATATGAACTCCCATCAGGATACCGGCCGTAGGATCGGTTCTTCTCATAGGACATAACCGTTTTGCAATCTTTGACCTGGAATTCGTTATTTTGTAATTTTGAGGATAATAGTACATTCGTAATCTCACTTTGTGCACATCCATTACTTGTTGGATGTTTGATATTCACTCGAGGTTGAACATCAAATTTGAAAAAGGATCCGGGTGAAATTGTGCTTTCTGGTAACAACCATTTTAATGGATTCTCCGGATCATCACTCAGATAATAATCTCCCAAATCCAGAGATTTTGATGTCGGATTAAATAATTCAACTGTGGTTCTAAATGTTTCGTTTTCACCGATCATTTCCCTACTACAACCATTTATCATAATCTCATTAATCAGGACAGTATTTGTAGGTTCGGGATCCTCTGCGCCTGGTGATCCTCCTCGATATGTGCTTTGTCGCCAGTTACCATAGTACATTAATGATCCTTCTGGTTGATTTTTAAGGGCAGAATGCAAAGGTACAAGAGAATGACCTGATCCATCAGCTGAACATGGCCATCCTTCGTAATCCTTGTATTCAAAAAAAGCAATTAGTGATCCTTTGTGATCTATCAAACGGATCATCTCACCAGAATTGTTAAGACCACCGCTGTATTCACCTGCGATGGGAAGACCTTTACCATAACGTTTTTCAATGGCTGAACGATTTCTAACAATAATTGCATATTCTTGTGGAGCAAGAGATTGAATATCTCCCTTGGAGAAATAAAAATAGATCCCATCAGTAAAACTAGCCCCTCCAAGATCGAGTTCAGTAAGGCCTATATTTTGAACCTCGATGTATTCATATTCATCGATTTCAAAAGGATCATCTGATATTGATGTACCTGGATGGTACATAAGTTCAGTAATTCTGAGAAATTTCTGTAATTGACTTTCTTCGTTTATTACTTCCATTCTGTCTACAATAAAATCCATATTATCGACTATTTGAAGACTGTTTTCTGATGAGTCCAGATTATCAGATAAATTTCCGATAACATAAAGACCTTCTCCAGGTTTCGGGGAATCGTTCCGACTCATGAAATCATTCAGGTCTTCTACTATATACAAGGTGTTTTCATTTGGTTTGGAAGGTATAACAGAACCAGGTGGGAATTTGAAACTTGCCAAGCCCTGGATTTTCCAATCCGATATATCAACGGCAGTCAAGTTAGGATTTATTATTTTAATGTAGTCTAGACTTTTGGTTTCAGTACCATCATGAATTGTAATTGCATCTATTTTTACATATGAAGTGTTATCTTGTTTGTCTGGTACCTCTCCCTTTTCGGAAAATATGATAATAGGGTTGTGTAAAGTTGACTGATCTAAAAACCTATCATCAATTTGTTCATCAAAATGGTACATCCCAATAGTATTCTGATCTACTTCCATAGGACTTTGAGGAATTGCTGTCTCTACTTTAAGATCTTTAGAAATTCTCAAGTCGTCAACACTAAAGGAAAATGGGTCAAGTTCCGGATTACCATCTTGGCTTTTTGCACCGACAATCATTGGAAATTTACTTGAGGAGATAGTACCAATAATATAACGATCAAGTGCTCTTCGACCGTCTATATCAAATTTAATATTTGTAGGACTGAGTTGTATCTTTATGAAGTGCCATTTGTTGTCATTGATCTTTTGGAGCGTATCCATATCGACGGGATAGTTTGCAGGACAAGAGAAGTTGAGGGATCCGCGTCCATGAGATATGTATAAGCTCCAAGCTCCCGGACCTGCTAATCCACGTGACAGTATCGTCTCGTTTTTTGTGGATTGAGCCGCCATAAGCCAGAATTCGATTGTTAGTTTTGGACTTTCCATCTCTTCAATATAAGGTATTTCCATTCTGCGAAGGTGAAATTGAGTGAAAGATGCTGCGTTTCCATACTTTCCCGGTGCAGTTACTTTCAGGTATTCAGGAATAAGATGTTCCTGATAGAGAAAACGCCGTCTTTCGTATAGGTATTTTTTCAATAAATCTATGGCAGTTGGAAAATCAGTGTATTTACCGAATCCAGATCCCCATTTCTTTAAATCAAGTTGGGCAATATCTGACAATTCCTTCTGAAGGTAATTGATCCTATTTTCGAGAAATCGATTTTCGATGGGTGTTTCCAACGGTTCAAGATAAGTATCCATTAATGTTCGGAGACGACGAAAGAACATTTGACGCAATCTTGAGTCGGAGTATACTGACTCAAAGAGACGGTTTTCATAAGTTCCGCTTTCAATAGTGTTTCCATACAGAGGATGGCACACATTTTTATAATTGTGACTCCACCCGGTTATCGTATCATTATATAATCCGACCACACCAAAGGTCAGGTCTTTATCCCATGGAAGGATTATCCACCTTCCAGTATTTTTGTTATCTCTATGAAAATAATAGTTTTTGATGGTACGGTCCCAATCCTGACAGATAACACCCACGGCAAGATAGTTTATTAATTGTGGGATATCAAAATTATCGAAGATGAATGAAATATGGTCTGGATTGTCAGGTTGAATACCTCTGACAAGCTGCATCAGGTCCTCATGATTTTCGTTCAATCTGTCCTTCTTTTCGTAACTGATGTAAGTGTGATCATTCAATCCACTAAACATTTTGTACAAAGCACCTTCAGTATCCAGATTCCATTTTTTCCGGAATTGGTCATCAATCTGTTCAACTGCAATAGCAAGAGACATAAATGAATTGTTGCGCTGGAGTCGAACAGCATAGGCTTCAGGTGCTGGAACACCTGCATGCATGTATGTTTCGAGAGTAAGAATTGGACGGATATAAGATTTGTCTTGAAACGTCGAATTTAGATTAATTTCATTAACAGGCTCTTTGTTTTCCTGAAAAAAAAATGGATATCCCGGATTAAAATCAAATTTATAGGATTCCTTGTGACTCCATCTGATGGTATCTCCCCGGACACGACATAAGATATTATCATAAAATCTTTCGTTAAAAAAAAGCGAGCACTCAGTACCCTGAGCAGTATCATCATCGGCCGATACCCAATCCTCGACAAACCAATGGTAGACTGGAACATTGGTTGTTAATGCCGGATTCTGAATCACAGTACCGTGGTAACGTGGTGCTCGAGTCGAATCTTTGTTGTAAGGGGATTGCGTTACGTGTTCCGCCAGGTCACAGGCTACAATTCGATAACGAAGCATTTCCCCCGTGAGAGCGACACCCGGGGGGATGGTCCCCTGATAAAGATTGGGACCTCCTTTTGAATAATTGAGTGGTGAAATATTTTCCATCGGAATTGCTACTTCGTCTTTGAACATGACACGATAACACAGGTATACAGATGATACCGGATTGATTACCGAATAAACCTTTGCTTGAACAGTCAGCGGTTCATCCTTGTAAATGACCAATTTTGAACAGGTCTCATCAAAAATAACAGGTCCCATGATTGAAGAGGATACGGAATTTCTTCTACCAGGAGTTGGATTCTGGAAGTATCCATTAATCAGTTCTTCTCCAGTACCCGACAGGATGGCTTCCAGGTTTGGGAGAGCTAACAGGTCGCTGCTACTGTCGCCATAGTTCAAAGCATGAATCGAAAGAACATTCGTACCAGGTGTCAATATCGATTTACAGGACGTCACATCAACGTCATGGAAAAGGTAAGCTCCCTTATCCTCACGTCTCGCCAACGAGATTGAATTCCAATGTGGATCTGTTGGGGCATTAAAAACATCGATCATCTGTCCATTCAAATAAGCGGCATAACCGTCATCAATCTTCATTCTCAGCACTAAGCCATAGATTGACTCTGGATTGTCAAGAAAAAAAGGAATCCTTAAATAAATCGATGTGGCTTTTCCATAGAGAATATCCCAAAGGTCTGTTCTAATAAATGGTTGATAAAAACCCTTTAAATCGTATCCTATACCAGTTATCCCTGCAGGCCATGAAGAATCATCGAAATTCAATGCTTTCCAATCTTGCTCATAAATTCCATCCAAAGGAACGAAATATTTTGCCAAGGCGTCATTGGAAATCAGGACTTTGGAGCTTAGTTTCTGGGTAGAACCATAAGATTCATCTTGGAATTGGGGGGGATACTGATCCCGAAACTCACTAATGATGGTTTTCCCATCGGGCTCGATCAAACCAAGATATTCACCCTCAACTGCAAGTTTGAAGTTGGTATGGAGTGGATTTCCAACATTCCTTCGATCTTTCGAGGAGGCAAATATCACAAGATATTCACCAGATTCGATGGATATGTCTGGAAACCGCCACTTTTTTAAATTATTTTTAGAATCAGTGAGGAAACAACCCGTCAGTGATTCTGCTAGACTTCCATAATTATGAAGTTCAATCCAATCTGAATAATCACCATCTTCGTCAACCAGTGTTTTGGAATTGCTGGCCATAAATTCACTTATGATGATTGAAGGTCCGGAACAAACCTGTCCGGATTGGAAGAAAGAAAAAGAAATGGATGACAGGAAATAGAAGAATGCTCTTGAAAACCTTTTATAGCGATTGTTGAAAATAATATTTATATTCATATTCATCGGGCCAGTTCTTTCAGGAGAGTAATCAACTCTTCGCTTGAAAGAAGATTGGTCTGGTCCTGCTCTGAAGGATGGATGTCAGTATCTGTAGGGGTAAACCAGTATCGTGATAAAAAATAAATATCGGATATATTAATGACTCCATCAATGTTCAAGTCACTGTCAAAAAACGATTTGTCGGGCGTTGCAGTTGGTGATGGAGTTCGTGTAACTGTTGGCATTGGGGTAGTGGTCGGTAAATTTGTTGTGTACCCCATATCCAGTCCATCATCCGCCTTACCAATACAGGGTGAATTTCCTTTCAGTCCATAATCTTTTTTGTCTGAGGAAACAAACAACGGATTCAGACTAAGGTTGTTGTTGCCTTGGATTTTCTGGGATGTATCACAATAGGAGATATCCAAAGTGCTCTTATGTTCAAGCCAGATATCTTTATCATTCAACCAAAGAATACTATTTTTCATGGTTCCATACCCAGGTCCCTGACCGATGTCTTTGGCATAGGAGTGAATCCCGATACGGTTATCAACGATGGTATTATGATCAATAATGGGATTGCAATAATTCTTGATCGCGATACCGACATCGCAACCAAAGAAAATATTATTGCGAATGAGCGGTGATCCCGGGCCCTCAAGAGAAATACCCTTGTTGTCGTAAGAGTCAAAACCTGTGAATGTGTTTCCTTCTATGATGATTGTTGCATTTTCTTCGTCAATCGCATCATCTCCTCCTCCGAGAAAGAGATTATTGGTGATCCTGGGTGGGATGAATAAGGGTCCACTAAAGTCGATCGCATCCGCATAACCAATCACATCCATGAAGGTGCATGAATCTATCTCGCCATAGCACTGGGCAGAAAAAATACACTCTCGTGTATCTTTAAAGGTTGAATTTAATATTTCAAACTCGGATCCGTATAATGCAACGACACATCGATCACAGTTTCTAAATTCGCAATTACGGATAACCACATTCGAGCCGTAAGCAGTCAAAGCGCCGAGGTAATCCTGATTGCCATCTCCCCCTGCCTGAGAATTTTCAAATACACAATTTTCAAAGAGTCCTGTTGCGGTCGCCCCCAAAATCTCAATGCGGTCCCATGGCGAACATTCAAGAGATTGAAAAAGGATCGGGGAGTCGTGAGTGCCTGAAGCGGTCAATGGACAATGGACATCTATTCTAGCTTCAGGTTCCAGCAAAACAATCGTACCAGACTCAATGACCAGACTCGATCCCTTGGAGATACTGACCCAGCCCTTGATCCTGTAAGGACCATTCTCTGGAGACCATATTAGGTTTCCAGAGAGACTCCCTTCGATCGCAGTACCTTGTGTGTATTTGACCAGATAGAGTATACGGTGTTCATTTAAGACAGATTGGTCGCTATCACTCTGCACATGAATCCTGTTCAGCCCATCCGAAAGATGTACATCAGCAGTCCATTCCGCCTTAAGTGGATTCCAGCTGGCCCATGTACCCTGGACCATGACACCCAGTGTATGTGCTGCATTCGCATGACCTTGAATGGTAACCATCTCGGTAGTAAATGCTGTCTTTCCACAAGGTTCCTTGGACTTTAGAAAAGAATACATTTCAGGAATGATGGATAGATCTGTACTGTCGAGACTGCGATTGTGACATTGTACTGCAAGGGTATTCGAACCGGAACTTATTAACGGAATGAAACTGGATACATTGAAGGTTCGTGGTGTACCCGCTTCATGATTCTCTGATGCCTGTTCATAAAATGGGACGAATGTACCGATTGTTCCCAGGGAGGATCGTGCTATTTCTACACCATTCAGATAAGCAACAAAACCATCATCCCAATCAACATTAAAATAGAGTTCCTGGAGTGACGAGGGATCCTCGACTGCAAAGGTGTGCCTCAGGTAGACGGAGATATAATGGGACTCCATATCACTCAAAATGGTCGAATCATCTCCATCTCCAAATCCAATCCCAGTCGGTCCAATTTCCCAATCCAAGTCATTAAAATCGGGCTTTGTCCATGCCATAGTCCCATCCGATGGTTCACTTTTACCACGGAAATAACGCCAAGATGATCCAGCGGGAATATCAATCTGTGTATTTGATGTTGCCACCCCCGAGGCAGCAGCATCATATGTTAACCTGTCAGGAATATTTGTCTCAAGATAATCCGTTCTCTCCGAGACAAATTTATGTATGTCAGAAATGACCCCTGGGGGAAAGACCTGATCATATCGTGAAGTCATTCTTCGCACTGACCGGTTACTGAATACTCCTTTCAAGGCACCCATGATTTCAGCATAATAGAGTCTCACAAAATCTGGAGATTGAATCAGGCGGACAATAGCCGGGACACTCTGACGGAAGACTGGCATTTCAGGTTCCTGAAATGTAAAATCAAGATCCCAAGGGAGGATAAGAAAGCGTGAATCACTCGGTCGATGGTATAGAAAATAATCATCACCCGTATCCAGATAGATACCACCTTCACGGTTTCCAAGAAGATTGTGCATTGCAAAAAAACGAATCCACTGGGGGACATCAATGAGATTTGAAATGATCCCAGGAAATGTGCTGGTGGTTGCCTCGGAAAAACCCTTAGTCAATTCAATAATATCCGAATAATCAGAGTTTTCCTCATTATTCTTTTTGAGGTACCCATAGGAGAGACCCTCTTCGATCGAGCTGTAAAGGCTTGGATCCTCTCCCAGATAACGAAGGTCCGCTGTGTGATCACCACGATAGAGATTTCCGTGATTATCACCTGGGAAAACCTGATCCAGATAGTTGCCATCGAGACTTTCAATCCTGCAATACAAAGGAAAATATGAATTATTCACCACCAGCTGAACCGGTTGTACATCACAGGGAAACAAACCTCCCAAACGACTCACAAAGTCCCAGGCCAAAACCTGGTACTCCGCACGGAAACCATTCAGATTGAGTTCAGAAACCCGGTCAAATGCATACCCCTCTGGAAAGTCTATCCTGTATGATTTCGGCTCTTCCAGCCGTGATGTTCTCCCACGATAGCGGATACCTCCAGAGTATATTACCGAATTATTTGATATGAACGTGCAGCCCAGGAGTGTGTCATCATAGGGATCCCGTTTGGTCAAGGTTTCCAGATCCTCGAATCTCATGACGACACGATAGAGGGGAAATTTTTGTGGGAAAATCTGAGAGTCAACCTGAAAGAGACAACAGGAATCGGGTGCATTCACAGGGAAGCTGGTACGCAGGTCAGTGCCATCCAGCGCCTCAACATAAAACTCTGTAATGGAACCATCAAATGAGGAGAGGATGGCCGCACCGAAAATCCCATCATTGGCCTTCATATCGCCATGTAATCCATCATCATACATTTGTAGGGATGAATAATCATCTTTTATGGAAGTTACTGTTGGGCGATTGCCGGTTATGGAAATGCCGTTTGGGGCTGGGGTAGCGTAATTTGTACCTTTCATACTCTGGCCGGGTTGTCTGGTTCGATAGTAAAGCGTCAAGCGTTTAATCTTATTATCATCGGTCGCCCGGGCTGTGATGGTCACTGGTTGGAATGGACGTGGAACAAGTGGCTCGTGTCGTATGACCACAACACCAGGGGCAGGATTTTCCTCGTAAGAACTGTTCCGGTCTCCCGGCGTTCCTGAAGCCATGCTGTTTGTCCAACTTGATGATAAGGAGTTATCAAGCCAGGGATTCCGCAACTCGAGTGTTGAACCTTTTCCATCGGCCAGTTCAGGCCAGACCCCTTCATCGTGGTAATCGACTTCATCCGCTTTGAGCAGATCGGAAGTGACCAAAGCAATTCGCTCGCCTGAATTGGAGAGCGATCCCCGATAGACTCCCGCGAAAGGTACCGATTTGGTGTGATACGAGGAAGTGATGCTCTTGGGACTCTTGCCAACCACCAGATAATGATTGGGCTGGAGGATGAATCCGGAAGGGAAGAAAAACTCGATACCTCCACGGAGTGTCCAACCATCCAATGGCAATGGTTTTGCACCACGATTGTAGAGCTCCACGAATTCAGGACTCACGGAGTCCACTGTGGGGTGGTAAGAGATCTCATTGATAATGATGTTAGATTCGAAGGATGGTAACGCCGGAGTTGGCAGTCCCGGAGAATAGGGTTTTCCCGTTCTCCAGCTGCTGGGAAAATTTCCATCGAAAAGCGGATCGATTCGTTCCAGAGATGGCCCCAGACCATCAGGGGATTCAGGCCATGGTGATGAATCCTCATAACGAAGTGATTCTACCACCCGGCCGAGGTCGCTCTTGAGAGTGATGACCTCACCCTCGTTACTCAGGCTTCCCTCAAAGGCGCCTGCGGATGTCGAAATCCCATAGTGTTGAAAATCTGCGGTGGAGTCCTTCACAACAACGACACAGGCCTTGCTCTGCAGGATGAGTCCCTGCGGGAAGGTAAATCGTATACCCTGAGTGAATGCCCATCCTGACAGGTCAACCGTTTCCAATCCCGAGTTGAATAGTTCAATGAACTCCGCATCACTTTCGTTTTGGGAAGGATGGTAGTGAATTTCGCTAATCACCACATCCATATCTGAAGGCCAGGCGGTGTTCTGGAGAGCAAAAACGAAGGACATTAAAACAAACGGACAGGGGATCACCCGAAAATAATGAGTTGCCCTGACAATTTCTCGGTTTGACTTCATAAATTCATTATAATCCAAATATCGATACAATATATAATAATTGATTGGCTTAATTGTAATCATCGTGAAAAGGTGTTGATGGGTCAAGCACCGGGTGGTCCTCAGTGGACAGAAAGGCACGATCCGGACACATTAATCGGGTGTAGACCCTGTGTGGAATGGAACAAAGAACAACTCAGGGCCAAGTCCACCATATACTACCTATACATAGGGAGGAACGGTGGAAAGCAAACCTCGTGGCGATGATATACGTCGAATCCCCCGGATCAGACCGACCGATCCGTTCTGTCAGTCATAAACCGCAATAGAACTTTTTTTTCCTCTCAAGAATTTCCTCTTGACTTTGATATCCTGAATACTCATATTAGTGATCTACTTGCGTTATCCTGACTGATGGGAGCGATACACTTCAGTATAAGTGGCTATACACCAATGATGGAGCGGGGAATCTCAAGACCGCCGAGTATCAGAACGCGGCAGCGGTGAAGCAGTCAAAGTGGGTGTACACCTGGAATCCGAGGAATCAGATGACCTTGGCGGAGAAGTTCACGGGAACCAACGACACCTACGCGGGTAAGGAAATGTACCAATACTGTCTCTCCTGTGATGGAGCCATGAGTACGTGGAGGACTTTTGGTCCGGGAAGTCAGACCTATCCAAGCGTGTGGCGGCAATATGAGTATGACGGGTTGAACCTCTTGCGTGTGGATGAGCGGTGCGACAACGATAAGGATGGCATTATCGAGGCCGGTGAGACCACCTGGCGGACGGTCGAGGTGAACACTCATAAGCCGGGTGCGCTCGGTGCGTTAATCGGGAAGCGTGTCTATGTCTACTCCGATGCCGCCGATTCCTCCCCCAATGGTTCCAACGACTACACCTACACTTATGACGCATTGGGAAATGTGCAGGTGGTCTACAAGGCGAGTGGAACCGTTGGTCAGGAGGCGTACTTCTTCACTCAGGACGCTTTCGGGAACGAACTCTCCAGCGGTCTGCCATCCGGCCCCAATTGTACCAACCTCTACGGCTCCTCCTCCTGGGCCATCGCCCGCACCGCCGGTATCACCGAACACCAGACGGGGAAAATTCAGTCAGCGTTTTCGGGGTTGTATTACTTCAACGCACGGTGGTATGACCCGTTGGTTGGGAGGTTCGTGGGAAGAGACCAACGGCAGTCAATAGGGGGCGAAATCTATGCAATCTCCTCTGGAGATCCAGTTGATAAACCTGATCCGTCCGGAATGTGTGCTTCTTGTGGTTATCCGACAACATGGTATTCTCCAAGCCCAATTGAAACACCTACACCCCCCAATGAACCTACTCCAGAACCAGGACCAATACCTCCATGGCGACCACCTGTTCCAAAGCCATTTATAGAATGCAAGGAAGGAGTTGGGGAAGGTGCTTTTCTAGGGGATAGCGCTACTCATTATGGAAACTGGTGCGGTGAGGGCGGACCTGAATGGAAAGATCCATTTCGTTTTATTTTCTATTTCATATACTGTCCGCCCGTTGATGATCTTGATAGGTGTTGCCTTGAGCATGACCTTTGCTATTTTATACATGGCCAATCCTACCATTATTTTTGGGAAGAAAAGCCTAAGGCCGAGAGAGAGTGTGACAATACGCTCTGCAACTGCTCAAAAGAGCACACATGGAAGGGGACCAGTGAGTATAAAGAAAACCTGGAGTGGCTGTTTTGTAATTGTCATTATGGGCGAACTCTAATAGGACCAGTATACGGAATACCGTCGTACTAATAGTGAAACATGATCAGGATTGGCTTAGTATAATTGGGGCCGTAGTATAGTCTTATTGATATTGATATGGGAGGTTTAGTGGGTATGATATTTTGGAAAATAATTTGTGTAATTATCGGAATTGGATTTGTATTATTAGTGGTTTTCGCTTGTATAGCAATAATATCATCTTCTCCTATTAATTGGAATGGTCAGGATGCTGGGTTTTTGATTGCTTACATTGTTCATAGGGCAGAAGACATACTGATCTTCTTTGTAGTCCCCTCAATACTGTTTACTGTTTTTATTTGGTTGTCATGGTTTGCCTTCAGATACAGGGGAAAAGGTATCCCATCAGAGAATCTTGATGAGATCAAGAAGAGACAGGAGAGGAGTGGCTCCAAAGGGGATTCAATGGATATTAATGAGAACCAAGACATTGGTGCTACCCATGATAATACAGAGTTGTAACCAATCAGCCAATTGAGGATGAATCAGGTAAGGGCGGGAGGGAATCGGAGGAGGTATAGGATCGCGGGGTTTCGGCGAGGACCTCGAGGGATGGAGGCCCCGACGCTGGAGGGTGTGGTAGATGGTTATCAGGATGACTTGGGCGTGTTCGAAGGAGCCGCCGTTCCCCAGGTAGACGGTGATGCCGGTGGCGTAGAACGAGTGGCACCATAAAAAGCCCCGACCACATGGATCAGGGCATAAGATCTCCCTCCTCGAACACGCCCGGCAATCTCGTTTGCCGTGTGTCCGCGAGGGGAACAAGGCTAACAGACTGTTGAAAAACTCCATCAGGGAGCTATGATAGATGTAGTTGTAGGAGAGA
>CAYZUX010000074.1:0-23512 GCA_964481775.1 uncultured bacterium | reverse complement strand
ACAACGGTGCCGGAGTGGCGGAATTGGCAGACGCGCATGGTTCAGGTCCATGTGGGGGCAACTCCGTGGAGGTTCGAGTCCTCTCTCCGGTACCATAACCTATAAGTTCCCTGTTGAAATTCCTCCCGTTTTGCTCCAACCTAAGTGACAACGCAGGAAAGGGAAGCATTTTATCCCGATTGTACCCACAAGCCCTCAGCCAATGTGCTGAATTGAAGGAGGCCTCCGCCCATGTCTCAAAAATCGAAGTCGAATGGCTCCGGGCAAAAGCCCGAGCCACGCTCGGATAATTTCCCGGTGGTCTCCTGGGATGAACCGCGTAATGCCGCAAAACAACGGCGCGAGGCCTTCCCATTCCGTTTCCCACGGGATCACCGCGAGCTGGGCGGGAAGTTCAATGTGAAAGAAAATGCCCGCCGGTTGCTGCGTTTCTTCTACTTCGAACGGCGTTTGGCGCAGAGCATCGGGGCCTGGACACTGGCCATCCCTGAGTTCGAGGTCAAAGTCGAAAGCGGACGTCATCTCTTTTATCATGCCGATGCGGCCAGGTTGTTGCGTGAGCGTCTCTCCGAACAGGAGATGAGCCTCAAAGCGGTGGACTCTTTCCGTGATGCGGAGATCGACCGTTTCATCGAGGAGATGCTCTCAGCCGCGAACTCGGCGGAGTTCCTGGTAGGGTTGCACCAGGTCGCGGGCAAGGCACTGGCCACCACCTACAGTCACCACATCGATGACACCGATCCGGTCACCGATGCCCCGACCATCCGTTGCCTCAAGCGGATCCTGACCGACTACGAGCCGATGCTGGAATGGGCGGAACAGGCAGTGGATGCCTTCATCGAAGGGGGTATCGAGGAGAACCAGATGGCGCGTTGGCGTTGGCACCTGCAACGCCTGCTGGGGAGCATCGGCGGAGTGACCGGCAACGATCCCCGCAATGACTCACCCACTCCACTCCGCATCGATGAGAAGCCCTTCGAGCGTTGCACGGTTCCCCAGCGCGACTCCCGCTTTGTCTCCTTCAGGAACACTGGCAACTATGACGTCGGCGATGGCGCGGCACGTTTCCCGGATGGTTCCTATGAATCCGCGCGGCTGCGCTTCATTCGTACCCAGCGCGACGAGGTGGATGCCATCGAGGCTTTCGGCACCTTCCTGTGGGATATCCGTTTCAAGGGCTTCCAGGCGGAGTATGACCTGGCGCGGATCACCTGGGATGAGGCGCGTCACACCGAGACCGGCCACCGTGCTTTGCTGGCGATGGGATACGATCCCTACGAGCTCCCCAACCGGCTTACCGGTTCAACCTGCCGGGGGCCGATGGAGCCGGCCTATGCCATGGCGGAGATCAACCTCTTCGGCGAGGTCGGGGTCCTCAAGACGATCAACTCCTTCATTGAGGAGGCCATCGCCAAGGATGACGCGCTGCTGGCTCACACCGCCGACTTCATCCGTTCCGATGAGCGCACCCATGTCCGCAAGGGGCAGCAGATCATCCGTGTGATGACCGAACTCGGGATGCAGGACCTGGAACTTCGCACCCGCGAGCTCTTCACCGAGTGCCTGATCAGCCTCGGCGCGATCAGCAAGGACATGGACCTGTTCACGGTGTCGCGGGAGGATCTGGAGGAGTTGGTGGGGGAGTAGGGACAGAAAAGTACGAGACACATATGGAAAGCAGAGGGACTCCACATCAAACTCATTTAACGTGAGTCTTAAGTATAGAGGAAATGAAATTTGAACGATCACCGAGGAATACTTTTTTCTAGGCCTTGAACCGCATCCCTCACGATCCCCTCAGGATCATTCCTCAATGTCTCGATGATACTCGTCCTGTCGAAATTTCTCCCTCGATGAGCGACTTCGACAACATAAAGGCGAATCCACCAATGGGGACTGTGGATAAGCTCATTCAGAGCATCCGCAACCCCCGGTGCGGGGTCCGACTTCATTTTGTCAGGGTCGAAAACAACTCTTACCTCATCTCTCCCAATCAGGTCCCGTTTTTGTCTTATGTGATCCTTGGAAGCATCATCTGTCATGTGAAGATCAAGCATGAGGTCTAGGGTATCCCCTGGCCAACGTTGGTAAAGCAGCCTAACCAGCTTGGTGGGAGGTTCCTGACCCTTCTGCCGGAAATAGGCCCGGACAGCCGAGAGGTCACCATGCGGTGCTTTCCTCATGGGATGGACTCGAATCCAAAGATCGGTCGCCGAGGAGATTATAGGGATGGCGAACCTCCTGATTCCTTCATCAATGGTATCGTCCTGGCTCTCCAGACAAGGGAGAACACCCTCAAGCATCTCCGTCCTCGTAGGCTTCAGAGATGGAAGAACATGATCCCAGACGAAATGGTAGCGGCTTTCTTCTATCCCCAATGATAGAAAATAAAAGGTCTGCTGGACCCATATTATTTTCGACTTTTCCGGGTGTTCCAGAAACTCAGCCTTTGGCCACATGAATTTATCCTTGGACGGGGATTCATATTGGTCGCTGAGTAGCTTTTGGCATTCTTCGTCGGGGACAATGCAAAAAGAGTCTTCCGATACAGCGGTTGCAGACTGGACCGCCAATGTAAGGGAGAACGATACAAGCATTCGAACATAATCTGTCAAGTGTCGTTTGACCTCCCTAATCACCATAGTAATCCAGAACCGCGCCTCCGCCATTTCCGACAGTACCACACAAGACGATGAGCAATGGGATAAAAGGGACATCCTGGAAATAAGGAAAGGCAGCCACAATGAACACCAAGACCTCCTTTATAAGGAATTTCACAAGTATTCGTGGCCTCTTCTTCATCAAGCTCAACCTTCTGGATGGAAGAAATAGCGTATATAGACACAGAAACAAAACATGATGCTGATGGTGATGAAAAGACGCCATCCTTGCACCTTGTTCCAGATCTGGAGTTGCCGTTCATTCAATCCTTGAAGAGATATGAGCATCTCTCTCATCATTCCCTCCGGTGGTTTCTTGAAGATAAGACTGATTCCCTCCACAAGGAAGATCAGGTAGATACTAAGAATTAGGAACTCATCCCTTCCGAATGTCATCACTCGCTCCGGAAATAGGTGCGAATCAACATATACACCACGATACTCTGCCTTCCAGTCAATTACAATCAGTGTGATCCACAACTCTGATCCTTCTACGACGATTGCCAAAATCATCTGCCTGGAGGAATCAACGCTGCCACATCTCGCCCCCTTGCATCTAAGGCTTCCCCCCGATATAGTCCGCGTGTACCAAGTGTAGCGAATTGAAAGGGTTGAACATGTCCCGCGTTTGTGTTCTTACAGGTAAGCGGCCGCGCAGCGGTCAGAATGTCAGTCATGCCCACAATGTGACCAAACGGACCTTTGCTCCGAATCTCCAAAAGAAGCGCGTCGTGATCAATGGCAAGAAGGTACGGATTCTCGTCAGCACACGCGCGTTGCGTTCACTCACCCGGGGAAAAACCAAGAACCTGGCTGTCTGAACTCGCGCCAATCGTGTTAGGGGGACAGGGCAGCTTCGCCGATCTTCTCAGAGGAGCGTACGGAGCTGCCCTGTTTGTGTTTACACAAAACATGGCAGTTCTCCTGATTCTCTCTCTTCTGGCAGGTTTCCCCTGTTATGACGTTTCCGCCGTCCCCATCCCTGCCTTCCCGGGAGCGGAGGGGTTTGGCATGTACACTCAGGGCGGACGTGGCGGGAAGGTGATCCCAGTCACGAATCTGAATGACTCCGGACCCGGCAGTCTCCGTGCGGCGATCGAAACCAAAGGCCCTCGCATCGTCGTCTTCCGTGTCTCCGGAATCATAGATCTCAAGAAAGACCTGAAGGTCCGCGAGCCCTATATCACCATCGCCGGTCAGACCGCTCCTGGAGATGGCATCTGCATCCGCAACTATGGTTTCGGGGTCAATGCTGATCAGGTCATCATCCGGTATCTTCGTTTCCGTCCGGGCGACACGATGCGCAAGGAAGTCGATCCCTTCGATATCGGCGAGGCGCGGGATGTGATCGTGGACCACTGCTCAGCCTCCTGGGGGATCGATGAGACCCTTTCCGTCAACGGCGCCAAGAATGACGCCATCACGGTGCAGTGGTGCCTGATCTCCGAAAGCCTCAATGATTCATTCCATAAGAAGGGCAAGCATGGTTATGGCTCCTTGATCGTAGGCGCCAGCGGCGGCTATACCTTCCACCACAATGCCTATGTCCATCACAACAGCCGCAATCCCCGTCCAGGTGGTAAAGAGGGCGCTCCGGGAATTATCTTCGATTTCCGCAACAACCTGATTTACAACTGGGGGCACCGTGCAGGTTACAACAGCCAGACCGCACTCAAGATGAATTACATCGCCAATTACCTGAGACCGGGCCCCTCCACTCAGGAATCCTCGCGCAAGATGGCTTTCCTGGTAGGCGGCATGGCCACACGGATATTCATGGAGGGGAATGTCATCGAGGGGTTCCCAGAAGCCAACACGGACAACTGGCTCGCGGTCAAGCCATCAGAGGAGTACCTGTCGCAGGAGGAACTCCAGACGATCGTTCGAGTCAATGAGCCTTTCAAAGTTCTTCCCGTAAAGACTGACACTGCGGAGACCGCATTCAACCGTATCCTTGATGATGTGGGAGCCAGCAAGCCTAGACGGGACGCCGTAGATACTCGCCTCATCAATGAGATCCAACAAGGAACCGGCAAGATCATCAACTCCCAAAGCGAGGTGGGAGGCTGGCCGGAATACCGCTCAACTGAACCCCCCGTGGACACGGATTCGGATGGAATGCCGGATGATTGGGAAGGCACTCACGGCCTGGAGGCGAAGGAAGCTGGCGATGGCTCTTCCGACAAGGATGGAGATGGATACACAAATGTGGAGGAGTACCTGAACGGAACCAATCCCTTGGTTGCAGATCGATAAAACATAGGATCGACATCATGGACAAAGTCAGAGTTGGGATCATCGGTTCGGGTTTCGTGGCGGATATCCACGCCGCTTCCTTCAAGATGATCCCGGAGGGCGAGGTCATCGCGGTGGCTTCCCCCACGCCGGGCAAAGCCAAGCGTTTCGCTGAGGAGCGAGGGATTCCACATGCCTTCGAGAAATACCAGGATTTATTGGCACTTAAAGAAATTGATTTAGTCACCTTATGCATACCGAATTACCTCCATGCTGGAGTGACCAGTGATGCAGCATTGGCAGGTAAGCATGTTGTCTGCGAAAAGCCGTTGTGTATGAATCTCGAAGAGGCAGACCGGATGATATCAGACTGCCAGCAGGCCGGGGTGTGGTTGATGTATGCCGAGGAGCTATGTTTTGCTCCGAAGTATGTGAGAGCCAAGACGCTGGTGGATGAGGGCGCGCTGGGAAGACCTTTCCTGGTCAAACAGAGCGAGGAACACTCCGGTCCGCATATGCCCTGGTTCTGGGATGTGGAGAAGTCTGGCGGCGGTGTTCTTTTCGATATGGGCTGCCACTCCATCGAATATGCCCGTTGGGTGTTCGGGAAACCGGCGGTGAAGTCGGTGACCGCACATCTGGGAACCTATGTCCAGGGTGATAAGACACGCGGGGAGGATCACAGCTTCTGCATTGTCGAGTATGAGGGCGGCCTTGTTGCCCACGCCGAGAACAGCTGGGCCAAGCAGGGCGGAGTCGATGATCGTTGCGAGATTTATGGCTCGCATGGATTCACCCGTGCTGATCTCCTGCGGGGCAACTCGCTCCTCACCTACAGCCAGGCCGGGTATGGTTATGCGGTTGAGAAGGCCGAGAGTACACGCGGCTATACCTTCACCATGTATGAGGAAATCTGGAACTATGGCTTCCCCCAGGAGATGAGCCACTTCTGCCGCTGTGTCCGGGGTGAGGAAAAGCCCATCGAGACCGGCGAGGATGGCCGTGAGGTACTCAAGATCATCATGGCAGCGTATGAGTCAGCGGGAACAGGACAGCGAATTGAATGGCCCTATGAACCAAGTGGAGTGAAGAAGCCGATTGATTTGTGGTTGAATAAATGACTACATTTGTCAGAATAAACTAACCACTCAAGGTGTTCGTTTTCCAATGTTGGAGCACACCTCCAGGATCTCGATAGAATGGATCAAAGAACGAGTTGGTAATGATGAATACCTGATCACAAATCATGCAGAAACAGAAAGAAGGAATGATTCTCTATCTGTTTCACAACTTGAACAAGCATTGCTTGATGGTGAAATCCTGGAAGAATATCCAGAGGACAAACGCGGCTTCTCTTGCCTTGTTTGTGGAGAAGTGGACAACCGTCCAGTTCATGTAGTGTGTGGAAGGAATAGTGAGGACTGGCTGGTCGTTATCACTGTTTACATCCCAATGCTGCCAAAGTGGAAGAGCCCTTGGGAGAGGAATCATTAATGAAACCTTATGGTGACTGTATCTACTGTGGTGGCGAGGTGATTGAGCGCCTTGACCGAGTAGACTACCGACTCAAAGAAGATCTGTTTATTTTGGAACGTGTTCCAACCGGTATCTGCACTCAGTGTGGAGAGAAATACTTCCGCGCGGAGGTGGTCAAACAGATGGAAGATGCCGTTCTGAACCCAACCGAAATGGTAGGTTCTGTGACGGTTCCAATTATTGAGGTTGGGTAAACTTCCCCTTGTCCTCTCCCCTCCTTACCGTCTACATGCCCGTTTACAACGCCGAAGCGTATCTTCGTCCGGCGATTGAGAGCATCCTTGATCAGAGCTTCACTGATTTTGAGTTCCTGATTGTGGATGATGGTTCTACCGATCATTCAGTGGAGATCATAAGCTCCTATAACGATCCACGGATTCGCCTGATTCAGCAGGAGAACCAAGGCTGCTACCCGGCCCGTAACCGGGCCATCCAGGAAGCTCGCGGTGAACTCCTGGCAAACATGGACGCCGATGACATCAGTCTGCCCACCCGTTTCGAGCGGCAGATTGGGTACCTTCAGAATCACGAATCAGTATTGCTCGTTGGTTGCCATACATATGGATGCGACCGGGAGGACACGCTACGGCTGAAGCAGCCAACCCACTTCACCTATGAACCCACCTCAAGGATCCCCCATGTCCTCACACGCGAAAGTACCCAGAAATCCAGTGTCTTTACCTGTGCTACCATGATGTTCAGACGCTCCCTGGCAGAACAAACCGGTGGATATGACACCCGTTTGTGCTTCAGCGCAGATGTCGATTTCATCGCACGCGCCGCACTCATCGGACAGGTGGCCTGCTTGCCGGATTATCTTTATGTTTTCCGGCTGCTACCCCATGCGATCAGCGGTGCGGGATCAACGATCCAAAGGGAAATCGTCTCCATCATTGCAGCCGCCGTTCAACGTGCCCAACCTGGAAAAGACCGCTCTTTCACAGAGGAAGAAATCCAGCAGCTGGCCCACCTTACTGATGCACGCAAGCGTCTCCCCAGCATGAGCACGCGGAGGAAACAGGCCTACTACGAGACCCGCCTGGCAACCCTACTGCGGGTTAATGGAAGTGCCCGTGAGTCTCTGAATCATTCACTCCGGGCTATGCTTCTGGCTCCGGAACACCTGTTCCTTGATAAGAAACTGGTCTCGAATCTGGTGAAGGGCGGACTCGCCTCTCTTACCGGGCGAGGTCCAGCCCCAGAGTCACAATCTTCTTAGGCTCCACTTTCAGGCTCACTGAGTTGTTTTTGACCTCCAGCTTCTCCTCCTCCTTCTCTTCCAGGGTGAGCCGGTGGACACACATCACCTTCAGGCTGGTTTTGATCTTACCTTTGATCGGTTTCTCTGTCGGGTTGTAGAACCGCATCACCAAGCGGTCTCCCTGTTCGGAATGCTTCAATGCAGTGAGCACCAGATTGGTGGGCTCGATACTGAGAAAACTCCTTCGCTTGGGAAGATCCCCTCCATGCGCCCCGGCCTGGACAACCTCAAGCGGGACTGAAACCACTTCAGCCTCCCTCATGACTCCGCCTTTGTCCCAATTCCCCTTATGAGGATAGATCCAGTAACGGAACTCATGCTCACCGGGACACTGCGAGAGAGTCATCTCCGGATGCGCATCCCAGCGTTTACTGACGGTGGTCAGCGAGACCTCGTAGGCGCGCATGAGAGTTAGGGCTATCGTTCGGTCGATATCCTCTGTCACCTGATATTCGCGCAGACCATCATTGATAACCGCAAGCCCCGTTTCTCCATCACTGACATCCACGAACCGGTGCATCGGGAAGGTCGCGTTTTCCCCACCATGCCAGGGTGATTCTGGCCCGTGTTCAATTTCCCGCTCTACCACATCAAAGGCCGATTCAGCATGGCAGACATCACTTTCCAGCATCGTGGGAAACAGGACCCGGAGACGGTGATTCCGGGCTCCATTCACAAACCGGGTCCCAATCTCAACGAAGGGAGAGTCCTTACGGAGGGTCACAAGCGAAGTGATCTTGAGTTCGCAAGTCTCCTCGGACCGGCTAGCGGAACTTCCCGACCCATCAAGCCGCTGCCATGGATCTCCGCCATTCTCCTCCAGCTGGATGGGAACTCGCATCAGGTAGTCAATCCGGATCCGTCCAAGCAGAGGGCCATTTTCTTCGATGGCAATCTGAGCAGGGAAACCCACATTGGTCAGGATGCGGTCTTTCGCCGGCTCAATGTGCATCCAGGCGTGGCCAGCCTCACCACCATCTTCGAAGGTGTGGAGGTCACTATAAATCTGACCCGTTTCAGCATGGATAATCATAAGGTTACCCTCAGGGCCAATCTGAATTGTCAAACTACCATTATCCATGACATTGATTCCGTCGGTCATGCTTCCTGTCAGGAACTTCTGTGACTGAACCAACCGGTAGGTCGAATAACCAAACGCCGGGACCTCCACCGCCTCGAAGTGAAACCGTACCTGTTCGCACTCCATCATCGCCGGGGCATCTCCCGCATGGTTCACCACGGCATGATGAGGTTTACGTGTGAAGACCTGAACCTCCTGAACGGTTCCCCTGGTCTCATCGCGCAATCCGAAGATCCTGAGGTTCGAGGTCCGAGGGATATCCACCACGGCGGTGAGCACCTCGGTACGTGGAAAGGGCGAGGGATTGAAGACGGTCAGGAAGATGTCATCCGGTGTGCCATCCGAGTTGTCAATGCGCCTTTGTAGAGCCTGGAGTCCACGGCTCGCAACACCTTTGGCGATGTTGGCTGTTTGACGCAAGCGGTAAGTGACATCTTTCTCGATCTCATCCACACCGCTGCCCGCGATGCTGTCATGGGCATGGGATTGGAGCATGAACTTCCAGGCTTGATCGAGAAGACGAGAGGGATACTCCGCGCCCAGCAGCCAGCCGAGAGCCGCCAATGGCTCTGCGCGCCGTTGGAGCGCCAGCTCCGTTTTGGCATTCAGACGCTTCACTCGGGTCCGGCTGGATAGGACATCACTGTAAAGATGCAGCCGACCCCCCATCATCTTGGGAATCCGTCGCTCGCCTTTGAGCACGGTCAAGTTCTTGACGTTCTTTTTCACCTTCGCCATCCAGTCAGGAAGTGTGCTGTGGATCAGGGTATCGCCAGGTAAGAATTCCCTGCCCTCCTCGATGATCTGAACCTCGACCAGATCGGGGACACTGCTGTCATGCCCCATCATGAAAGCGATATAGCGTGTGGTTGCAGTATCCGCCTCCCTGTCACGGAGTGCTTTCAGTAGTTCCGGAAGCTGTTCACGGTTGTAGACCTTCGGGACATCGAGCAGGAAGTGGTGGTCATGATAACCTTCTTCAGTGGCCAGGTGAAACGGCAATCCCTGCTTCGTCCAGGTGGTCATCCTTTCATCGATGGAGGTCCCATACACCATTGGACGGTAGAGGTGGAAATAGGCATTGTAGCGTGCAAAGGAACTCATCTGCGATCCGAGGATCCGGGTCCCATCCGCACCCTCGAAGATAAACTCGTTTTCGACATCTTCATGGGAGACACCATGGTAGAAGAGGATGGTGTCGATTCCGAAGCCAGAGTAAATCTGGGGCATTTGCGAGTTCTGCCCATAAGAGAAGGGAGTATGTCCCACCTTCATGACCTTCCCGAACTCGGCCGCCACGCGATGCCCATAGAGCAGGTTCCTCACCAGTGACTCGCCATTGACGATGAAGCCTTCGGGGCAGGTATACCAGGGTCCCACCCAGAGGCGTCCGTCGGTCACATGCCGCACCACCCTATCGCGGGCATCGGGACGGATCTCGAGATAATCCTCAAGTGGGACCGATTGCGAATCGAGGAGAAATGCACGGTAGCGTGGCTCGTTGTCCAGGATATCAAGCAGCAGGTCGAGGAATTCGACCAGCATCATCCGTGTCTCCTGAAAGTCAAAGAGCCATTCGCGGTCCCAGTGTGTATTGGAAATCACATGAATCTCGCAGCCTTTAGGCATGAGCAGGCCTCCATGGAATGAGCAGCATCTATCCGATCAAAAGACCGGACACAGTTAGCGGGAGGTTATTATCGCGGGAACAAAGAGAACGTCGAGGGTATACCCCGGGAAATCAATCACTGACAACAAAACCTGATTTGACAAACTCAAAACTCCTGCGCAGGTTCTCCTCCAGAGAGCGTGTGTGAGGAGTCTCTGCATCATAAGCCAGTTCGACTGTGTAGAATCCTTTATACCCTATCTGGTCCAGGATCGCTCTGACTCGCACGTAGTCGATATCGCCGGGGCCGAAGTCCTCCGCCCAGACACCTTCCCTGGAGTTGCGGAGGTGCAGATCCACTACACGATTTCCGGCATCCTCAAGAAGGCGGTAGGGATCCTGTTTTCCCCGAAAAACCCAATGAAGGTCCAGACAAAAGAACACCTTGTGAGGATCTGTGTGCTTCAGAATGTGGTACCACTCCCTGGCCCCGGAACGCATTTCGGGATCATGCTGGTGAATGGCAAGCTGGATCCCCAATTCGGCAAGTCCCGCACCGAGATGGTTCAGATTCGCCGCCTGGATTACGAGTTCTTCGTCCGTCTTCTCACGTGGCAATGGGTCCGGATTATGAACAACCACTTTGAGCCCATGCCTGGCAGCGATCCGTGCTTGAGCGAGGATGGTATCGATCGCTTTCTCAGCTCCTTCTTGAGTGTGCATGGCTCCACCCGCGTAGGCACAGGGCATCTTGAGATGCTCTTGTTCGAGCATAGAGGACAGCCTTGTCCCATCCTCGAGGGAGTTATAATAGGATAACCACCCTTGAACACTCTCGAATCCAGCTTTGCGTGCTGAAGCCAGGACTCCCCGCAACGGTTCAGCCACCTTCTGAGCGGGCTCACCAAAAACATAGAGTTGCACGGCAATAGAAGCGGATGGAATCATGACTGGAGTCACCTCACTGACGGCGGAAACCGAAGCAATGAATGAGATCAGCGGCAGGAATCGAATCATCCTGAACAGAACCACTCCTGAAATTAAGAGGGGGCGAAAAGATTCACCCCCACCCCTTTGAAAGCTCCAGACTTCACCTCTGAACCGGTTTCAACGGTATACGCGAAGTCTTTTCCCCAGCAGCTGTTTTACCTTTTCCCCGAACTCCGGGATATTGAATGGCTTGGCCAGCCATTCATCTGCACCAGCCTGAATAGCCCTATCGATATTCTCCGGACTCGGGTAACCCGTCAGGACCAGTATCTTGGTGTTTTTCAGGTTGGGATCAGCCCGCACCTGTTCGATGACCGCATAACCATCCGCTTTGGGCATCATCAGATCGAGAACGAGAAGGTCAGGGAAGAAACTTCCCAGTCGGATACAACCCTCAACCCCATCCTCAGCTTCTTCAATCTGTAGATCCTCATCGATCCGCTTGAGAGCCTGTATCACCACCTCACGGATCGTTTTTTCGTCATCTACCACAAGAACCCGGTGAGCACGTTCGCCTTCGAGATCTGGCGGTATTGGGATATCGTGTTGACGCATGAAATCGATCGCTGCATCGGAGGGAATCCGGAACCGTCCACCCGGAGTTGAATGGGCCCGCAAGGAACCATTGTGAATCCACCTGCTGACTGTCTCTGTTCTCACTGAGCAAAGCCTTGCGAATTCCCCTGTTGTCAATGCTCTGGCCACGTTACCCCCATCTCCTTCCTCTTCATTCAGTCGATTCAACTCCGGGTAAAGGGAACCCTTGGGTAGAGTTGTCTGACTGGAAGTTACATCTCAAGAATGATGTACTTATCAAGTAATATATCGCCTCACGCGAGAAAGTCAAGAATCTCAAATGTCCCAACATGATTTTCTTGCGTTATCCGGGGGGGAGCGACGAGTGAGGAAAACTATATTCAATCCCGATTCGACTTACCCATGATTCCCAACGATCGATGTCTTTGAGGAGATAAGATGGAATTTCATCCAGAGATAAAATCATCGGAACAAAGGCAGCTCCATCCACTCCAACCGGTTCTCCCACCGCATGGAATCCCAATCGTTGATAGAGATGGGCTCTCTTAACCAAACCGGAAATGAGCAGATGCGTGTATCCACCCACTCTCGCATACCGGTAAACCAGCCACCCCAATCCGGCAAATACAATCCCATGCCTCTCTGAAGGCAGAACGGCAAGGAGACGGACCTCCAAAGGTTTGCCATCAAGACACTCAACCGGAGATTTATCTGTCAATCGATCTGTTATCGAGAAGGGAGGTTGGGAATGAACTGAGACCATCCCAACCAGATTGGCCCCCCGGAACGCTCCGAAATAAAGATTCTTTTCATGGAATTTATCGACCAGCATCTCCTCGGGGTTTGGAGGATGTTGGGGAATTTCAACGACAAAGGTCTTGTAATTGAGGCGGTGAATTTCTTCAAAGTCACTATCGGTCTTCATCTGGCGGAATTCATATAAACCCATTCTGACTGGTTGTAGAGGGGTCATCCGGTCAAAAATCTCCAGAAAGACTAAGTTTTACGAATCCACAAAACCGCCTGATCACCACGATCTTCGGCATAAAGGATACAGTGCCCCTCATTCCTGACACTTCTCGGAACATTCCTGAGTGGCTCCCCTTTATCCAGAACGACTTGAAGAATTTCGCCTGACTTCATCAGCTCCAGACGTAACTTGGTCTTTACGAAGTTCAGCGGACAGATTACCCCCGATAAATCAATCACCGCATCTGGCGCCGGGAGAGAATCCCCGTTGTTCGCTGGTGAAGCCATAAAGGAAATGATACCCCCTTTGATGCCCTGATTCTAATGAGGAATCCCCAATGCATGCATCCTTCCATGGATCGCACTGATAGCCTCGCGGAAAGGTTCCTCGAGATACTTTAAATGATCCTCCCGTCCATGGTGATGAGTGACAGTCCCTGTCTTCCATTGAGGAGACCGGAGGTGGATGTAATCAATACAGCCCTGAATCAAAGTCAGCATGTAATTGGCCATACCCACATCGAACATCCACCACTCTCCACCGACCGCAAGGTATACAGGAGAAGTGTGGGCCATGATCCCGCGCCGCCAGACATCGTAGTGCGGTATGGCGGTATAACTGGGCCCCGCACAACGTGCTGCCAGCCAGGAATGGTTCTCAACCTTGATCTTGGACCTGAGCGAGAGGGAGCGGGTGCCCTGACTTTCCTCCACACGGTCCACCACCCTGCCATTCATCACAATCTCCAGGCAATGGATTGGCAGAACGCTTTTCGCGGCCACTTCGACTTCAACGGTTCCACCTCCTTTGGGCAGCTGGATCTGGCTGCCGATCCCCTGCCCTTCCACCTTGAGCCACAACAAGGGGCCACCGCTCACAAAGGTGTTACCGGCCTTCAGGTATTTGCACCAGTTTTCATAAGTGAAAGGCTCACTGTCAGGGATATGAACGTAGGTCCGGTAGAGACCGACAGGGACCGCGGAGTCCATCTTGTCAGTACCCCCCACTAGGGGGAGGCGGTAACCGCAATTCAGATAACGGTAGTATTCCTTGTGCATGTTCTCTCCATGGACAATGAATTCCCCCGCATCGGCACGTCCAGTAGCAATCAGAGTGGCTGGTTCGCCATTGGGAGTTGGCATATGAGGCATGATCACTGTCCCTCCCTGGGCATGGCAGGCATCCGCCCAGCGTGAAAGGGTAATCTCCAGATTATCTCCCAGACCTGCCTCATCCGGGCCGCCGGAACACCAAGGCATGATGGGCTTTTTGACTCCCAGCAGCGAAAGGTGACCCAGGATGTGTTGACGATTCTCCTGGGTGGCATACACGATAGTCTCGCCGTTGCCGGAAACCGAAGGACCCCCCACAAACTCCTCAGTGTTGGTAAACAGATGCCCCCATTGAGATTGCAGCAGGTTAATCACATTCACTCCCTCACAACAGGCTTCGAGGTGAGCTCCTTGGGTGGAGAGGAAATGAACATGGGTGTCACCCGCGAAGTACCGTTCTGCTTTCAAGTCGGCGATGCGTTTGAGACGCAGCGTGAGGTCTTGCTGCCCCGGTTCAATCCGGATGCGGGTACGCAATGGTTCATACTCATAGCCACGCGCCACATCCACGATCACCTCGCCACGTGGCAGCCAGCCTTGGCATTCTCCATTGATATAGGCATAGGTGATCTGCCCCAGACGGAGGTCTCCACCCACATCCAGGTGCCAGTTACCATTGTTCGAATTGACATGGGCATGATGCCCATGCGGTTGATAGGGAATCCCTTCGGGAGACCTGAAATGGATGCGGCATGGAAGCGGTTGACCAGTGGCATCATCCAGAACCGTTGTGCGGACCCAGTTGCGTCCCGGATCAGCGAGTTCCACACGCAACCGGCCGCTATCTTCAACAGTGCCCTCTTTCTCAACCCTTCCCCAATGGACACTTCCCAAGGTCTCACCCGAATGCTTCACCGTGACAGTGGCTGAGGGATTGGCGGTGATCTCGACATAGGAGGGGCTTGCATTGGGATTCTGTTCTTCACCCCATCCCCGGTGAGCATCGTTGATGAACTCTTCACCACTGGCCAGTGGAAGAGCAAATGGATAGGCCGCAGCTCCGCGGTCCACCTCTATCTCCAGGTCGCCCTTGCGCTGGGCATCCTCCGGTTTGAGCAGTGTGATCTTGATGGGTCTGCGAGCACTCCGTACGAGAGGAGGCTCCTCAAGGTAGCTGAGGGTGATTCCCCCAATCAAAAAGCGCGGTCCCCTGGGTTCAATCCGGATGGACTCCACCTCGCTGTCCGGATGGGGATTGGTCCAATAGTAAAGGTAATACTGCACCGCCCACGGGAGCAGTGTTTCGGTCTGGCGCCACCCGGCTTGCCCCCAGTCCCCCTGGTAGCGTGGGATCATCCCTTCCTTCGTATCAGGCCGGGCCAGAATGGGCCAATGTCCCCAAAGGCACGGGATGCACCCAATCTCGAAACGGTCACGGATTGGGATCCTTATCTCCTGATCCCCTTTCATCTTGAGAACATACTCTCCGCAGACAACTCCCAACCCTTCTCCCCTGGGGATGCCCGAATCAATCAACCTGTGAGCAAAGAGGATGTGGGTCACTGTTTTCCCAACTGGGATGATCCCATCCTCCATCCGTAATCCTTCCCCGAATCCAGCCACCTTCCCGTTTCCGTCACCCACCTCGAAAGGCAATCCATGCCAGGATTGGGAACCGGCCGGAAAAGGTGTTTCGAGATTCACCATCGTGTGATCGGTATTGCTCAGGGAGGCAATCGAGACGGGTTCATAATCATGCATGGTAGACTCCATCCTTTTGGAAAGGGTTTGATTGAATCCGGCAGCCACGGAACCAATGGGGAGAGTGTAGACTTGAGGGATGGGGGAACTCAATGGCGAAATCCCAATTCATTCACCCACCCCTTCCGGGAAAAACGAAGGAAATCAAGATTTAGTGCTAAATAGATTTTTTCTTGACAAATCATCTCCTTTGTATTATGATATTTTGAGTTGAAAATAATCTGGGGGAAGGGCAGTCCATGTCATCACCAGAAAGCGAACAATTGGTTGCTGAACTGAGGAAAATCGTACATTCACTCGATCTGCACTCACGTTGGCTCAACAAGTCTTTTGCCTTGACGAGTCCTCAGTTGGTTTCGTTAAATCAAATCAGCCGGAATGAAGGACTGACCACGGGAGAGCTGGCGCGGCGTACAAGTTTGACTTGCGCCACAGCGACGGGTGTTGTTGACCGGCTTGAACAGCGGGGTCTGGTCAAACGAGAAAGGAATGGTAAGGACAGACGTGAAGTCCGGCTGAGGCTGACGGAAGAAGGGCGGCTGATTGCTGAACGCCGTCCACCCATTCTACAGGAAGCATTCCTCGATTCATTGGAACGTCTGGAGGCCACTGAGAAGGCCCAGATGCTCCGGAGTATCCAGCTTTTGGCCGAGATGATGACCGGGATTGTGGAAAAAGGTATCCCAAAGGGAATAAGCGATGAAAATCTTAATGAGACGGGTCCACAGGATCCGCCCCTTGCTACCAAAGCTTCTCCAGCAGGCTTCCTGGAATCCTGCCGAATGTTATTAGCTGAAGACCCTACGAGTATTCATAAGGAAGAGGATCATAAAGTACCTCATATCAAGGAAGTTCGAACGTTAACGGAACTGAGGAAAACCATTTCTCTAAACACCTTTGTTTCGTTTCTTCACGAGAATCTAAAACCCTATGAGGACACCCCTTCAGATATCAAGGCTGGTATCGAATACGCTCTATCCAGTGACCCATCTCAAGGTGGTTTTGTATTGTTGGCGGAGAATCAGGACCAACTGGCAGGAGCACTTGTCATGCTGAATACGGGTATGAATGGGTATGTGCCGCCTAATCTGCTGCTGTTCGTAGCGGTTGGAACCGCTTTTCGAAACCAGGGTATCGGTTCCGCGCTGATTCGGAGAGCGCAAACGATCTCAAAAGGCGGCATCAAATTGCATTGTGAGTACACCAATCCTGCCCGAAGGCTTTATGAACGCCTGGGATTCACAACGAAATACGCGGAAATGAGGTGGACCAATGAGCAGGCTGATCATCAACCTTGATGCACTCCGCTCCAATCTCACCCGTATCAACCGCCTGATGGAAGACCACGGGGCACAATGGACAGCAGTAACGAAAGTTCTCTGTGGCAATGGGGAAGTACTTCACGCACTTTCGAATATGGGAGTGCGGTCGGTGGGGGACTCACGGTTCGCCAATCTCCGTGCAGTACGCCGAAGATTTGCCCATCCTGAAATCTGGTACCTTCGGATCCCCAGCCTGACCAACTGTGACAAAGTCGTGGCTTTCGCCCAAACAAGCCTGAATAGCGAACTGGAGACGATTGTACGGCTTGATGAGGCAGCGGCACGCCATGGAATAAAGCATCACATCATCATTATGATCGAGCTGGGTGATCTGCGAGAGGGGATCTTACCAGGTGCACTCGTCGAATTTTACGAGTCAGTATTCCGTCTTCCTCACATCGAGGTTTTGGGTATCGGCACAAACCTGGGCTGCCTCACCGGAGTTCCCCCCAGTCCCGACCAGTTAATGCAGTTGGTCCTTTACCGTGAACTGCTGGAACTGAAATTCAATAAAAAACTGCCATTGATTTCAGCTGGATCAAGCGTGGTCCTGCCGATGCTCATGGATGGTCAGGTCCCCAAGGCGGTGAACCATTTCAGGATTGGTGAAGCTCTTTTCCTCGGAACGGACCTCCTGCAGGGTGGCACCCTGCCTGGCTTCCGCGATGATGTCATCTTACTTGAAGCAGAGATCGTCGAACTTAAGGAGAAAGGATTAACCACCCAGGGAGAGACCGGTGTAACCTCACCATTCCCTGGAGTAGGGGAGCTGGAAGCCTTGTCTTTCCAGCGTGGTTTCCGTGCACTTGTGGATATGGGGCAGCTGGATGCCGATATCGCGGGACTAACTCCGGCGAATAACGACCATCAAATCGCAGGCGCGAGCAGCGATATCACCGTCGTAAACCTTGGCAGGAACCCGGAGAATCTTTGTGTTGGCAGCAGAATTACCTTCCGGATGAATTATGCCGCCCTGTTGCGCTTGATGAGCAGCCGTTATGTCCCCAAGTGTGTTACCAGGGAATCACACTTGGGGACAGAAAAGATACATCCCAGTCATCCAATCATAAGTCATATCAAAGGGATTCCTGAGAAACCGAATGGAATGCTGACGGACAACCAACCGGTAAGGAAAATCTGTTGACCCTCGAAAAGCGATATAGAGACGATCTTGTCACTTGGGACCGTTGCGCAGCGGATTACGAGAGAGCCATCGTATGCGGGCATCCCGACGTGCGTGCTTATGAAGATTTTGAAGAAGATTTCCTGGATGCGCTTTTAAGATACCTCCTTCTTAAGGGTGAGGGACCATTACGTTTACTGGACGCTGGCTGTGGATCAGCCCGGATTCACCTGCGCTATGGACTTAAAATGTCTCCTTCTGTTCCGAACACACCAGGAAGAGATATTGCCTACGATCCACTTATCGCCTCCGGCCTGAATGGGATTGATGGAGTTGATTTCTCCAGTGAAATGCTCGATATCGCACGGCAGAAACTCAGCACCGCGGGAATCTCTCCCAGGATCCGGAATCTTCTCAGGCTACGTCAGGGATCAGCATTTGATCCCGCACCCGAGTTCGTCAAAGGATTGCCTGTTGCTATGGCCGTCTGTAATACCATCGGTGTCATGCAAGGACCGGAAGGGGCAAGACGGTTATTTCAAGCCTTACGAAAAGAGGTGGAACAAGAAGGAGGTATTGCCCTGATCAGTGCCTACCGGCATGACGCCGTCTCCAACTACTCCCTTGGCAATTATGAAAGCACCATGAATGTCTCTGGACAACCTTATTGGTTACAGCCATTAAGATTCACTTCCCGTGATGTGGTTCCCATTCCTCTTGAGATGAAACGTGCTTTTGATTCGAATCCCACGATACGGGTTGGCATCAATAGACCGGATGGAACAAGGTTGGAGGAGTGTATTCTGAAGCGCGATCCAAAAGCGGTGCAAGAGGTCATCGCAACAGGGCACATCCGCACTCTCTGGGACTATGAATCATACTGGTATCCAATGGACCAGGTAGCGGAGTGGATTGCGACATACTGGGGAAGACTGCCAGTGTGGCATATTGATGGGCGCCAGATCGATGCTCTACGGGCTTGGCCGGTTCAGTTGGCCATACTCGATGCCGGAAATCACCTGAAAGATTTCCTTTGGCGCCTTGGTATTCAAAAGGGGATTTAGGCACGTGGAAGGCAGAATCGTCGTATGGGCTATTGTCCTCACGTATCTTATTGTCGTTGTCTCTAAGGGTGTTCTCAAAGTACGCCACGTGACGGATACGGACGATTTCCTTGTCGCGGGGCGGAACATCGGCTGGTTCTTCTTACTCTGCACCATGGGAGCCACAGTCATTGGTGGCGGTGCGTCGATTGGCGCTATCGCACGCACCTATGATTGGGGAGTACTCATGCTCATTGTCTCCACTGGATGGTACTTACACTTCATTTTCGCGGGGATGTGGGTGGCGCCACGTTTCCGTGAAGCCCATCTCTATACCGTCGCTGGATATTTTGGACACCGTTTCGGGGAAGGACCACGTTTCGCAGCGCTTATTCTGTCCCTGCTCTTCTCTCTATTCATCGTGGCGGCTCAAATGGCTGCCTTTGGGAGTGTCATGGCAGCTATCCTGCCTGACTCCGCAAATGGGGGAACACTCCTGACCTGGTCGATCATCATTGGAGGACTCCTTGTCATCATTTATAGCACCGCCGGGGGTCTCCTCGCTGTCATACACACAGATGTCTACCAGTTTCTGGTGCTCGTACTGGGCTTCGCCATCACCCTTGCATTCTGTGTTCCAGATCTTGCTGAATCCTATGATTCTCGCACGGGCAAGTTCACACCTTTACGTTTCAGCACAGTGGACATAGTGGCCCCGGAGGGTCTCGCACAATCGTTGGAAAATCCAAAAGATCCTGTGGCAAAGTACCTGGTGGAGACAGTTGGACCTCTCCCTGAGCCGGCGATCACAGAAGGAGAAAAAGCTCTTAAAACAGCGATTGTGGAATTACTGAACAAGTCATTGAATGACCCCGGCCTCTACACTCCAGAGAGGTTCACCCAGACCACTCTCTCCCAACAGACGCTGGATCTGTTGAAGGGAGATGCCTCCGGAAAACGATTACGACGCCTGAACCTTTCCCTGATTCAAGATGCTTATCCAAGGTATATTTCGCCTAACCGGGAAATCACACCCACGTTTTTCATAATCCATGGAGGCAAAGGATGGATCTTTCTGATCACTACTTTTCTTGCATTTCTACTCGGTGAATGTTTCGCGCCCGGTTATGCAACCCGGTATTGTGTAGGCAAAAATATCCGGGAGACACGCATCGGTATCATCGGTGCGGGTGTCTTCCTCGCGGTGGTGTTTCCCGCCGTGCTCTTCTTTATCTCCCTGTATGCCCGCATTCATTATCCCGCCATAGATCCCCAACAGGCTCTTCCCCGTGTGGTGTTCCATCTACACAACCCGATGGTTACCGGACTCATCATCGGCGCGCTGCTCATGGCTGTCATGTCCTCCGCTGACTCGGCATTGAATTCTGCCACAGCCATCTTCGTGAAAGATCTTTTCGAGCATCAGTTCGGCTGGATCGATGATGGGAGCGGACGTACACTCCGTCTTGCGAGACTCTGCTGCGTGGCACTTGGTGTGGCTTCCATTCTTGTGGCCGTATTGTGGTCTGACATTATCGGGTTGCTCCTGTTCACCTATCATCTCTGGGCTCCCGCTGTATTCATTCCGGTGTGTATTGGCGTTCTATCACATACCCGCTCGAAACGTCAGAATGGAATAGTCCTCGCCACCATGATCATCGCGGTTATTGCCACGCTGCTGTATCGCCTTCCCCGCCTGCTCGATTCCCTTTTTGATGTTCATATCCTCCCCGCTGGTTTGCACGACCTCACCAAAAGCCTCGATCCTGCGGTTTTCGGTGTCGGGGTATCACTGATCATGTTTTGCGTCCTTACAATCGCCATGCGTGGCATCTTCGGCCCTGCACGAGAGAAGGTGGCGATTTGTCCCGATACAATCTTCCTGACAGAAAACAATCCTCAAAATACCTCTTAACAATCACCCCGAATTACGAAATAACCGATAACCATTAGAAAAAGAGGTTTTAAAATGAACCCCTTTCACGAATGCTAAAATCTTAGCATTTCCTCTTGACAACAAATCCTCATGGTGCTAATTTTTTAGCATTCAAGTCTTGAGTCGTCTCATTCCAAGTCCATTGAAAAGAGAGACCTTCTTGCGAAAGAAAACACACGATCACTTGAGCCGCCGTGAACGGCAGATCATGGATATCCTCTTCCGTCTGCGCAGAGTCTCAGTCCAGGAGGTCCTGGAGGCGCTCCCCGACCCACCCAGCTACTCCGCTGTGCGGGCCCTCATGCGCATCCTTGAGGAGAAAGGCTACATCCGTCACGAGAAGACGGGGGCGAAATATGTCTACACTCCAGTCGATCCCCCAGACCACGCGGGAAAGTCGGCGTTGGATCGTGTGGTTCAAACCTTCTTCGGGGGCTCGGTGGAAAAGGTGGTGGCCGCCTTGCTTGACAGCCAAGATGGGAACCTTAACGAAACAGACTATCGGCGGATGATGGAGATGATCGAGCAAGCCCGGAAGGAGGGGCGATAGACCATGCAAGGCTCCCTTCTAAGTCTCCTTTCCGATCTGTTCAGTAATAACCTATTCACTGAATGCGCACTCAAGAGTGCGGTAATCTTAGTCATGGCTGGGATTGCAGCTCTGCTCCTGCGCCGCGCCTCAGCCGCCTGGCGGCACTTAGTCTGGTTCGCGGCGATGCTCTCACTATGGATGTTACCGGTGCTAACCGTGCTGCTACCCAGTTGGAATTTCCCATTGATCCATGTCACACCATCCCAGGTGCCCACCGCCGTTCCCGTGACAGAACCCTTCCAACCGAATTATGAGAGAACCAAAGAGTCACCTCCCAATCCGGTTCAGAATTTAGAGAGGACATCAGATCCAACCACTCTCATCACCCGATCGAAACCGAATGCAGACCAAGTTCCCTTCCCTGTTGAGGCTTCCACCCTGACCAAGAAAGTCAGCGGGACAACCTTTCTCCTGGTCTTCTGGGCCGCTGGAGTGTTCATCAGCCTCCTTCCGCTCCTGAGCGGGTGGATTACCCTTCGGCACATCGCCGCAAGAGGCAATCCGATCACCGATGAACGATGGGGAGCCAGCCTCACACGAGCGAGCCAGACACTTGGATTGAGGAAAAGCGTCCAGTGCCTGCAGAGTGAACGGTGCGGAGTACCGCTGACCTTCGGTGTCATATACCCCATGTTGGTATTCCCCCTGGAGTCAGATCACTGGACTGAAAGCAGGAAGGAGGTGGTCCTCCTTCACGAGCTCGGACATATCCAAAGAGGAGACTGGTTCGCGCAGCTGGCATCACGGTTGGTGGCCTGTCTATATTGGTTTAATCCGTTGGTGTGGCTCGCGCTGAGGAGGATGCGGGGGGAACGGGAGCTGGCCTGCGATGACCTGGTTCTCAATGCAGGCACCAAGCCCTCGGAGTATGCCCGAGAACTGCTTGAAATCGCGCGTTCTATCCGCTGGAGCCGTCCCCTGGCCGCTGCCGCGATTACAATGGCGCGTCCCGGCCACCTCGAGGGTAGGGTGAGGGCGATACTCGACACTGGAAGGAAGCGCGGGAGACTGACCAAACGGTTGACGCTCGCGGTAGTGGCCATCACATGCTTGACCGCTGGTTGGCTTGGCGCATTGAGACCCACAATCGCGGCGAATGAAAAAACACCACCAGTTGTTATCAAACCGCTCAAATACAGGCCAGATATCCCACAACCACGGCCCTCTCTCAAATCACTTTACAGAACCGCCAGGAGTGTCACTGGGCATGTGATCGACGCTGAGTCAGGTGTCTTCTTCGAGGAGTTCTGGACCTCTGTTGGGGAGGTCATTCAACCGACAGGGGGGGTGGATTGGAAACCTCCAGTCCTCCAACACAATGGAACTTTCCATCTGTATCTTGAGCCCGGAAGGCTTGAGCAACCTTTTGCACCACAGGCACGCAACCCACAAGGAATCCCCCTCATCGATCGTCAATACCCCCCTGGCCAGTTCAAGATCCGTGTAGCAGCAAAGGGATTCGCCTGGACGGAGTCCGAAACTTTCTCCGGTGAAGGTGCGGACGCTACCATTGAATTCGCATTGAAGAAGAGAGTCCCTCAAAAGGGATCTCTTCTCGGCGTGGATGGTAATCCTGCCGCAGGAGTCACGGTCCATTTTTCATGGATGGAAGTGCAATGACATGGCTGGCCAAAAGAAGCAAGCGTAGACCCCCATGGCCAAGGCCAATTCGAATATCCGGAAGCCTTCGGTTAGATGATCGTCCAGGTGAGTTCGGAAGATGGCTATTACGGCTCCTATAAGGTTCCAGCCAGTCCTACGGCGGGCCCCCTTATGCACCCATGGAGCCAGATCGAAGGTATAT
>CAYZUX010000073.1:0-23655 GCA_964481775.1 uncultured bacterium | reverse complement strand
CACGGGTGGCTCTCTTAAGATTGATGGAAGCATCCTGCTCCAACACACAAGTAGTGTGAGAAACATCGTTCTGGCGAACGGTATCTTTGGAGAGGGTGTTGCTCTCGAATTGCGCAACAGCATTATCGGAACCCACCCGGATGGTCCTGGATCTTCTGATGGGATCATCATCTGGCAGACTGGTCCGGCCGGTGATCCCCAGAATTACTTCGCTGGGCCTGGGTTGGAACTGCCGAATTCGGCAATTATCGACAATTGTGATTTCATCGGTGGTGCTGGCAGCGGTCCTGGTGGTAATAACGCCACCTATAACGCGCTGGTCTTTGTCGATACCTGCCCGGTCTGTTCGGTAAAGGATTGCATTTTCACGGGGTTTAGCCGTTTCTGGTTTGTGCTCGGCAGTATGATTAATGTTGGTGACCTCGGAACCGGAGCTGAAGATTATAATGTCTATGCATCAGCTGGAAAGATCGGTGATATCACTGAAGATGACCTTGATGACCGAAATTTCCTTCCCGAAGGCGCGAATAACCTGAACAATGTTGACCGCGCTAATCTCTATACAAACCGGACGATTGGTGATTACACCCTTAAAGCGACATCCCCAGCCGCTACTCACAACTCCACCGGGACACCACCATATGCGGGTACCAACCGTGCCTATCGAACCTATGTCGAACCTCCACCACTCCCCGTTACCAGAACAGTCCATCATACCGCTGGTATGGGTGACTACACGACCGTTACGGCGGCTGTGGCAGCAGCCAATGCTGGTGATACGATCCTGATCATTGATAATTCTGCTCCCTTTGTCGGAAATATCATCATCAATGACGCCAGCCTTACTATCAAAGGTGATCCGACCTTGAATCCACGTCCGACAATCGAGGGCGATGGGACCCCCGATCCGGTGTTTGGTGTCTTGGGACAGGTGATTTTCCCGCTTGCGAATAATCCTGTGATCGAAAACTTGATTCTTGATGGACGTAATACCTCAATCGCCTTGGCGGGCTGGAATGGCGGTACCGGTGGTGTTTACAGGAACCTGCACATCATTGGTCCTACAGGTAATCCGGGAGATCCAGGCTATTCCCACTCACAAAACTTCAATTCCTGGTTCCCGTGTACCGTGACTGACTGCGTGATCGAGGGGGGCCGTGAAACGGTCGTGACAGAAGGCGGAGGATCACCGGGAACTATCTCCTTCACAAACTGCCAGATTCTTGGAGCGAGACTGTCCGCTGTTCGAAACAATCCGGGCGTGGCCCGTACCATGATCTTTAACAACTGTGATATCTCACAGAATGGAACCGATCGCATGTTCATCATGGCGGCGCCAAGTGCGACCCTGGTTCTGAATGATTGCCTGATCCGACCGGACAGCACAACTGGTGCCAGCACTGCGGACAGTACGATTCTTTTCTATGGAGCCGGGCCCGGGACACTGCTCGTGGATAACTGCGATCTGATGGGGCCTGCCACGACAACTCACAATGCCTTTACTTTCGTCACGGCGATGTCTGATGTCAGTATCACTGACAGCATTATGACCAACTACAACCGCTACTGGTGGATCGAGGGTGGCGCAATCGGGAACCAGACCTTCCTGGATGGATGCGAGGACTACAACTTCTTTGGCAATGGGCTTCCCAACGACATCGCCACGGCGGATCAACCTGATGATATCAATGCCTACCCTGCGGGAGCGCATAGTGTCAATCTCCTGGCTGAGGATCCCCTGTATGGAAGCGTTCCCGCGGATGGAATCGGGGCCGAGGCCGATGACTTTAAGCTGTTATCGAATTCCCCGGCTTTTACCACCCCACGGTCTTCCGTCGGGACCCAGACCTATGCAGGTTCCCAGGGCGGTGGTGGTACCGCTGTCGAGGGTTGGGAGTTATACTAAGGAGTGATCGTAACACGAGTGCTTGCATATCCCGCGAGCAATGAGTAGCAAATGGGGAGATGCTTCATTCAAGGGAGCATCTCCCCCCGCCCCAAGGGCGCGTTATCGAGGGAGTTCTGTCATGAAAAAAAACGGATTTACGCTGATTGAGTTGTTGATCGTAATCGCTATTATTCTCATCCTCATTTCGATTGCGCTTCCAAATTTCCTCGAGGCCCAGTTAAGGGCGAAGGTGGTCCGGATGCGTGGAGATGTCAGATCGATGGCCATTGCCGCCATCTCATACCGGGGTGATTTTGGGAAATACCCATACCCAACCGAGGAATTTTATCGGGGAAACCCGGATTGGATCTGCCGTCAACAGCGTTTGACCACTCCGATCAAGTATATGACGACACTTCCCAAGGATATTTTCCGAACACCGCATGCCCACAACATGTTTGACCTTTTTGATTTCGAGGTGAAAGGGGGGATTCCCAATGACTGGTTTGTCCAAGACCCCCGGAATCCTTTGATCAAAAATGGAATTGATGTCTATATCCGCAGCTGGGGTCCCGACCGGAACCAGGAATATCCATTTGCCGGAAACTATGATGGCCTGGCCCACCGATCACGTGGATGGAGCACAACTGAGGATGTTTATTCAGCCACAAACGGAACAGTCAGCCGGGGTGATCTTTGGGGACTGTTGCCAGGACCCATCTACTACTGATCACAAAAGTGGATGATCATAGTCTGACATTGGCCATAACATGGCCTTCCAGTCAATTGGAGGAAAATCTTGTCTTTGGGAATTTGTCTTATTGGAGCCGGACGCGCTGGTCTTGTTCATGCCGCTAATGTGTCACGGAATATCAACGGAGCCGAACTCCGTGCCGTCTGTGATGCAAATCCGGATACCCTGAACCACGTGGCTGATGAATATGCAGTACCCCTCAGGTTCACGGATTTTCAGAAAGCATGTGAATGTAAGGATATTGATGCTGTTATCATTGTAACCCCCACTCATCTCCACAAGAGAATCGCCTGTGAAGCTGCTTCTCAGGGAAAACACATCTTTCTCGAGAAACCGATGGCTATTACTGTGGATGAGTGCATCGATATCAATGATGCCGTTGAGAAGTCCGGCGTCAGGCTTCAGATTGGGTTCATGAGACGCTTCGACCGGTTTTTCATGCGGGCCAAGGAAATTCTCGAATCGGGGGAGCTTGGCCGTATCATGGTGATCAAATCGACTGGACGCGGTCCGGGGCTGCCACCACCATGGATTTACGATATAGCCAAGAGCAATGGGATCCTGGCGGAAGTGAACAGTCATGATTTTGATTCAATACGCTGGCTGGCAGGAAGTGATATCGTCCGCGTCTATGCAGAGGCTGGAAATTTCAAGTGCCATGATGTAGTGGATGATTGGCCGGATTTTTATGATAATGCCCTGGTCGCTCTCCGTTTTGAGAATGGGACCATCGGTTCGATTGACGGAACCTGTCCCTGTGGCTATGGTTATGATGCCCGCGTGGAGATCCTCTGTGAAAAGGGGGTCCTTTTTATCGGAAACACCGCCGAGAAAGGCTTGACCGAGGTCCGGATCGATGGAAAGGTCGAGGAAAGCACTGTCAGAAGCTGGCGCGAGCTTTTCAGAACCGCCTACCTCGATGAAATGAAACATTTTCTTGCGTCAATTCATGAAAATACTATGCCAAGGGTGACTGGCTTGGATGGACTCAAAGCGGTTCAGGCCGTGGTAGCGGCAAATCGCTCAATCCTTTCGGGGGTACCAGTATCCCTCCTGGAATTGGTTCACACATGATTGCCGCGACATATACCCAGGGAGTCGGCTTCGCGGTTCGTGAGGTCCCACCTCCAACTATATCAGCCAATGAGATTCTCCTCCGTATGCGTGCCGCCTCGATCTGTGGAACGGACCTGCGGATCGTGAAAAATGGCCATCGAAAGCTGAATTCCGGCCAAACCATTATCCTGGGGCATGAGTTTACCGGCACCATCGAAGCACTTGGAAGCCATGTAGACCTTTTCGAAGTGGGGCAACGTGTGGGCGTCGCGCCGAACATGGGTTGTGGACAATGCAACATGTGTATTCGGGGCCTGACCAACATGTGCCCGGATTATAAGGCTTTTGGGATCACCTTTGATGGAGCACATACAGACCTTGTAAGAATCCCAGCCGGAATTATTCAGCAGGGAAGCATCATTCCACTTCCCGAGGGAATGACCTTTCGTGAGGCAACCTTGATTGAACCGCTCTCATGCGTAATAAACGGTGTTCAATCCTGTGGAATCGAACTGGGTGATTACGTTGTCATCTATGGATCCGGGCCGATAGGCCTGATGCATTTGCTGGTGACCCTTCGGTCAGGTGCCGCGAAGGTGTTTGTCGTCGATCCTGTTGATTCAAGACTGGAAATTGCACGCCGCCTGGGAGCGAATGAGACGATAAATCCAACCGTTGAAAATGTCAGAGACCGGGTCTTCTCCCTGACTTCCGGAAACGGAGCCGATGTGGTGATCACCGCATGTTCTGTTGCCGCCGTACAGGAGGAAGCGTTGGGATTGCTTGCGCCTTATGGACGGTTGTGTCTTTTTGGTGGCCTACCCAATGATAAATCGACGATTGGTTTGAACTCGAACCTGGTCCACTATAAAAACCTCGTGATTACAGGAGTCACAGGGGGGCCGCCAGTTGACTTTCGCCGGGCCATGCGTCTCATCGAGTCTAAGGCTGTCGATGTGTCGTTGATCACCTCACATGTTTATCCACTTGAGGAAATGGACCAGGCATACAAGACAGCAATAAGTGGAGACTGCCTGAAGGTTGTAGTTGAAAATGAGGTATAGAGAAAGGATTTAAATGGTGCGGGTACTGGCTGGTATTGATATCGGAACCCAGGGAGTGAAGGGAGTCCTTTTCACAGAGGAAGGTCAATGCCTGGCCTCCGAAAATATTCCCTCCAGACTCTATCGGCCAGACTCGGTTACCGTTGAGGAGGATCCGGAGTATCAATATGAATCAGCCTGCCGTGTTATAAAAAAGTGTGTCACTCAAGCAAGAATTTCAAAACGTGATCTTGTTGCTATCGGCTTCGATGGCCAGATGGCTGGGGTTATTGGAGTGGGTCAGGATGGACATCACGTCACGCCCTATGATTCCTGGCTCGACATGCGTTGCTCACCTTACATCAAGCGGATGAATGAGAAGGCTGGCGAGGAAGTGCTTGCCAAATCAGGTTGTGTTCCCAGCTTTAACCATGGCCCCAAAATCCTGAGATGGAAAAAAGAATTCAAATCCATTTACAAAAATATATTTTCATTTGTTCAACCTGCTTCCTATGTGGCCATGCGATTGTGTGGATTAAATGGAAAAAATGCCTTTATTGACTCGACGTATCTCCACTTTTCAGGTTTTGCCAATAATTCTGAATGCCGGTGGGATGAGGATTTATGCGCTCTGTTTGAGGTTGACCAGCGTAAACTGCCACAGATTGTTTCACCTCATTCGATCATTGGGTGTGTCACGAGCGAGGCAGCCAGGAAATGTGGAATTGCTGTAAGTACACCGGTGATCGCAGGGTGTGGGGACACTGCTGCGTCCTTCCTGGCCTGTGGAGCGGTCAGAGAGGGAGTTTGCGTGGATGTTGCCGGAACCGCATCGGTGTTTGCCTCGACAACAGCTTCATTTTCTCCGGATCTGCGCAACCGTGTGCTTGCCTGTGGACGGGCGGCGACACCTGACCTCTGGCACCCGTATGCTTACATAAATGGTGGTGGAATGAACCTGGAGTGGTTTCGCCGGAATTTGTCCGTCTTTGGAAAAAGGGGGAAAGAAAAACAGATCTCATTTGATGATCTTAATCTGGCTGCGGATCTATTGCCGCTTCATGAGGATGATCCCATTTTTATCCCACACCTGGGTGGAAGGGTCTGTCCCAGTCAGCCAAACTTGCGCGGTGCATGGGCAGGCTTGAATTGGTCTCATAATGGATCCCATCTTTACCGGGCGGCCCTTGAAGGAGTTGCCCTTGAATATGGAATTTATCGAAATATCCTGTTGGATCTCTATCCCGGTTTGAAGGTGCGTGAACTCCGGATTACGGGAGGCGGAGAAAAAAGTCTCCTTTGGAATCAGATGAAAGCGGATATTCTGAATTTACCGGTGGTGCAGATAAAAAAATCCGAAGGAGCTCCAATGGGTATGGCTCTCCTTGCCGGTTATGGTGCGGGCTTATTCAAAGATTTGAGAAAAGCTGCGGCCCAATGGGTGGTGATGGGAGATTCCCACAAACCACGGAAAATGTATGGAAACTACTACAGAGCACGACTCATTAAGTATGAACTGCTATTAAAAATACTGTCAGATTATGGCGATCAGGTTTCCTCATAAGATGATCATGACCATTGAACAGCAACTCCAGAAAGCAGACCGGCCGACTTTCTATTTTATCGGCGTAACGACGGCTAAGTCCTCTATTATGAAGGTCTTCCCCGAGTGGGCACGGCTCCTTGGATTGGGCAATTGCCCGATTCGGGGAATTGATTGTAAGCAGCACGATGATCCTGAGGTTTATAGAAAGGTTGTTCAATTTCTGAAGGAAGACAGTTTCTCTCTGGGTGGACTGGTAACCACTCACAAGATTGATCTTTTCCGTGCCTGCCGGGACCTTTTCGAGAATGTTGACCGTTATGCTGATATTTTGGGTGAGGCAAGCAGCATATCAAAAGAAGATGGCCTTCTGGTGGCCCATGCCAAGGATCCAATCACGAGTGGGCTGTCACTCGAAGCTCTTGTTCCTCCAACCTATTATAAAGAGACGGGAGCAGAGCTGCTCCTGCTCGGGGCAGGTGGTTCCTCCCTGGCTTTGACCATGTATCTCATGGAAAAAAAGAATCCTGAACACTGGCCTACACGGATAGTGGTAACAAATCGATCGATCCCTCGTCTGGATGACATGAAAAGGATTCACCGGAATCTCAATCCGGGAATTAAAATGGAGTATGTTCACTGTCCAACTCCGGAAGATAATGACCGGGTATTGGCCGGTATGGCCCCATTTTCGATTGTCGCTAATGCGACTGGACTGGGTAAAGATTCTCCCGGTTCTCCTCTGACAGGGAATACGCCTTTTCCCGAAAATTCGATCGCTTGGGATTTCAATTACCGGGGAGAGCTGTTGTTCCTTGAACAGGCCCGGGCGCAACAAAAGACAAGGAACCTGCGGATAGAAGATGGCTGGGTCTATTTTCTGCATGGCTGGACACGTGTCATCGCGGAAGTTTTTCACATCGAGATTCCAACCAGTGGACCGGTTTTCGATGAGCTCAGCCGTGCCGCCACGGCTGTACGATAGAGACAGAGAGGAAGGACAACCTGAAAAGATGTTAGACCAGATCACTCCAACGAGAACCTATTTCCAACCCTTTGCGGTCGAGTTCGACCTTGAGGCAGGTGTGATGAAAAATCCTGAACGGCATAAAATCACTCCGGTATCCGCAATGAGAGGATATTATGATGACGAGAATGCTTTGGAGCGCCTGATCGAGGAACAGGGTGATCTAGCCCACTACGAGGTTTTTGAAAAAAATGTTCCCGAGGAATACGGTCATGTTCTCTTCTGCATCAGTAAGCTGCAGCCCGGTTTGGTTGGTGAAGAATGTTTCATGACAAAGGGGCATTATCACACAATCCTTGAGACCGGTGAATTGTATCTCTGTCTTTCCGGTGAGGGATTCATGATGATGAAAACCACCGACGGTGATTGTGTCTGGGAGCGGTTTGAGCGTGGAAGAATGGTCTATGTTCCACCCTGCTGGGCACATCGCTCAATCAATACCGGGAAAACACCGCTTATTTCGTTTTGCGCTTATCAGGCTGATGCGGGGCACAATTATGGAGATATTGCGACAGAGGGATTTCCCAACCGAGTTTTTATTCGTAGTGGAAAAATCGTTGTGGAATAAATAAGAGACCATTTCACTGTTGTCGCGGAAAATGAAACCACGTATTCTTATTACTCCACGGTCTTTAACGCGGGATGGTCATCCATCGCTTGACCGTCTGGAAAAGTTGGGATATATCCTGGTCAAGTCAACACCGGGTGAACAACCCAACGAGAATGAACTCAAGCTCCTGGTGAGGGGATGTGTGGGTTACCTGGCGGGCGTGGAGCCTATCACAGCCTCTGTTCTTGAATTGGCCACTGAATTACGTGTAATAAGCCGCAATGGAACAGGAATTGATAACATAGACCAGGAGGCGGCGAATAAAGCCGGGATTAAAATCTGTAAAACAGCTGGGGCGAATGCCCGGGGTGTCGCGGAGCTGACAATTGGCCTCCTTCTGGCTCTTTCCAGGTCTATTCCATTCGGTGATCATTGCCTGAAGAATGGGGCCTGGCAACGGAGGAAGGGATTTGAAATTGAAGGCAAGACGATTGGCTTACTGGGTTGCGGAAAGATAGGAAGTCTTGTCGCACACCTGGCAGCAGGCTTAGGGTTGAGGGTGCTGATTTTCGATCCTTTGATGATTGGAAATCCGGAACATGATAACACGCTGAAACTGGTGGATAGGGATGATTTATTTAAAGAATCAGATATCATCAGTCTGCATTGTCCTTCACAACCGGACAGGAAGCCGCTTATAAATGAACTTACCATCCGGAAGATGAAAAAAGGGGTCTATATCATCAACACGGCGCGTGCCGACCTGATGGACAGAGAGGCTCTCATTGCAGGATTGGATTCAGGCCAGATAGCGGGAATTGCATTGGATGTATTTGAAAAAGAACCTCCGGAAGATACCCGCCTTGTTAAAAATGACAAGGTCATTACAACACCTCACATTGGTGGTTTTACAGAGGAAAGTATTGATCGCGCTGCCTCGGAGGCCGTTGAAAATCTGATTGAGGTTTTGAAGACGTATTCACCAATATCGATGTGAGGAATTACCGCGATATGGATCCCGATCGACCAGTTATCACAGTCTCAATGGAAAAACTGCCGGTCTTTGGTTGTGACATGCCTGGAGATTCATGTATCGCCTTATGGTGGCTTGGTCAGGCGGGATTTGCGATAGAAGCTCAGGCTTTAAGAATTGTTATCGATCCATACCTCTCAGATTCTCTGGCTGTGAAATATGCTGGCACCGAATTTCCCCATATCAGAATGATGCCACCCCCTATCCTGCCAGGTGATTTGAGACAGATTGATTATATTCTCTGTTCGCACAGTCATACTGACCATATGGATCCTGGTACGCTTCCAGAAGTTCTGAGGACAAACCCTGAATGCCGTATTGTCTTGCCACGCTCGATGATAAGTTACGCGCAGGGTATAGGCCTTCCGGAAAATGTGTTATGTCCATTGAATTCCGGAGAATCAATCCATCCCCGTGCTGAAATTAAAATAAAGGCCATTCCGGCGGCTCATGAAATCCTAAGGGTAGACGAATCAGGGAATCATCATTACCTTGGATATATCATCAAAACTCCCTGGATAAATCTTTATCACTCCGGTGACTGTATCCCGTACGAGGGTTTGTACGAGATTATAAAAACGGAACGTATTGATGTTGCTTTACTTCCTGTGAATGGCCGGGATGAGTACCGTTTAAGCAAAGGGATCCTGGGAAATTTCTACTCCCGGGAGGCGGTCGAACTTTGCCGTGAAGCGGGAATTAAAATATTGTTTCCACACCATTTTGGAATGTTTGATTTCAATACAATCCCTGTCGATTGTCTTCAACAAGAAGCTGCCATGATCGCTAATGAGATCCAGATGATCGTTCCGGAACCTGGCTGGATGTATAAAATCAGTAAGTCTTCTTCACCACTCGAGAGGAGAAACTCATGAATAAGATCGGAATTTATTATGCCTATTGGACACATGACTGGGATGCGGATTTTGTCCCGTATGTGTCAAAGGTAAAATCTTTAGGTTTCGATATACTCGAGGTGAATGCGGGAACGGTTGCCAACTTCTCAATTGCTGAAAGGGATCGTCTGAGAGAAGCAGCTGAGCGAAATGGAATCGAGCTGACGTATTGTATCGGTATGACCGCCGGATATGACATTGCCTCACCCGATCCAGATATCCGGAAGAACGGTATTGCGTTTCTCCGTAAAATGACGGAAGCGATCAAATACATGGGGAACCAACAACTCGGCGGCATCATTTACAGTTCATGGCCTGGGAAGCTTCCGGATGGCGCTGTGCGCGAGGAATATGTGGAACGAAGTGTCAACTCGATGAAGGAGGCCGTTAAATCCGCTGAGGATTGTAATGTGTTTTTTAATCTTGAGGTGGTCAACCGTTTCGAACAATACATGTTCAACACTTGTGCCCAGGCCGTGCAATATGTAGAACGGGTTGGGAGCACCCATTGCCGTGTGATGCTTGATAGTTTTCATATGAACATTGAAGAGGACAGCTTTCGCGAAGCAATCCTTCTGGCTGGAGGGCATCTGGGTCATTTTCACATCGGGGAGACGAATCGTCGTGCCCCTGGCCGTGGTAGAATCCCATGGAATGAAATAGCCACAGCTCTCAAGGAAATTGGCTACACCGGGGGAATTGTCATGGAACCATTTCTGATGCCGGGAGGTCAGGTTGGACGTGACATCAGCGTCTTCCGCGACCTGCAGGATGGTTTGGACCTGGACGAAGAGGCTAAAAGGGCATGCACATTCATCAGATCATTGATGAATGGTTGAGCCGAATTTACTTTCCGGATAGGCGTTGATCTGTTCTGTCGATGGATTTAAGCGAAGAAAGGATGCAAATGATGCGAAAGACTAAGGTAGGAATCCTGACTTTCTCCGATGGAAGGAAATATATACACGAAAGTCTCCTCGAGTTGAACTGGCGCTATCAACACAAACTTGCGGAGGTGTTAAGAGCAAGCGGCGAGGTTGAGGTTGTGGAGGGAACAGAGATCATCGGCGATCCGCGAGTCGCTGGTGACCAGGGACGCCTGATTGCTCAATCTGGATGCGATCTGACAATCTGTAATTATGCAATCTGGTGTTATCCGCATTTCACTGCTTTGGCGACGGCATTTGCTCCGGGTCCTTACCTGATGTTCTGTAATGTTCATCCCTCCGAGCCGGGGATGGTGGGTATGTTGGCGGCGTCGGGGGCGCTGGATCAGCTGGGACGTAAGCATCACCGTATCTGGGGGAAGATCGAGGAACCCTCGGTTCTCACTAAAGTCCTCTCCTTCATTCGCGCTGCGGGGGCACTCTCTAAATTGAAAGGGCAAACCTATGGCCTTTTCGGGGGACGTCCCCTGGGGATGTACACCGCTGTCTCGAACCTTGACCAGTGGCAGAAGACCTTTGGGCTTGATATTGAACACGTTGAACAACAGGATGTGGTTGAAGTTTCGAAAAAGATCGATTCAGTCAAGGTCGAAAATGCATTCAAATGGCTCGAAAAACATGTCGGCTCAATCAAGTACGACGAGGAGGGGCTGACACCGGAGAAGCTGAAACTCCAGATTCGTTCCTACTATGCATACCGTCAGATCATCGAGGATCGACGTCTGGATTTCGTCGGGACTAAGGCGCATGGGGACTTGACGGATACTTTTGTAACAGTCGATATTGCAGAGGCCTTCCTGAATGATCCCTATGATTGGGATGGCCCCCATGAGCCTATCGTCGCGGCCACCGAGGCCGACATGGATGCCGCGTTGACCATGCAGATATTCAAACATATCACGGGACAGCCGGTGCTGTTTTCCGATGTCCGTCATTATGACTCGGAGGATGATGTCTGGTATTTTTCCAATTCCGGAACCCATGCGACCTTCTTTGCCGCTGCCAGTTATGATCCAGCGGAAAATCTGAAACACGTCACCTTCTATCCCGAGGCAAGCTATTATCCCGCTGGTGGGGCTTCGGTGCATCATTTCGCGGCCCCGGGAAAAGCCACCATGGCGCGCCTGGCGAGGAAAGATGGCCGGTATTGGATGGCGATCGTTCCCTGTGAGTTTGTGCAGTTCTCAAGGGATATCATGCTGCAAAAAGGCTCCACGGTCACCCCTGAGTGGCCCATTGCATTTGCCAGGCTGGAGTGTTCGGCGGATGATTTTCTGGCCAGCTTCCCATGTAATCACATTCATGGATGCTATGGAAACTGGAAAGATGAATTGTTGCATGTCGCCAAAATCCTCGACATCGAGGCCAAGGTTTTCTAACAAAGGCTGGATATCCAACCATGGCAGTTCACACAGCCACACCATCCGTGACTTCATCGGGAAACCAGGGAAGCATCGCTTACCTGACTTTCGTCTGTATTGTCTCCGCATTGGGCGGACTGCTTTTTGGATTTGATACTGTGGTGATCTCCGGTACCGTGACATCGGTGACAAGCCAATTTGAGCTCAATGAATGGCTCAAGGGGTTTTTTGTGGCAGCCGCTCTGGTGGGTTGCATGCTGGGAGCTGGTGTAGCCGGATCACTGAGTGATGCATTCGGACGCAAGAAAGTATTGATTCTCTCATCAATTCTATTTCTGGCAACTGGTATTGGTTGTGCAATCGCGTGGGACAAGTGGTCGCTACTGATCTTCCGTTTCATCGGTGGAATGGGTATCGGGGTGGCTTCCATGGTATGCCCGCTGTATATCTCTGAAATCTCGCCGGCGAATCTGCGGGGACGGATGGTGACCTTATTCCAGTTCGCGATCACGATTGGTATCTGCTTGTCGTTGTTTTCGAATGCCACGCTGGAATCTCTGTCACGATCGCAAGCAGGTCAAGCACATACTGGATGGTATCAATGGATCGTTGTGGATCAGGTATGGAGATCGATGTTCCTTGCAGCGACAATTCCCTCAATCGCGTTTGCATTATTGACTCTCTTCATCCCTGAAAGTCCACGCTGGCTGGTAAAGAGCGGGCGTGAGCAAGAAGCGGAAAATATCCTCAAACGTGTAGCCGGAGCCGCTGCAGCGGAACGTTCGATGGAGGAAATCCGCACTACCATCGCGGAAGAGACGGGAACCCTCTCCGAGCTCTTCCGTCCTGGCCTCCGTAAGGCCCTGTTTGTCGCACTGTTTCTATCGATGGTATCGGAGTTCAGCGGGGTTACAGTGGTCCTTTATTATGGCCCTGATATTCTGAATAATGCCGGAGTCCGTCTTGGTGAAGCTCTGGGTGGATTCGTTGTCATCGGCATTGTCAACATGGTCTTTACCGTGATCGCGCTGTGGCTGATGGACCATGCGGGAAGAAAACCTTTGCTATTCTGGGGGAACCTGGGATGTTGCATTGCGCTTGCATCGATCGGGACCCTGTTTGCAACGGGAAAGAATGAAGGCGCCTTGGTGGTGGCTCTGATCTGTCTCTTTATGGCCTGCTTCGCCTTTTCCATCGGGCCGATCAAATGGGTGGTGATGTCGGAGATTTTCCCCACCCGTATCCGTGGACGTGCCGTGGCGATCGCCACCGTGGCGGTCTGGCTGGCGGATGCGATTTATAACGTCATTTACCCCTGGGCTGAGAACCGACTGGGCGTCGCGGCCTGTTTCTTCGTATTCGCGGCTGTTCTGGTTCCCCAATTCTTCTTTGTGTTGTATGTCATGCCTGAAACAAAAGGCAGGACTCTCGAAGAGATTGAGAAGTCCTGGACCAAACATTAATACCATGGACACCCTGGATTCCCGCGATGGCGGGAATCCAGGTCACCACCCCCTCCTTACCCGCCTCGTTTTCCCCCGAAGAGGGGATCATCTCAAAAAGAATTCGGGTGTGATCCTGAAAAAGCCTCTTCCCCGTGCTTTAAAAGACGAGGATACTGGCATCATCATGAGGCGATCCCCAATGAATGTCCTACGAATTACAAAAATGGTTCTACTGGTTTCAATCTTGGTTTATGGACAGGAGGCTTCTGTGTATGGAATTGCTGGAAGTGAACCGGATTACCAGACCGCCTCTGAGTGGTGGCCGGAGTTGAATAATGTCTGGACACCGATTGGATGGAAAGATCTTTCATACCGGTTTGTGGTTCTCTTTGAAGGAACGATCATCAGTGATCCCGCCTATGGATGCCCCTTCCCGGAGGTGCAGCCTTATCGGGATCAGGGTATCCAGATTTCATTCCTCCCTCTGTTCGATGAAGACAAGATGAAGGTCCTCGAAAGGGGGGGACCTTACCCGCTGACCACCCATACCGGTTACCGCACAGGCCGCCAGTGGTGGGAGTGGGAAGATCACCCAGCCCCCGTGCTGGTAACTGAGTGGCGTCAACGTACAGTTAAGGAAACCGGATTGCGAATCCAGCAAAGAATCTTCGGCTATATCCCCGGAGCCACTGCGACAAGAACCGGGACAGAACCTCTGTGTGCCTGGATACGTCTCTCCGTCGAGGAGGTCCATCCCCTCAAGCACCCGGACGAATGCCAACTTCTCGTGAAAATCAATGCTCCTCACACCATCTTCGAAATGTTTGAAGGGGGAAATCTGCAGCTTGAGCCCGAACGTTCGCGGTATCCCAGACAGCTGGAACTTTCAGGTTCACAACACGAGAAGCCCTCTTCTGTGTCCCTCAGAGAAGAAAACGGAAAAGTCCGCCTGGCGTTTGCTTCGGGTCCGGTGAGGGTCCAGAAACAGGAACGGCCAGAGAGTTCCCAGGATGTGATATTGCTGGTCCGCATTCCGGCGAAACCGGGGACTCATGCCGACATTCTCCTGCCTGGAGTCCCGATGGAGCAGGACATGGCATCACGGCTTCTCCTGGAGGGATATGACAACGCTTTGGCCCGTGCCGATCGATTCTGGTTATCCGGTGTGCCGGATACCAAGTCAATTTTCGTGACACCGGAGGAGGGAATTAACCGGGCAATCGCCGAAAGTCTCAGGATGTCCGAGGTCATCGCGGTGAAGGTGCCCTCCACAGGAAATTATTCACTTCTCTCCGGGGCACTACATTACAACCGGTTGTGGGCGACCCCGACCTCGATGGTCTGTCACATGATGCTGGATCCTCTTGGCTATCATGCCATTGTTGAAAAATACCTCGACATATTCCGTAAGGAGCAAGGGACGATCACACCACCCGGACCCGCCTTTGTTCACCATCCCGGTTACTACAGCACACCTAAGACTTTGACCTCCATCGATTGGCTTTCCGATCATGGAGCCATTCTGCACTCGGTCTGTACCCATGCCCTGTTGACAGGGGATGAGGAGTTCACCAGTAAATGGTTGAGGTCCATTCTCTTGGGGTGCGAATTCATTCGCGATTCGATCCGGATTACCGGCCATGAGGGTGTCAAAGGAATTATGCCGCCAGCGGTTCCCACGGATGACACACGCCTGATTCAGGCAGTGTGGTCGGATGGCTGGAATTACAAAGGCCTTGTCACCGCGGTGCGTCTACTTGAACGGCTGGGGCATCCCCGTGCGGCGGAATTCAACCAGGTTGCGAAAGAGTATCGTGCCGCATTCATCACTGCATTACGAGCGAAAACCAGTGAAATCCCAGCCTGGATCGATCCGGAAGGCCGGAAGCACGCGATGGTGCCGACTTCACTAATGGGAGATGGAGGCGATTTGATGCATCCCTTCTACCTTGATACCGGACCGCTTTTCATGGTTTACGCCGGACTTCTGGAGGCGACCGATGAACTGATTCTTTCCACGCTCCGCTTTTTCATGGAGGGTCCCAATACCCGCTTTTTTGATCCTTTGGGGCATTTTCACCAACCCCCGGTGCTGATTCACGAGATGGCGAGCTCGGAATGCTGCTACAGCTGGAATATGCCGCAAGCTCACCAGGCGGGGGATCGGCAAAGGTTCCTCGAGGGGATGTATAGCCTTTTTACCGGAGCGCTCTCCAGGAACACGTACATCTCCTGCGAGACTCGTGGAGGGATCACGGGAAACTTGTTCGCGAATCCTCTTGCGATCTACATGGCGAGAAATGCAGTCATCGATGATGTGGTGGATCCTGGATCTTTGCACCTCCTCCGTCTTGTTCCCTTGGCCTGGGTTACCTCTGACTGTTGGTCCAGGTTCGAAAACATGGCCACCGAGTTTGGTCCCGTAGATCTCCGTTTCCGCTTATCCCCTGACAAGAAGACCTTGGAGGTTCAGTACGACCACCGGTTCCGCATCTATCCGAAAAGAGTGGTGCTCCATGTTCCGCCGGTCGATGGACTTGAAGCGGTTGAGGTCAACGGGAAGCTGATGGCTTCATATCAAGGAGCAGAATTCAAGGAAGTAATAATCCCATAGAACTGAAAGGGTTCAATGATGGACTCCTCGAATTCAGGTACGTTGGGAAGAATTCCCTATGAAGCCATTATGGGAATCATAATAATATTCCTGAGCGGCGCCTCGTTTTACATTGTGACGATGGCGGCGTTTGAAGAACCATAAATGCAAGTATTGACTTCCACCCCCATCATGTGGAAACCGTTAGCCTGGCACCCAGTAGTTGACGGCGCTTGGCGGGAAGCATAGCTTGGTCATTGTGATTGGTTTCGATTGGTAGACCACTGAAATTGAAGCGGGAGGCTTGATGATGCAGGAAACAGGAGTATCACGGCGGCATTTCATAATGGGAACCGCCGGAGTTCTGGGTGGCTTGGCGGCAGGGTCGAGTATCGCCAGAGCACAGTCGCGGCGCTCGATCTCCCCCAATGAGAAACTCAACATCGCGGGCATCGGCATGGGAGGTATGGGGTCCCATGACATGGAGCAGGTGAGCAGTGAGAACATCGTCGCCCTGTGCGATGTGGATGATGTTCACGCCGCGAAGGTGTTTGAACGTTATCCAAATGCAAAGAAGTATCGGGATTTCCGGGTTATGCTGGAAAAGCAGAAGGATATCGATGCGGTTGTGGTGGCCACCCCCGATCACCTGCATGCAATCGTCTCCATGACGGCGATCCAGTTGGGGAAACATGTTTACTGCGAGAAGCCCTTGACCCACTCAATTTATGAGGCACGTATGCTGAGCCAGGCGGCGCGGAATGCGAAGGTGGCGACTCAGATGGGCAACCAGGGACAGGCTTCCGAGGAATCACGCCTGCTCTGTGAAAAGATCTGGGATGGCGCCATCGGTACAGTGCGCGAAATCCATGGCTGGTGTAACCGGAATCCGCCCATCTGTGCACGCGGGATGGCACGGCCCGAAGGATCCTCACCTGTACCCGATACTCTGGATTGGGATCTCTGGCTCGGACCCGCGCCTTTCCGTCCCTATGTCGAGAAAGTCTATCAACCCTTCGTCTGGCGTGGATGGTGGGACTTCGGAACAGGTGTCCTGGGGGACATTGGATGCCACCAGTTCTCGGCAATCTTCAAGGCCCTGAAACTGGGTTCCCCCTCAACTGTTGAAGCCACCTCCACGGCCGCTCAGAGTCCGCCTGAGGTCAATAATGAAAGCGCACCAATCGCCTCGATCGTGCATTACGAGTTTCCCGCCGAGGGAAATCGTCCCGCCGTGACTCTGACCTGGTATGATGGAGGATTGATGCCTCGCCGTCCCGATGAACTCGAACCGGACAGGGAGATGGGGGGAGGCGATGGAATGCTGTACATCGGCGACAAGGGGAAGATGCTCAATCACCAACTCATCCCCGAATCCCGTGACAAAGAGTATGGCACTCCTCCCCGGAAACTGACTCGCTCACCCGGCCATTACCAGGAGTGGATCAATGCCTGCAAGGGTGGCGATCCCGGGGGATCCAACTTCGACTTTGCGGGTCCCCTGACCGAGGTGGTTTTGCTCGGAAACATCGCTATCCGGACTGGGAAGAAACTGCATTGGGACAGCGCCAACATGAAGATCACCAATGTGCCCGAGGCCAACAAGTATATCAATCCACCCTACCGTGAGGGTTGGAGCCTTGGCGTCTGAGTCCCTGATGAGTTGAAAGTGCAATTCATTCCTCATCCCCCTTCTTTCAGTTCATTCTGGAGGAAGGGGGTATTTCCCATCCAAGGAAATGGGACAGATGGTTTGAATTGAGCGGAGGGAAACAATCTCATGGAAGCCTGCCCCTATCAGCTCATCAGCTATATCGCTCCAGCAGCTCCCGCGACTCGACGGCCTGCGTCAGGAATTCTGGATTACTTGCGTCCAGAGGTGGGTTTCACCCCCAACTGGTACCGGACACGCCTGGGGATCGACCTTGGGGAACCCTGGCACAAAGACCCCGCTTACCGGCGTGAATCCGTTGTACGGATGAGAGATCACCTGCGGCAACGTTTTCCTGGATCCACCATCGGATCTGGGAATCGATCCGATGGCCCTTTGGACCTGCTGACTGGTGTTTATGGAGGTTGTTTGATTGCGGCCATCTATGGTGTCCCGATTCTTTATGCCCAGGATCAGTGGCCGACTTGCGCTCCGCAATTCCTGACAGAGGAACAATTTGAGCATATTAAACCGCCTGATCTTGACCACAACCCCGCTTTTGGAGAACTGATGGCACAATTGGACTGGATCGAGCAACAGGAGGGACGGATCGAGGGATTCATCAACTGGCAAGGGATTCTCAACAATGCCCAGCGTCTACGCGGCCAGCAGATTTTTCTGGATCTCATCGAAGCTCCCGAGCGTTGTCAGCGTCTTTTTGAGTGCCTTTGCACGACCATCATTGAAGCTACCCAACGGTTGAGGGAGCGACAACGTGCCAGTGGTGTTGACTACCGTTTCTTTACCATCAGCAACTGCCTGGTCAACCTGGTATCCCCCAAACAATACCGGGAACAGATTTTGCCTTATGACATGCGGATAGCCGAGGCGACAGACTGTCTTGGAGTCCATAACTGCGCCTGGAAGGCTGACCCTTATCTTGACAGTTACGCCAGTTTACCAAGAGTCGGTTACATCGATATGGGCATTGATTCCGATCTCAAACGCGCTCGAGAACTCTTTCCACAGGCACGCAGAGCGATCATGTATACCCCCATGGATGCCGCCAACAAATCTCTCAGGGACATCCGCCAGGATCTGGAACAAATCGCATGCGAGTATGGTCCTTGCGACATGGTTTTCGCGGATATCGAGGCGGGAACCCCTGACAGCAGAGTCACAGAGCTGATCAACCTGTGTGCGGATATCTCAGCCTGTTACCAGTAAAGTCATCACCTGTGGTTTTGGAATAGACTCTGTGACACCCCCATAGCCCAATTTCGAGCTTTCAAGGATAATCCCTTTTGCCCCTCTTGTTCTTAGCCCATCCAGTATTCCTGGATAGATGAAAGTCCTTATGTGGGCACGAATCTGGAAAGGAGTTTCGCTTCTAATGCCAGTTCTTCTTATGTCTGTGTTGCTTGCCTTGCTGGCTCAGTCTGCAGAGGCGCTGCCCGATTGGAAATTCAATTCCCCCGAGATCCTGTCTGTTTGGCTTCCGAATGCTGAGTGTGCTGATCCTGTGGTGAGTGGAGATTCGCTCAAATTTCACACCACTGGCGGGGATCCCTTTCTTCAGTGCGAAGCTGTCAACTTCGAGACATCTCCCTGGCAGTGTGTCCGCATCCGGATCAAGGCAGATACACCTGGCATGGGAGACCTCTTCTGGACCGGGGACACCTCGGGCCAATATGGTGGTCTGACTGAGGAAAAAAAGTCCCGCTTCCCCCTTCAGGGAAAGGGGGATTGGGAAAATGTGTATATCTTTCCCGGCTGGCATACCGAGGGGAAAATCATCAAGCTGCGGCTGGACCTTTATGACAACTCACATTATGAAATTCAGGAGATCGAGATCATTGATTGGGCCGCGGGGAAAACACCACTGACTTTTTTCCCTGAAATCAGAAACCGCGAGGACCTGGAAACCTGGAAGGTCATGCCCGATGCCGAAGACCTTTTTGCTCCACCCTTGAATGTCACCTCACTCGAACGGGGCTGGTTCAACCTCCGTCTAAGCTCTCCCTGTCCTGGGGTAGCGAGCGTATTGTGGATGTGTGGTGGAGAACGTGGCCTCAGATCCGAGGAGTTTGCCATCAAGGGTGATGGTCAATTCCACACTTACAGCCTGGCCCTGGGCGGCATCCCCACCTGGCGCTCTCCTATCGTGGCTTTCGGACTGCGCCTCCCGGCTGAGGTTCGCAAGAAAGCCACCATCGAGAGCCTGACCCTCAATAGTGGTCCCACGGGGCCGCCTGACATCGAAATTCCTTACTTCGGTTTTGAGAATGGAGTCAACCGGGTGGGACGTTTCTGCAACCTGCTGGGCCAGATTCGCAATGTGGGGGGAACCGGGATTTCACCCTTGACAGTGACAGTGAGCTGCAGCCAGGGGATTCATCTCTCTGTGGAGGATGGTACTCGTCTCGAACCGGGGATGGAGCATGGAGACCAGCGGAGCCTCGTATGGACCATACGCTCTGATCGTGTTGGCGGTGCCACTGCAGCCTTGGAGGTCAGGTGTGGTACTCAGACTGCATCCAGCGAAGTGAATCTGAATTTTGAGCCTGTGGTGGACAATGGTTACCCTCCACCTCCCCGCCCAGTGAAGTCATCCATCGATCTGTGCATGTATTATTTTCCGGGATGGGATAATGACGCCAAGTGGGATTGTATCCGGTGGGTTGCTCCCATCCGAAAACCGTTGCTGGGTTACTATGATGAGGGTCATCCGGAGTGTGTGGACTGGCAGATCAAATGGGCGGTGGAAAATGGCATCCATTGCTTCCTGGTGGACTGGTACTGGTGCAAAGGGCACCAGATCCTTAACCACTGGTTCGATGCTTACCGTAAAGCACGTTATCGTGACCAGCTCCAGGTGGCCATCATGTGGGCCAACCATAATCCTCCCGGCAGCCATTCCCTGGAGGATTGGCGCAAGGTGACCCGCGAGTGGATCGACAACTATTTTAATCTTCCCTCTTATTACCGGATCGATGGCAAGCCAGCGGTTTTCCTCTGGGATCCCAGCCTGATCCGCACGGATCTTGGGGGAAGCGAGGTGGTCCACACGGCTCTTGAGGAATCCCAGCAGATGGCCCGGGAGGCAGGCTATGAGGGAATCACCTTTGTGGCCATGCACAACCATGAGTCCCCCAGCCAGGCCAAGACCTTGCTCGAGGAAGGCTATGCGGGAGCTACCAACTATCATGAGTTTGGAACCGCGACAGAAGCTGCCCTTTCGATGACCGAGTTGCGTTACTCCGATGTGGCTGCCAGTGTCCTCGAGACCTGGGCCAAACGGGATGCGATGTGTGGCAAATTGACCTATTTCCCGGTGGTGGATTCAGGCTGGGATCCCCGCCCCTGGCATGGCTATAAATCGATGATTCTCAGGGGACGTACCCCGGCACTGTTCGGAGAGATGCTCAAGAAAGCCAGGGCCTTCGCCGATGAAAAGCACAAACCTTTCGTCGTCCTTGGCCCCGCCAATGAGTGGGGTGAGGGAAGCTATCTTGAACCCTGTACTGAGTATGGTTTCGAGATGTACGAGAAAGTGCGGGAGGTCTTCGGGGAGGGAGATCCTCAGTCCTGGCCGGTGAATCTGGGACCGGCCGACCTGGGATTGGGACCTTATGATTTTATCCCGCCCCGTATTACGGATACCTGGTTGTTTGATGAGGCCCCGGATGGCTGGGCGCCAATGATGAACATCGGACAGTTTCGTTGTGAGAAAGGCGCGCTGAGGATGAACACGACCTCCAATGATGGGGCTCTTACTGTGAGTACTCCGGGATTGAAAGCGGCCGGGTATTCCAAGGCTGTGATCAAAATGCAGCTGACCGGACCACTTCAACCGTTTCCTTCAGGCCAGCTTTTCTGGGCAGCGGAAGGCAGCCCGGTCAGCAGTGAGGCTTCCAGTTTGCGTTTCCCAGTGAAAACCGATGGCCAGACCCATACTTATGTGGTGGATTTGTCATCCAATCCACATTGGCGTGGCAGGATTTCCTCTCTTCGCCTGGATCCCTGTGATGATCAGGATGTGGAGGTGGTGATCGAGGAATTTCGTTTCATGAAATGAGCTATTCACCCCTCGAGGTGGATCTGTCTTGCCTGCCGTCTTGCCCTCAGGCGCAGGTGTGTTTGTCCAGGTAAAGGGGGGAGAATATTCAGTTCGGGAACACTTTCCAGCTAAATTGTTGGATGCATCCCAGGGCCTGAGGGCCTATAATGAATCTGATGGACAAGAAAAAATCTGCCATAGATCAGCCGATGAAGCTGGCCAGCATGGTCTTGATGAAAGAAATCACCCTGGACCAGGGGTTGATCTATGCTCACAACGCTGGTGTTTTGGAGACCTTTATTGAGGGGATGAATGTCCTGGCACAAGGACGCTATTTCGAACCCACCTTCGCACGTGAACGGATCCGGTCAGGAAATGCTGCTCGCGCCGTGGAAGGACGGATTCCTTCCCTGCAACTCCCCCCGGAATTACAGGACTGGAACATCGAGAAACTCAGCCAGTCCTTTGTGCGTACTGCCGAGGAGGCACGTCCCCCCACCTCACCAAACGGTCATCCGGAATCATCAGAAGATGGAACCACTACACCGCAGCAATCAGAACGCGAACGCTTTGAGCAGGCTCTCTCAACCCTTAGCGGGCTTGACAAAAAAATGCGAGACCTGCGGTCAAGACGCCGGGAATGCAAGGAGCTTCTCAATCTTCTGTTGGCCTTCGAAAAAAACCGTCGTACCGCCCCAAAACCCTGGATTGGCGGTTTGACCATGGCGGGTTGGACACTCCTTCTGGCGGTACCGGTCTGGTTTTTTACTGATTCTCGTGCGGGAGTGGGAGCATTTCTGTTGGCCGGTATCCTGGTGGCGGGTTGGGTGGTCCGCCGTGAGATGATCTGGAGCGAACATGTTCAGGTTTCGGAACAGGCCATTGGGGAACAACGTAAGCTGAACATGGAGATCCAGCGCAACATGATCTCCGAGCTGGAACGCAACCTCCAGGAACATCGCTCTGAGGCCATGGAACTCGTGGATACCTTTGCTGAATCGGACCGGAAAAGCCTGGTCAACTCTTTCCCGGATATCTTTGTGAAACCACACACTCACCAGGAAGAATGACCCCAGTCTTCCCGGTAAAACCCTTTGTTAGGATCACTCCATATGCCGCCACGAAGACCCCCACTCCTGGAAATCTACCACCTCATGCGTGCTCACTTCGGCCACCGGGATTGGTGGCCTGGCGATACCCCCCTCGAAATCATCATCGGTGCCATCCTGACTCAGAACACCGCCTGGCAGAATGTCGAAAAAGCCATTGGGAATCTGAAAGCCCATAAGGCCCTCTCAATCCCTCGTCTGCGCGATGTGGATACATCTCAACTGGCCCAATGGCTGCGTCCCTCCGGGTACTTCAACCAGAAGGCGAAGAAGATCAAGGCATTCATCGACTTTCTCGACCAGCATTATGGAGGTTCGATTTCACGCATGGCCCAGGCCCCCCTGGAACGCTTGCGCGGGGAATTGCTCAAGGTGAAGGGGATCGGCCCGTAGACTGCGGATAGCATCCTTCTCTATGCACTTGGGAAGAGGGTTTTTGTGATTGATGCCTATACAAAACGGATCTTCACACGGCACTATTACTTCGCGAAAGAGCCCGCCTACCATGAAGCGCAAGAGTTCTTTGAAAAGGAATGCCCGCCGGATATCGGCTTGTACAATGGTTTCCATGCGCAGATCGTGGCGACAGGGAACCGTTGCTGTAAACCCACGCCGCGGGGGGAGGGGTGGCCATTGGAGGAGTGACCCCATAAAAGGAACGTGGGAGATGAAGAGTGGAAGACGTGGCCGGCAAGGAGG
>CAYZUX010000072.1:0-23922 GCA_964481775.1 uncultured bacterium | reverse complement strand
AGAAAGAGGAAGTCGACCGGTTTCTTGATCCACGGCAACCAAACTGGGCACGTTTTGATCAGGAGTTGGGATATGTCATCCGCGATGGTATCTTCAGGGATGGTGTTGATAACTCCTGGACCATTGGGAAATACGCGAAATCCGGCGAACGGATTTCGATCAACGGATATGGGCAACCATGCCGGATCAACACCTATGGAAATTCCTTCACCCAGTGTCACCAGGTCAGTGATGGCGAAACATGGCAGGAATACCTCTCAGCCCATTTGGGTGAGCCGGTCCGGAATTTCGGTGTGGGTGGATATGGCGTTTATCAGGCCTATCGCCGGATGCTGCGAGTGGAGGCTGGGGAGTGTTCGGCCCCCTATATCATCCTCAACATCTGGGGGATTGATGACCACTTTCGAAGCCTGGATGCCTGGCGATGGCTGCGGTGTTTTGAGTGGTTTCGCACCCCTGAGAATGATTACATGTTCCATGCCAATCCCTGGGTACACGTCCGGTTGGCCCCCGATACAGGGGATTTGATCGAGTTTCCCAATCTGTGTCCAACCGAAGCATCTCTATACCATTTGTGTGACTTGGATTATGTCTATGATGTATTCCATCAGGATCCATCTCTACTTCTTCATCTCGGACAGAAACCTGACATGGAGGTGGACCTCTCTTCCTTAAAACCTCTTGCCGAAACATTGGGGGTTGATTGGGATCTTTCATCCATTGAGCGCCGAATCAGATCCTGTGCTGAACTTCATCTTCGCTGTGCCCTGAAAGCGAGTGAGCATATCGTGAAGCGGACCCAGTACTTCGCGATGCGCAGCGGAAAGAAACTGATGGTCCTGCTCAGTTATTTCTTTACAAACATTATCGATGAGATCGAAGGGCGTCCACGGCCTGACACATCCTTCGTTGAGTTCCTGCAAACCGAAGGCATACTGTTTGTGGACACTCTCCTGAAACATGTCCGGGATTACAAGGCATTCAATCTATCTCCCAAGGAATACGTGGACCGGTACTTTATTGGACATTACAACCCGAAGGGGAATCATTTCTTCACCTTCGCGATTAAGGATGAGGTCGTTGACTGGTTGGATCCCAAACCCATGACATATCACGCCGAGGGAAGAAAGATCGGATTCGAGAGATATCTGCCCAGTCAATGAATTATGAACTTCCGGTAAATGGACAGGAAAAGATGAATGAACAGAAGTAAACACAACTATCAACATGCGGAAGTATTTCCTTGCATCCTCCTTGGGCTAAGGCATACGAACAACCCGAAAGCCCACGTTGCCGAAGGCAACCGCTGGGTTGTTTCCGATTCGGGAGGCTGAACGGCATAGACCTGCTGTTGAACGATGAGAACCACCTCGAATCACACGCAAACCATTACTGTCCGGATTACTCAGCCATGCACTGCCATCGGTAGGAGCTCCAATATAATTACTATGGGAGAAATCCTGGCACCACTCCCCCACATTTCCCAACATGTCATACAGGCCGAACGCGTTCGGACGGAGCTGACGGACTGGCTGGCTGGTGTTATCAGTGTTTGCGCAAAACCACATGAAATCCGACCGGGCAAGGAGTGTGATGACGGCATTGGGAGCTGTTAAAAATGTACGGTAATACTCATCATTACCAAATGGATACGCTTTCTCTATGATAATCGGATCCCGGGCAAGGCAATCCGTGCAGTCGTCTTTGCAACTCGTCGAGGACCCAAAATAATACCGCGAGGTGGTCCCGGCCCGGCAGGCATACTCCCATTCAGCTTCTGACGGCAGGCGGAAAGTCCCATTACCCAACGCATTCAATGCCGCGATAAAAGCCTGGCAATCGTTCCAAGTGACATAATAAACTGGGAAGTTATCTCCAATTCCAAAATCTTCTGAGGGGTTCTTACCTGTAACGAACTGGTATTGTTTCTGTGTCACCTCTGTCTCACCCAAGTAGAAATCGTAATCGAAAGTCACTTGGTGGACCGGCCCCTCTCGAGTTTCACGGTTGCGCTCGGTATCCGGAGAACCCATCATGAAGGAGCCGGCTGGGATACGCACAAAACGCATCGGAAGAGGCGTAGCGATATCTATAGTGATGTTGTCTTGAGACCCTTTGTGCCAATTCTGTTCCAGTATCAATGCATCTTTCGTATCCACCAGGCCATCTCGGTTGCTGTCACCGGGAATCGGGATCTGGGCAAAGACCCAGTTTGGAAACATCACGAGGAGGAAAAGCAGAAATTGCAACCCGGTGAGATATAACATCCTCAGTGCCTCCTTAAACCACCGCTTGCGTACAACACGCGAACCTCCTGGGCCAATTCGGGCTATTGTTCCCGCTTTACGACATGGAATCGATGATCCGTGAGGGGGAGGAAGTTATGGTGATCACGTAGAAGGAAAGAAGTCTTGTGAATCGGGCGGTATTCACCAAGCTCCTCCTGACCCTGACATCGAGCAGGTTAGCGGCGATGTGACTTAATTTTAAGCAGTGATCAGGGGGTAGTCAATCTCATTATTTCCAAGGATCAGCATTTTTGCAGACTCGCCAAAAAGGTTGAACTATTACGCAAGGCCGAATATGATTTCTGGATTTAGCACAAGATCGGTGATACGAACGAGGGAGGGCTTGCAATGCAGAATCAGGACCATGAGTACAACGCCAGGCTCACCATGACACGCCGGAGCTTCCTGGGCGGATCAGCAGCGATTGGAGGTATATTGCTGGCGTCTTCCGACGGCTCACCACAAGATTCACAAGCGCAACCCGCGGAGTGGCCCAAGGGCAAACCCATCGTTGTCCAGCCCATCCTTTCCCACGACACACCCCAGCGTCAAGACAAGGTCAGCTGGCGTTCCTATGGCGCCATCCACTCGGCGGAAGATGCCGCGGCCGAAGCGCAACGTATCGACTCCGAGTTGAAAACATTGGCCGGAACGTCTGGATTCCCTATCGAATTCCGACCCATCATTCTGGCTAAAGATGAGGCCTCCATAAACCAGGTCATAACCGAATCAGACGCTGATGTCCTGATGCCATATGCGGCGGGCGGTCCGGTCGAGTGGTTCTGGAAACTGGCCAACTGCGGGAAGCCGAACATCATGTTCCTCCGCCACAAGTCCGGGCCCTACTATCTCTACCACGAGATTGCCCATTGGAGGGTCCTGCGGCATCACGAGGACGCCATGGCTGAACCGAATATGGATGTTTGGGACATCGTCGTGGACGACTATGACGAGGTGCTCTGGCGGCTGCGTGCTCTCTACGGACTGAAGAATGCTAAGGGCACGAAAGTTATCGCAATCGGCAGCTTGGCCGCCTACAGTACCCCCGCTCAGGAGAACGGCCCGCGTGTCGCTCGAGAACTCTGGGGGTACGAGATTGAAGTGGTTCCCCGTGAGGAGTTCGCTCAACGGCTTGAAAAGGCCCGGGCTGACGCCGTTTTCATGAAGGCGGTCGAAGAAGAGACAGACCGTCTTCTCTCTAATCCGCGGGTTACGCTTCAGACGGAACGCAGATTCGTGGTCAACTCGTTTGCGGCGTGGAAGGTGTGCCGGTCACTGCTCGAGGAGAAGAACGCGTCGAATTTTGGATTCGACTACTGCATGGGCCATGAGGTCATTGCCATGCTCGATACGCCGCCATGCCTGGTTTTGGCCTTGGCGAACGATGCCGGTTATACGGCCTATTGCCACACCGATCTCAGTCACACGATGCCAGGCGTTTTGCTCCGATGGATCGCATCCAAGCCGACGTTTGTCTGCAACACGCATTTCCCGCATGACGGCATCTACACGGTGGCCCACTGCGCCGCCCCCATGAAGATGGACGGCCACCACTTTGACCCCGTCACGCTTATGACCCACTATGAATCCGACTATGGCGCGGCCAGCAAGGTCGAGTATGTCAAAGGCCAGACTGTCACTCTGGTTCAGTCGGATCTGCATTGCACACGTTGGCACGGATTCCGTGGGACGATTGTCGATACGCCCTCGCTGCCCATGTGCCGATCGCAGATGGATATCGCCATCGATGGAGATATCAAGGGCATTACCGAACGCATCGAAGGATTCCACGCGCAGGTTGTCTATGGAGACTACCTGCGTGAGGTCGGTTATGCGCTGAAGAAACTGGGCAGTTTGGAATGGGTCAATTACAGCTTGTCCGTGTGATCTGAAATGGGAGCACATATAATTCATGAATGGTCACGCACGGTCAACGGCTTCTCTGGTCTCATAAAAATGTTGGACCCTGCATTTTTATTGTCCTGGAAAGTTCGAACTCGATTTCATCCTTAACTCATGCCTTGGCGTTGCTGGTCGTCAGGTCGTCGAGAGGGAGTCGGTTTATTCCGTTGAAAACACTCGAAGCGTGGTACCGGCACCAACTTCAAGAAGGAGATCATGAAACGAATGCTGGATTGCCTGGTTTTAATCAGCAGTATATTGTGGGCCAATTCATTGGGCACACCCCCCAAACGGTTGCTGAACGATACTATTTCGGAGACAAAAAAGGACGCATGGTGGAGGTCTTCCGCGAGCACGTGGCGGAGAAGATCGATGGACTGCTTGAGAGGATCGAAGGTGCAAAATGGCACAAAATGGCACAACCGATTTCCGTTGTGCCATTTTTGAGGGGTTTATCTAGGAGTTAAGTCCTTGAGAATACAGGACTTAGAACTTGCGGCGACTGGTCGGGGCGACTGGATTTGAACCAGCGGCCTCTCGGTCCCGAACCGAACGCGCTACCAGGCTGCGCTACGCCCCGACTTGACTCTTACCATACCAATTCCCCCAACATTTCTCAAGCCGACTCAACGATCCAGTCATTCCTTCAATGTGCCCTGTCTTTACGGAAGAATGACCACGGTTTGGTTGATCTCCCCACCCGTTGGCGGCCACACCAAATCCTCTCCTCCCGCAGTGGTTACCGTCAGGTAATACTCAAAGTCCCTACCCTTAATCTCGTCAGGCGAAAGAGTCATTGTATAAACCCCTCGCGACGTGTGGTGTATGGGAACCGTTGAATAAGGCCCCTCACCAATTGGCCGCCACAAAAAAGCGGTCTTCTGGGCTACCGCTTGGTCAACAAGAACAGCTTTTAGTTTCAAGGGTTCATCCGCATCCAGACTTGACCGTACCGTGGGAACAAAAAGACGGGGCTTTCCCACATACTCTTTCGCAAGGGCCGACTCAGGCGGAAGGCTCTCCCCGAGGCACTCAACCAACTCTTTAGCGGTTCCATCTACCAGGGACGGGAAGGTATGTTGCTCCAGATTGCAGATGGATCCCATGGCGCCGGGGGTGGTCACAGTGGCCAGAAGATGACCATAGGCCGATTCGATCACACGCATCATCGCATTCCTCGCCGGAAGTGCCTTCTCTCCGGCCATACGCTTCCTTTCTGAAGGGTCGTTCTGGCTTTGCGTTTCCGTCATCGCCTTCCTGAAAACACCCCATGCGCATTTCATATGTGCCGACTCTCGTAAAAAGAGAAAATGGTTCAGCCAGTACTCGAAGCGTTCACTGTTCCCTGCCCCGCTCACCCTTGGAGCGAGCGCCACAAAGTCATCCACAAAGCCGAACTCCCTGGAGACCTCCTCCCAGGGGCGTTCATCCGGAGCATACCCACCCGGTCCACCGATCCAGGCCGAAGGCTGCGGTAGAACACCATCGACTGTGCTGAAGATGCGTGCGGCCTCTGGTCCGATCTCTTGACCAAATTCATGGACCGCCCAATCCGCATAAAAATCATCGGCGAACGGGTGCTGGGGTAGCTTGTTCGATTCAGCCAGGTAAGCATCACCACGCGCCCCTTTCTCCGGCCAGCCACTCTGATCCCAGGCTGCCTGAGCCAAGGCAGAAACATTCGGCCCGAGGCTTCGTGTTCTCCAATGGATACCCATGAGTCCATCACATCCATAGGCCAGAGCGTCGCGCGCATCCCGCCGCATTCGTCCCACCCATAGTTGAAGTGAGTTCAGTGCCGGATCATCTTCCATCCAGGGAATCGCCCACTTGGAGTGATTTTTGATCTCCGCATATGCCGGTTCGACCGGGTCATGTCCCAGGTTCCGGTTAATGCTGCTGACCGCGATGTCGGCGGGCAGGGCCTTTCCAACCAGGGCACGATCATATTGAGGCCCCAGCACCCAACCACAAGTCGCGAGTCCAAAAGGGGCGCCCACTCCCTTGGCAGCTCGGTTGGCGGCGCGGATATCATCAAGGGTGGCTTCCACCTGCTGCTCGGAAACTCCCTCCCAGGTCCAGCCCTCTGGAGTCCAAAACCAATAATAATCGAGCGGATGAGTCTTCATGATTCGCTTGAAGATGCCGGCATAGAGGTCCTCGATCATCTCAACAGGAAGTGGAGCGGCATCCACATCAGGCGTGTAGTCAGCCATCCCTGGACCACCACAATCGATCTTGCAAGCCAATCCATTTCCCTCCACAACGATGGCCGCGACAGCGGGGAATTCCACGATTGGATGGAATTCGATATCGAGGCTGCCATCAGTGACTGCAATATTCTCAAAGGAAAAATCGAGAGCCTTGTCTTTCCCCGCTTTCTCAAAAATATCGAGCCGTTCGATAACCCGGTTTCCTTCCAGCGAAGCACCAAACACCCTGGCGAGTGGCCGGTCATAATGGACCTCGCAGAACTTTAAAGTGACTGTATAGGAACCATTCGGAACCCTGATGTGATAAGCATTCAGGCCATATCGAACAGACTGGTATAAAAGGTCCTCCCCGGTCCCTTCGATCGGATTCGGATATTTTGCGCTTTGCCCACCTTCAACTGAAATATCACCCCTGGGAAGATCCAGACGGCTTTTCACAGGCTGAGGAACAGTGAGTGGTGTTTCGGTTCCAATACAGGTTTTAACACCAAGGTTACGAGCCAGACTGAAAACCTCATGGAACAGGATACCCACCCGGTTGAACATTTCGTTGGCTTCCTCTGGGTTATCCGGTTCCGGTGTCAATCCCTCCATGACATCTGCACCATAATCATCCCGTTCGAAAATCATGGCGGCTCCGCAGGAGTAATCACTCGTCTTTTTCGCATTAAATCCCCAACCCACAGTCAATGCAGTGTTGTAGTAACGAGCCGGATAACTGAAAGAGACATTACCATCTGGGTTGAAGTCTTTTTCCAGACCGATCCACACCGTGGGTTCCACCACCGGGTAAGTGTGCAGACCAATGAAGTTCATCCGCAGCTTGGGGAGCTGCGAGACAATCGCTTTGTAGTCTTCAGTTCCCCACCAGTCGGGGCCCTCGGGGAAATCATGGAAGGGTTGGATACCCCTCAAGCGGAAAAGTGGAGAGGAGGCTTCATCAAGAGCAGGAAGTTCCAGTGGGATCCGTTTGTCCGGGATGACATCTCCTTCAAGGTAGAAACGGGCACCCAGAACCTCTGCGAACCGGTAGGCCCCATAAAGCGTTCCAATGGGACTCCCACCGATGATCCAAAGGGTTTGTCCGCTCTTCGGATTGGCTACAGTTTTCAGCAGATAATCTTCCTCCCGAAGATTTGAAACTCTGTCTTTGAGGGATGAATCCTGTAGAAAGGAGGTGATTGAAGAATCGCTTTTTTGAGCCAATCGAATCACATCCCCGCTTTCCAGGGTTGACTCCATTGGAAGGAGCTCCCCTGTTCGGAGATACACATAACGCCGCACCTCTTTTGCTGCCAGTGAAATGAGACAAGGAGCATCTTCGGGGCATAGGATTGTCATATTCCCGGTTATGCTGTCGGTACTTGCCTGTCCTGTCCCCCAGAAACCAAGAAAAAGACCTAGGAACACCAGGCCAAAAGCCTTTCCAGGAAATGGATACCGCATCATGGTTTTTCCTCCTGTCTTTGTTCTCGTCCCGAGAACTCAATCGTATTCAAGAGATGGGATAACGGCGATAATCGTTCAAGGCTTCATAGAGAGCCAACAGATTTTCAACCGGAATTCTTGATTGAACATTGTGGGTGGTGTTGAAAATAAATCCGCCTCCAGGACCGAACCTGCGGATCCTTTCATGGACTTCATTTCTGACCTGCTCCGGGGTTCCAAAGGGGAGAGTCATCTGGGTATCGACTCCTCCGCCCCAAAAGGTAATCCGGTCCCCATACTGTGCTTTCAATTCGCCTGGATCCATGCAGGCTGCAGAACATTGGACTGGATTAAGGATATCAAAACCGGCTTCGATGAAATCCTCGATGAACACTCGCACTGAACCACAGGAATGGATGAAGGTCTTCCAGCCGGTATGGGCATGAACCCAATCATTGACGATGCGGTGAAAGGGTTTGTAGAGGTCACGGTAAGCCTTCAAAGAGATAAAGGGCCCCTGCTGTGTTCCAAAATCGGTACCTGTCACAAAAACCGCAGAAATCACATCACCCGCCACTGCACGGATCTTTTCCCAATTGGCCAGAGCAATCTCACATTGCCGTTCAAAGACCTCGTAAACATAGTCTCTACGCGAGGCTGTACTCATGTACCATTCCGCGACATCCCGGATTCCTTTGGGATGTTTGAGCCATGGAGCCGGGACCAGGGCGATATCTCCAAAAGCGGCGCCACCCAAACTCGCGAGGACTGCTTTACCTGAAGCCTCCAGGTGCTCCGCACGGGTTTGAAAGTGTTTCAGCTCTTCCTCCGAAATGAGCTGGAATTCCTGAAGATTGTCTTCGGGATTGAGGTGATCGTCATCAATCGGTTCCTGACGAATGATGGTATCGAAATAAAAACCCCCATTGGGCATTCTTCCACTGGGGGGAGCATTTTTATCTCCCTCCGGATACATCAGGATGTCACCATTCGGTTCGGGATCGGTGTTGAAGGCCTCCGGAACCTGCACCGGTGTTCCATCAAAGAGAGTCCAAGGCCTCCAATGCTCATTGCGAAATCCAAACAGGGTCCGTGAACCACCAAGCCCCACCACATCTACACCCAGGGCTTCCATCAGATCGGGACCGATTTCGCCCAACATCTGGTAGGGTTCCACTACCTTCACAGGAGTGCCGGGCGCATCCAGACCGAGGGCTTGCCTGAGACGATACACGGAGCTGACGTGCATTCCGGTAACAGCGCTTGCGCCCAGGTCCAAAGGAACCCGGTCCGGTTCCTGGTGATTGAGAGCTGCATGAACACGTTCACGGGATGTCATGAGAGATCGATGCTCCAGGAAAGAATGAAGGATCTTGCCTAAACGATCCGGATTGCACACTCTATCAGACGGCCAGACAGGAGGCAACGCGATGCAGTCCCTTTTTTCTGATCCTGGAAATGCGTACCGGGTGTCGTATGTGTTATTACTGACCTTGGTGGCGGCTCTGGGCGGTTTGCTCTTCGGTTATGATACTGCAGTTATCTCGGGAGCCATTGGATTCATGAAGGATCACTTCCAACTGGACTCGCACAGTGAAGGATGGGCAGCTTCGTGTGCGCTGGTTGGGTGCATCCTTGGCGCCAGCGTGGCGGGGATCCTGAGCGACTGGAAGGGGCGCCGTTGGGTCCTGTTTCTTTCGGCGATCTTCTTCACTGTGTCCGCTATCGGTGCCGCGATCCCTCATAATCTCTCCCAGTTTACTATTGCCCGTGTTTTGGGAGGATTTGGAATCGGAGCGGCTTCAATGCTCTCACCTCTTTACATCGCCGAAGTGGCTCCCGCTCGCATCCGGGGAAGGCTTGTCTCCATCAACCAGTTCGCCATCATCCTGGGGATGCTGGTGGTCTATCTGGCAAACTCCGCTGTCGCACGAATTGGAGTTTCGATTGGAGGAGATGAGTGGAATGTCGCTTATGGTTGGAGATGGATGTTCGCATCCGGCGCATTCCCAGCCATAGTTTTTCTCGGGCTTCTTTTTCTTGTCCCTGAGAGTCCCCGTTGGCTGGTAAAGATGGGAAGGCGCGAAGAAGCCCTTTCAATTCTCACCCGGATCGGTGGAACATCACATGCCGAAAGAGAACTGGTATCGATCCAGGAGACAGTCCACCAGGAAGCGCTCCCTCTGCGTCAACTTCTCCAGCCCAAGTTAAGACCGTTGATAATTGTGGGTGTGGTCCTGGCGATTCTGCAACAGATCACTGGTATCAACGTGGTGCTCTATTATGCTCCTGAAATATTTAAATCAGCCGGTTTGAAAGCCACTCAGGCCATTGATCAGACAGTCGCGGTGGGTGTGGTCAACCTGGCTTTTACCCTGGTGGCGATCTGGCTGGTTGACCATGCAGGACGAAAACCTTTGTTGCTGATTGCTTCGGTTGGGATGGGTTTATCGCTCACCTTTCTTGGAAGGGCATTCGTTACCGAATCCTTTGAAGGTCCAGCGGTTCTTTTGTCAGTCCTCTGTTATGTGGCATCCTTTGCGATAGCAATGGGGCCGGTGGTGTGGGTAGTGCTGGCGGAAATTTTCCCCACCGCGATTCGTGGAACCGCGATGTCGATTGCCACAGTCTGCCTTTGGATCTCCTGCTTCCTGGTCTCCCAATTCTTTCCCTGGATGCTCGATAACCTGGGGGGAAACTGTTTTTTCGTCTATGCCTTCATTTGCGCCATCGCCTTTATCTTTGTCCTTGTCTTTGTACCCGAAACCAAGGGAAGAACCCTCGAGGAGATCGAAAGAGATTGGTTCAGACGGAATTCATGACGATCCGGCCGGTCATAAAGGAATCATAACGGTCTGATGTATGTCGCCAACTACACGCAACACCGATGGTAAACCGGGAAACGTTTCTGTTCATGAATACAGCGGCGGAACTTTCGGAATCTTTTGCCGTTCCAGATTTCAAGGAATGAGGAATCCTGCAGATTTCCACACAAATAGTCCATGCAAGGCACCACCATGCCAGTTGGAGCAACTGCCGCATTACTCCAGGGCACATTGCAGGATGAAGTTGAGGGACGGCGATACTGGTTGGAGTGGTAGTAATCCTCATAGTCCTGAAGGGCGTGATCTGGAACCACAAGTGTGTCGATACGCCAGCTTCGAGACCGTAACTCCTGAACCTGGCTCTTTAACACCTCAGTATCAATATCTCCCGGATCGATGATGAATCCTCCTTGACCTTCACTCGACTGGCCAAAGTGCTTCTGCATGTATTGAGCATTTTCCTGATAATCTTCCTTCGAGTAAAATCGTAGATGGTAATATTGGACAGCATCGACACCCTTTTGTTCCGCCCATGCGGCGAACTCCACGAGTTTCCAGTAATTATATTTTGTAATCGTATAATAGATGGTGATCCTTGGCACCCTTGTCCCGGATTGATTTCGCACCGCAATGAGTGAATCCAGACCCTGAATCACTCTGGTCCATGTCCCCGGTACACCCCTTATGTCATCATGGACTTCTCCGATTCCATCGATGGAAATATTGATATAATCGATGCCGGACTCACAGAGGAGCCCGGCGTGTTTTGAAAGGCCCAAACCATTCGTGATCAGACTGCATTCACTCCCCGCCTCTTTAATGTAACGGATAATTTCAGCACACTCAGGATGCAGTAATGGCTCTCCACCCGTCAATGTGAATTTTGTTTGAAAGGGAGCCAGTTCATCCACCAACTTTTTAATGAGGAGAGTGGATAGTGTGGACTTTACCATTTCGTGGCTTACTCCAGCCTCCCCATACTGAGCACACATTCGACAACGAAGATTACAATGGCTGGTTAATATGAGCGCAACATATTCCGGGGGAGGCGCATAGCCAAGTGAATGCCGCCACTGGCTTATCCCGGCCGTTGTTTTCTCCCTGATCTTGTGAGCAGATTCACGAGGATTACAGACAAACCTGATGATACGGTCTTTGGTGATTTGCATTTCCTACTCCTCTCAACGAAGATGATAGGACTGGTAAAGGAGCTTGCCCAGCGGGATTTATCGTTTCCTCGCCAATGCCCCGGTGGGACACACTTCAACACACTCCAGGGCTACCTCGCGAAGTCCCGCCCTGATAGTCTGGTTGAGCGGGACACCCACCTTGACACGAAATCCGCGGCCAATGTAACTCAATCCAAGTGGAACCTGTCTTTCCTCGGCAACCGCGATGCACCTTCCACACTTGATACATTTTCCTGCCTCATAAATCACTTCCTCATGGGAGTCATCGATCTCCAGTGGGGGCCGATCTCCACGATAAGCCTTGGGATTTGCCTCGAACTCTGTCGATTGGATCCGCAACGAACAGCTCTTCTTTTTCGCGCAGTCACACTGAAGGCATCTCTCCGCTTCATTTGTAGCAGATAACGGATCAAGACCCTGTACCACCTCGGCAAATGATCCAGGGATCGCTGACCCTTGAATTCTCTGTTCTTCCACACGCGGTGCTTTAACCCGTTTGCCCCACAGAACGGCCTTCTCCTCAGGTGTGACATGGTGCATCCGGACCTTGATAAGATCTTTTTCCGGCTGGTCAATCCCCATCAGGAAGCGGTGAATCAAATGCGCTGCCTGTTTTCCAGAAGCCGATCCATGGACCGCATAACGTCCCGACTGTGCGATACTTCCTGCAGCAAACACACCCGGGATGCTGGTGGTCAGCTGGTGGCGATCGATCTGAACTCCATGTTTGGCGGTCTTCAAACCTTCTCTCTCCAAAAGGGCAATGTCAGGTTCCATGTGGCCCGAGAGATAGACAGCACTCACTTCCATGGATGTCTCTTTTCCAGCATGAGAGAGATTGCAATGAAACGCGCCATTGGCCGTCGATTCCATCGAGACCAGGGTGGTCTCGTCAAGTATCCTTACCCCTTCTTCCAGACCATAAGACACGAATGGTGAAAAGAACAACCGGGTTTTCATGGAGGGCGTCATTGCCAGGGTTACTTGATCAGCACCAAGTCGAAGCAGGGTACGGCTTGCATCCAAAGCAGTCGCACCGGATCCGAAGACCAGAACATTGCCATTCACCTGGGGAATCTGTCCATGTGAAACTCTTTGAAGGAATTCAGTGCATGGAATTCCAAACTCAGAGCCTGGAAACCTTGGAAGGTTTTCAATTGATGCTCCAATGGCCAGAAGCACTGCATCAGACTTTTTTCTCAGTTCCTCGAGCGAGTAATTTTTACCAAACACCTGATTGCAGCAGACTTCCAGACCCAGGCTGGTAATGCAGTCTATCTCCTCCTCCACAACTCCGTTGGGAAGACGAAACTCGGGGATCAAATTCCTGATGGCTCCACCCAGGCGTGAATCCGATTCGTAGACAGTACAGGAGTGGCCATCCAGGAGGAGGTAATAGGCGGCTGTCAATCCGACAATGCCCCCGCCAACAATTGAGACCTGTTTTCCGGTCGATGGCTGCCTGGGTGGAAGCTGAGTTCGCTTTTCCCTGACACGATCCGCCGGGAATCGTTTCAGGGAACAGATCGAGATTGCTTCATCATATTCAGCGCGCCGGCAGACACCTTCACAGAACTTGGGACATATTCTGCCCAGGACTCCGGGAAATGCGATGGCTTCACGGATGACACGCTCTGATTCGGCATAGTTTCCATAGCGGATCTGACGGATGAATTCAGGAATATCAATGGAGGCAGGACATGCCACCTCACAGGGTGCAACACAGTCACCGAGATGGTCCGAAAGGAGCAGTTCCAGCGCCAGTCTACGTCCTTTCCGGAGTTTTTCAGTATCAGTATGAATGACCATGCCTTCCTGGACCTTCGAAGCGCAGGCAGGAATGACATGACCTTGTCCCTCCACCTCAACCATGCAAAGACCACAGGATTCCAGACCGCTTCTGCCTTCAAGGTAACAGAGGGTGGGGATCGATATGCCCAATCGGTTCGCCGTTGCCAGGATAGTATCCCGCGAAGAAGCCTCTGTTGTTATGCCGTCGATGGTAACCCGGACTTTCTCTTTCATGGGTCAATTCACCAGGACTGCATTCTCCGGACATACTGACCGGCACATATCACAACGAGTACACTTCCCAGTATCTATAGAATGAAGCTGATAAGGCTTGGATTCGATGGCATTAACAGGACAATGCTGGGCGCAAAGGGTACAGCCAATACATTTTTCATTGATGGTGTACTTAATCAATGCCTTGCATTTGCCTGCCGGACAATGTCCATGCAGATGTGCCTCGTATTCTTCCCTGAAGTACTTCAAAGAGGTTAGCACCGGATTGGGTGCGGTTTTCCCCAGCCCACAGAAACTTGCTTCACGCATCCCCTCGGAGAGAGTTTCCAGCTGTTCGAGGTCATGCGGCTTGGCATTGCCCTCACACAATCGAGTGACAATCTCCAGCATCCGTTTCGATCCAATCCGGCAGAGGGTGCATTTGCCGCAGGATTCATTCTGGGTAAACTGGAGGAAATAACGGGCGATGTCGACCATGCAGTCAGTTTCATCCAATACAACAAGGCCGCCGGATCCCATAATCGCGCCAAGCGCAGCGAGGGCTTCATAATCAATCGGTGTGTCAGCCAGACGCGCGGGAATACAGCCACCCGAGGGACCACCTACCTGGACCGCCTTGAATTTTTTACCCCCGGCAATACCACCGCCAATTTCCTCCACCACCTCGCGGATGGTAATCCCCATGGGCACTTCGATCAGGCCCCCACGCGCCACCTTGCCCGCGAGCGCGAAGACCTTGGTGCCTTTGCTTTTACCGGATCCCAGTTTCGAGAAGGCCGCCGCACCTTCACGCAGTATCCAGGGAACAAGAGCATAGGTTTCCACATTGTTGATAAGGGTGGGTTTCCCCCAGAGACCCTCCTCAGCTGGATACGGTGGCCGTAGACGTGGGATACTCCGCCGTCCTTCGACCGAGGCCAATAATGCGGTTTCCTCACCCGACACAAAGGCACCAGCTCCCTCAGCAATATCCAATGAAAACGTGAACCCGGATCCCATCATCCGTTGACCGAGATAACCCTCCTCCTGGCAACGTTTGAGTGCTTCTCTCAAGACCCGCAATGCAAGGGGGTATTCCGCTCTCACATAAAAAATGCCTTCAGTCGCTCCCACCGCATAAGCCGCAATTGCCATTCCCTCGATGATCCGGTAGGGGAAAGACTCCAGCAGCATCCGGTCCATGAAAGCACCTGGATCGCCCTCATCGCCATTGCAAATCACGTATTTTGGAAATCCAGGGGATTGATGTACCCTTTGCCACTTGATGCCCGACAGAAATCCCGCACCACCCCGTCCCCGCAGACCACTCTCACGGATCTCCTCGATAACCTGTTCCTGGGTAAGTTCCGTAACACAACGTTTGAGGGCGGAAAATCCTCCCCGATCGAGATATTCCTGCAAGTCAAAAGGATCGATCTCACCCGCAAATTCAGTAGCAATATGGTCCTGGCGCTTCAGGAAAGCGGAAACCGGTTCATCTCGCACATCGATGGAATACCGGCTGACAGATTCCCAGGCATCATCACTGAAAAGGCGTTCAAAGAGTCCGGATGCCTTGTATGCCAGGCGTTTCCACCAGCTTGGCGGACTGAAATGACGCAAGACGACCGACCTTGCCTCCCTGGGAACAAGGTTCGCGTAGAGTGTGGAAGGTTTCCCTGGAGTCAGGATCTCCATCAAGGGAGTCTGGTGACACATACCAACACAACCAACCCGCTTGACACGAACCAACGCTCCGGTTTCCTCAATCGCCTTTTCCAGGGCCTGTTGCAAGCTGGCACTGCCCTTGGCGACACAACAGGAACCCAGGCCAATGCGTATCTCTCCAACCGGCTTCTCCACCAGGGATGGACTTGAGCGAACCACTTTTCTGGACGGTTTTCCATCGAAATGCATTAAGTAATTTCGTATGACTGATGGGACCTTCTCAGGAGTGAGGTGTCCATAAACCACTTCCCCAATTTGAACCACTGGAGCCAGCGTGCAACACCCCAGGCAGGCCACCTTCTCGATCGTGAACTGCCTGTCGGTTGTGGTGTCTTGTGTTTCAGAAAGATGCAGGTGACGGTAGAGCGCATCCTGGATCAGCGCTGAGCCTTTAACATGACAGGCGGTGCCATGGCAGACACGAATCCGGTGCTCACCGACTGGCGTGAATCGGAATTGTGAGTAAAAGGATGCCACTCCCATAATGCGGCTGGGAGTGATGTCAGTCAACTGGCAGACTCTCTCCAGGGCCTCCACTGGAAGATAATGGTATTTTTCCTGGATGGCTTGCAGGATGCGGATCACATGATGGTTGTCCGCCCCGATCCGCTCAATGAGTTCATCGATCTCTTCAACCTGGATGGGAAGCGGACTGGGTATCATGGCTTCTGTCCCAGGCAGAAGAGGTGCTTTTCACCACGCGCGTAGATACGCGAATCGGCAATGGCGAAGGAGGTGATCATTTTCTCCCCAAGCACGCCCCTGCCGAGTAGTTGATATTCCGCGGCGAGCTTGAAGATAAAGGTATTTCCCTCCATGTCTGTCATGTAGACGGTATCTTTCACAAGTGTTGGCGAGGACCAGAATCCCTCATCAAATCTTTCTGACCAGAGCCGCTTACCGGTCTGAGCATCAAAGCAACGTACCCTGCCCGTGCCATTCGGGAGCAGGAGCAGTTTTCCATCACTTACCGGACTGGCGACATCGGGAAGATCACTTTCCATGGTCCAGACCACGTGACTTTCGGTAATGTCACCTGAACCTCCGGCACGAATGGCACTCAGCTGCGCATTTTCAGTCGAGTTGAAGAAGAGTCCTCCGGCAAAGATTGGAAGCGGTGCAACAGCCCCGGAAAGTACTTTCGCACGCCACCATTCCTTACCAGTGGCAGGGTCATAGGAGATCACCCAGGGATCGGCGGCGGTGATGATTTCCTCGCGTGATCCTGAATTGACCAGAACCGGTGTACTCCAGGAGGCCGCCACCTCGCGTGGTGTTTCCCAGACTGATTTTCCAGTCAGAGGGTCGATCGCATACAGGACTGAGTGAGGTTTCTCTTTACTGCCCTGGTCCAACTGTAAAATGATGTTCCCCTTTCCAAGCATCGGGGACGCCGCGATCCCGAAATCGCTATCCGGCTCACCGAACCATCTCGCCCAGATCTGTTTGCCGGCAAGGTCTATTCCCACAAGTTCATTTGTGCCAAAAAAGGCCACTATCATTTTGCCATCGGTCACCAGGGTCGGGGCACACAGACCCGTATCACTTGCTTCCTCAAAGTCCTCGCTGAGAACCGCCTGTGTCCTGACAGGGCAAGCCCAGATCAATTTTCCATCCTCACGGTTGAAACAGAAGACACTTCTCGATTCAATATTCCCGCCTGTCAGATATAACCGGTTACCCCAGATGATGGGCGAATTGTGTCCTTCAGCGGGAACAGGGATTTTCCAGATGACATTTTCTCCGGTCGCCGCACTCCAACTGATGGGAAGGCCAGCCGCCTCCGAGTATCCCATTCCCGATGGGCCCCTTAATTGTGGCCATTTCTGAGTATCCGGAACTGCTTGTTCCTGGATTCCAGGTTCGGCTTGACTGGTTGACACACCGCCAATGGGAACTGGCTGAGGCATCCAGTTATGCCCAGCCCAGAGAGAGAGGAGAGCCACCGGCACTGGCAGGAGAAGAATGGTGAAGAGAGATCGTGCACGTATCCCTGGCTGTTCAATCAAGTCCTCAGGTCTGAGGGGCTGTGGCATCTTTTCAGTTAAGGCAGCATAACGCCTCAAGGAAAATGCGAACACGGATAATGCAAGAAACAGTAATACGGCCCCTGAATTGAGCCGCTCACGCGAGAGAAAATAGCGTTGACGAAGGTGCAGATCAGTCTCACGAATCAATGTCTTTAGAGATTCATCCCCGGGATCGCGACCGAGTTCTTCCTTTAATGGGATCAGGGTCTGATCAAAGAATGGAAGTGGACGCGGTGTGTTTGCCTGGGGGGGAGGGATCGATTCCGGGTAAAAAAAAGGATGTGGATTATGAGTAAACGCCTCTTTGAGCAAGATTGTCCCAACGACAAGAGAAAAGATTCCACTGATGGCTACCAGAAAGAGTGTCGTCTTTCGATCGAAAAGGCTAGACCAGTCCAGCTTATACACTGTGGCTCTCCCCGCTGCCTGGATGCGATGGATCATAAGGGCACCACTTGTAGCAGCGTCCACATGAAAGACATGCGGAATTATCGGTCTCAAAAGTGGTTTTCCTGCCACGGAACACCACGCCAATAAGCTTGGATGCAATCACCAACCCAAACCAGAGACCCAACACAAGGCCCGCAACTGACATCCCAAGCAGGAGGTATCCAATTCCCGCGAAAACTGCCAGCAAAAGGGGTGAAGCCATCAACACGAAAACACGAATCCATGATGGGATCAAAACGGGTTCATCCGGCCTGCGGATTGCTCCGAATGGGCAGACCGCATCACATAAGGTGCAGTTGGTGCAACTGGCGGGGGTAATGCGGACACCTTGAGAGGTCCAGCGTGAAAGTAACGATAGCAGCGAACCATAGGGACACAAATACCGGCAATAAGGACGTGCTACGAACAGACCCAGAAGAAGGAAAAAGACACCCAGCAGGATCTTCCACAGGGGGCCACTGAAGCGGAATAGACTCACAAAGGGATCATACTCACAGATAATGAAGCGCTTCATTTCCACAACGACATAAACCGCAAGCCCGAGATAAAGGTAACGAAACAGACCAAGTGCTCCATCCAGCCACTGTGGTACCCGTAGAGGACGGAACAGAAAAAGGTCCTGAATCGCTCCCAAGGGACAGACTCCGCCACAAAAAACCCTTCCAAAAAAAAGTGAAATCAGTAAAGGGAAGATGAAAATGGCAATCGTGGGAATAGAAATTGTGTAGAAGGGATCCGACAAGGAAAGGGCGACATTCTGGATCGCCCCGATGGGACAGATACAACCCTGCTTGTAGAAGCCGAAATAAAGCAGGGCTGCCACTCCCATGATAAATAATCCATTCCTGCTGCGCTTGTGATGGAGCAACCAGGCCGTCAACAGGAGACCCGCTAACAAAAGACCGGCATCGAGCCACTCCTGCAACCCCCGATGGTATTCCTGGAGAATGAGTGGAGGCTGAGTATATCCGCTCTCAAAGTCGGGTGGTGGAAAACGCCTCTCGCCATACGCCGCGCTGATCACAAGCAGGGCTACCAGGAAGGGGAGAAAAACTGGCCGGATCATCCCAAGGCCTTTCCTTTGGGAAGGTACTGTTGACTGGCCGGGATGAGGTGAATCGCTTTCCCCTCGCAAGCCAGGGCAATGGCACACTGGTTGCAATTGACACACAGGTTCCGGTCAATCTGCATGTAAAGCGAGCCATTCCCATAAGCAGTGCAACCTTTGACACACCGTGCACAACCGATACAGAGCTGTTTGTCGATTGTATACTCGTAATAGGGTTCCTCCACGAATTTTCGTGTGATGGCCCCTGCCGGGCAGAGTTGGTTCTCAGCACCTTCATCGAGCGAAGGGGGATCCGTTGGAAAAAAACCGGTACACACACGGCAATAGCCGCACATCGCCAGCTCATGCACACATTTGCTGGCTGAGGGAGTCAGGACACAGGCCGTTGCGCAATTTCCACACTGTGTACACTTGAGTGGATCGATCTGCCAGACCATTCCTTCAGCAGTGGAGTTGGAAATCAGTTTTCCAGCTGCACCCCCCAAGAGAAAAAATCCGATGCCCTTGGTGGTCTTTTCCATGAAGGAACGGCGATCCAGGTGTGGAGTGTGTTTCTGTTCAGGCATCCTGACTCTCCTTGAAGTTATCTGGCCTCTGCCAATCCCGCACAATCGCCCTTAAGTGGACAAGCTGCACAAGGGGTGGTACTGACTGATGCACCCTCCTGACAGGGAGGATGTTGAATGCCCCTGGCAGCCAACAGGTAGGTCAACAGACCGAGTAGAAAAAACATGATGGCCCTTCCAGCACCGCTACCATCAAAATGTCTCATAAGGGATTCTCCCTTTCGATCTCCAGGTCGAAGGAATGGATCCGGCAGGATTCAGGATCGACTGCAAAAATTTCTCCCTTCGTGTTAACCGCCAGGTCAATCCCCTGGGTGGATGGGTTAAAGAGGGATGCTCCAAAAGTCTTCAGATAAGTCCCTTTGGAGTCAAAAAGCTTCAGGCAGGGCTGTCCTTTCTGGGAAACCACAATATCTCCTCCGGGCAGGATGGCCAGATTGGTTGGATTGCTGCAGCCAGGAAATTCATCTTCCTTTGCGCCCGGCTTTCCCCACCTATCCAACGGATGCCCCTCAAAATCATATCGCTCCACCCGCAGATGACCCGGATTGGGAACCGAGAGCACACCCTCATGGACAGCACAATCGAAGTAGGGAGTTGGAATGAAGAAACCTGTCGTGGTGGCACCCATTGCAGTGCTTGCGATTTCATTGATTGGCTCACCCATACGATTGAATCGAAAAACAGTTTTCAACCCCGCATCCGCGATAAAAATATTTTCACCGGAGACACAGATCCCCGTGGCATATCCGAACGGGTCTCCTCCGCATCCGCCCTTACCCCACTTGAGCAATGGTTTGCCATCAGGACTGAATTTTTCCACTGATGTGGCATGCAGCGCATAGACATTTCCATCCATATCCAGGTCAAGTGCAGTTACCGACTCGACTGTGCTCCAACCGCCCGCCTCACGAAAACAATCATCGAGTTTTTTGATCCCAAAGGCCCCTCCCACCCAGACCTGATCCTGATTGTCCACAGCGACAGAAGTCAATCCTCGCAATGGCGGCTCCGGGCGAGTATCTTCGGGTACCTGTCGCGGAGCCCCGCCCAGAAAAAGGTACCCCGCAGCCATACCCCCCAGGAGCAGGATTACAGGAAAAACGAACGGCTTTAACCTAACCATCATCGCTTTATTCCAATCAAGTACCTGTCAAATCCAGACAGATCAGTGTGGTCGCATCCCGCAGGATTACTTTCCCATTCACAAAAGCAATCGGTGCCCAGGCATCATGTCCTTCAATCACCTTGGCTCCTGCCAGTTTCATGGCGCCATCGGCTTCCAGCTTAAAGAGACAGAGCTCACCGGGTTTGTTGTGGTCATCATCCAGGACAAGAAGCTTATCATCCACCACCAGGTATGGACCCAAGCCGAAATTGTTTTCCTCATTCACCCATTTACGCTGGCCATCCAGGCCCAGGCACGCCAGTTTCCCTCCCGGAATGACTCCATAGATCGAGTCGTTATATAAAATCGGAGTTTGCTGATCAGAGGCAAAGGTTGTGGCTTCGCAGCGGAACAGCAATTCGGCGTTGATCTTTCCCTGATTCAGCCGGAGCTGATAGGCCGCACTGCCTGCATTGTAACCCCCAGTAAAAAGGACTCTTCCCTTCCCCAGATCCACCGGACTGGGGACTGTGGCGATCTTTATCCTCCATTCCGGCAGTTTCCAAAGGAGCTCTCCGGTCTTCGCGGAGACTCCCACCACTCCCCCGGTTGAGCACCAGATATAGATCCTTTCCCCATCGACATCGATCGGAAGAATCGAGGAATGGCTCATTTGCCAGTTATCCGGATTGGGGGTTTGCCAGTTACTGGAACCAGTCGCTAGGTCAATGGATGTCATCAAACAGGAACCACCCGGAGCCAGAATCAGACTCTCTCCATCAATCAACGGACACTGTCCTGCATACCACTCAGGAACACGGGTTCCGTACTCCTCGACCAGATCTTTCTTAAAAAAAAGTTCACCTGATTCAGAGGCCAGGCAGCAGACATGACACTTGGGGCCGATGGTGACAACATACTTCTCTGTGACAGCGGGAACTGTTCGAGACATCCCATGGTTTCGTTTGATCTTCTCGGAATAGCTATACCGCCAGATCTCTTCGGCATTATCCAGAGACAGGCAACGGACCACATCCTCCTTTTTGGCCTCATCATAATCGAGCAGGTAGACTCGTCCCGCGAGTATAGCCACCCCCGCATGCCCCTCTCCCACCCTGGTCTTCCAAACCACTTTGGGTCCCTCTTGCGGCCAGGAAGCAGCTATCGGCACCCCATTGGCGATCCCTTCCCGTTTGGGACCACGAAATTGAGGCCATGCCCCGGGCTGAGAAGAGGGTTTTCCAGTGCCCGGAATGAGAGTTCCCTCATTGCCTTTGGTATCTCCAGAACCCCTTTTGACAAAACCCTGGTTGGCAGGAATCGGAACTCGCAGACTTAAAGAAAGATCAGGGGTCTGATCCAGCCACCTGAAGAGGGCGAGGACCGAAAACAGGACAAGGGCCACTCCCAGAATCCACCTAGCCATCATCTTTCTTCTCAATCTCTCATCACAGGCAAACAGATTCCCATCAGGAACAAAGACCTCACATCCCTATTTCGGACCGATTGGTTGTATTTTAGATCTTGATTCACATTGTCGCAAGGGGATCGACCGGGCAGGGCATGGACCACAAAGTCCGGATCAGCTGTCACCGGGACCGAGTTTCTCTATAATGAGTAGAAGTATACTTGTGTTATTGAGGAGCAGGATACCCCATGAACGGCTACGAGCGCGTTTTGAGTCTTCTGGAGGGTAAGCCCACTGACTCGCTTCCCTTCATGCCCATCACCATGATGTTCGCGGCCAGACATGCTGGCGTGAAATATGGTGATTATGCTAGAGATCACCGGATCATGGTGGAGTCTCAGATCCGTTTTGCGGAGGATTTTGACTCTGACCATGTCTCCACCATCTCGGACCCTGCCCGTGAGGCTTCAGATTGTGGTGCCAGAGTGGTCTATTTTGAGGACCAGCCTCCGGCGATCGATGAGTCTCATGCGCTCCTCCACGATAAGAATCATCTTGCGACGCTCAAAGTTCCAGACCCTTTGGGAGGGGGAAGGATGCATGATCGAGTTCAGGGCATCGCTCTCATGCGCGAGAAGGTGGGAAAAGAGAAGTGGATCGAGGGCTGGGTAGAGGGTCCCATGGCCGAAGCGGCTGATTTACGTGGAATCAACACCATCCTCATGGATCTTTATGACGATCCGATTTTTGTCAGGGATCTATTTGATTTCATCCTGGAGATGGAGTTGGCTTTCGCCAAAGCCCAGATCGATGCCGGAGCGGATATCCTGGGAATGGGGGATGCCGCGGCCTCACTCGTTGGACGAAGTTTTTATGACGAGATCATTTGGCCATGCGAGAAGCGTTTGGTGGATGGAATACATGCTCTGGGAGGACGTGTCCGGCTGCATATCTGCGGGAACACACGACACTTGTCCGAAGGAATGGGAAAGTTGGATAGCGAGATTGTGGATCTCGACTACCTCAATCCGGTGGGAGAGGCACGTAGCAAAATGGGGCCTGGCCAAGTGCTGCTGGGTAATATCGATCCTGTCTCAATCCTCCGGGATGGAACTCCGGAGATGGTTCTCGAATCCATCGGCAAATGCCATCAAGAGGGGGGGGACCGATATATTGTCTCAGCGGGTTGCGAGGTTCCCAGAGACACTCCTCCGGAGAACCTGCGGGCATTACGGGACTACGCCAGAGGGCATCGAAGCGAGTAGGTTGCCCTTTGTGGAAGCCTTGACACAATTCACCAGAAGCCCTATCACCCAAAAACACCGATTGAACCATGATTGACCAATCTCCCACACCAGTCCGGAGCGGAATCGGGTATCTCCGGGCTGTGATCCTGGATTTAGACGGGGTTGTGGCCGAAACCGAAGATCTGCACCGTCAGGCCTACAACCTCACTTTCGAAGAAGCGGGTGTTCCTATCCATTGGACATATGATGATTACCGGGCACGCCTCATCCAATCTGCGGGCAGTAAATTAAAAGAAATCCCCATCCCTGAAGGATTCTCTGATCCCGGCTCGTTTCATTCCGGACTCTATGCAAGGAAACGCCAGTTTTACATCGACCTTGTCCGGAAAACCCGTTTGCCTGCCCGTCCAGGAATTCATCGTTTGCTCGATGAAGCCTTCGAGGCGGGAACTCAGGTGGGTATCGC
>CAYZUX010000071.1:0-23999 GCA_964481775.1 uncultured bacterium | reverse complement strand
GATTACAGGATTCTGACTGGGAAATTGCCAAACCACCCGCAATCCCTCAGCCTGAGTTCTGGTCCACATCGCTTCCGCTCAAAACCGCTTCCTCTGTCATGAATGTGATCGAGGTCGATCTGGGTAGTCCCAAACCGATTCGTTCCCTCACTCTCTCATCGGTGGGAATCGATCCGGCCTTTGGCCTGGTGGCGGTCACTGCAATCCGTCCCCCGAATCCTGACCAGGCCGGAAAGTTCTCTACCCTGCTGCCGGAGAATCCTTATGTCCTTCCAAAAGTTGTGTTCAAGCTTGACAAGGTGGGAGACCTGGAGGGGTGGCAGACTGAGGGAGAGGCCTTCAGTGTCTCCAGTGTCTTCGGTCAACCCACGCTCAACTCGGCAGGCCGCTCTGGTGAAAGCGCCACGGGCAAGGCAGTGTCTCCTCCGTTTGTCCTCAGTCAGGCCTTTCTCGATATTCTGCTACAGGGGGGGAATTCACAAGGCGAGACCGGGCCAGGAGCTCTTACCTTATCTTTGGTGGAGCATATGACCGGGAAAATCCTGAAACGGGTTCATCCAAATGGCACCCATGTCCTTTCCAATTGCCGGATACCGGTGATAGAGTGGAAAAGAAAGGAAGTCCACATTGAACTCGAGGACTCCAACACCAATGCCAGTTATGCCTGGATCGGGATCAGCACAGTGGCGTTGTCAAGCCGCTGATTCCTCGATTGGGGCTTACCGGGATGAGATGTAGTCGACACTGACGGTATCAGGTTTCTCATGAGGAAGGTATCGATTCATTCCGTGATTGGGACTGGATCATACTCCGATAGATTAATTGGTAAGCATTCTGAAACCGAAACAGATCCCCCAAAAGGGGACCAACTAAAGCCAACTCATCGAACCAGTTCGTTTGGGTTTCCAAAGAGGGACAAATTCCATTTTGAACCTCCTGGATGCCAATTCAGAACCGAATGGTGTAACACGATTTGAAAGAATACATCTCAGTCCCGTTTCACTTTCCCAGCACGCTCCGGATGAATTGGTCCCCATGGATCTCACCATAGTTCCCCTCCCGGCAGCTGTCTTCATCAAACTTCTTGACTGAGTCAGGAACGGGATGGGTCATATTCCAAATGGCAAAGGGAACCGCACCACGCACGTGGGTGCGTGTCTCCACCGGCGTCAGATGATCTGGTAAAACCGCAACCGTGGCGGGAATCTTGTCTCTCTCAATACCCTCCAGGATGATTCGTACCAACCTCTGGTCCAGGTCCTCGATGGTCCGGATCTTCAATTCAAGGTCGCCCTCATGGCCAGCCTCATCGGGGGCCTCAACATGGACGTAGACAAAGTCCACCTCCCTGAGCGCCTCCAGGCAGGCATTCGCCTTGCCCTCATAATTGGTGTCATAGAGACCAGTCGCTCCCGGGACCAGGATCTTCTTGAACCCGGCATAGACTCCGATCCCCCGCACCAGATCAACCGCCGAAATGACCGCACCACTCACACCGAAACGCTCACCAAAGGTCTTCATCGAGGGACGCCGCCCCGGAGACCAGAGCCAGATCGAGGTGGCCGGATCTTTACCATTCCTCCTGCGGGCCACATTGACAGGATGATCACGGAAGAGGTCCCATGAACGACGGGTAAATTCGTTGAGCAGATCGGCTGTCGCTTGCGCTGAAGAATTCGCACCATTGAGTTGCATGGGACGAATCATCAGGTCTTCAGCGCATTCATTGGGGTGGTCGTGCGGTGGGAAGCACTCAAGGGACGGATCAAGATCTTTACCAACAAAGAGGTGACGGTAACTGACCCCGGTGTGGAAACGATAACGGGGATCGTTGACAGACTGGTTGAGTGTCTCGAGTAGCTGGTGGGATTCCTCACTGGAGATATGACCAGCGGAGTGGTTCTTGATGAGCCCATCCTGAATGCAGATGACATTACAGCGCATCCCGATTTCATCAGGAGCAATGTCCACGCCCATGCTCGCAGCTTCCAGGACACCACGCCCTTCGAAGCACTCATGCGGGTCATACCCCAGCACCACCAGGTTGGCAATCTCGCTTCCTGTCGGGAGATCCGGTTCGATCGAGTGGAACAGCCCACACCGTCCCCGGGCGGCAATCCGGTCCATGTGGGGCTTACGCGCCGCCTGCAGGGGAGTTCTGCCATTGAGACGCTGGATGGGGTAATCCGCCATCCCATCTCCCAGAATGACAATGAACTTATGAGTCATCAGATATGTCCTTTTTCGGCAGGTTACACGGCATCTGAAAAACCGGAAAACCAAACCTGATATGGGAATTTCAATTCTGCTGTCCCAATCACGCTAGCAGGTGGCATACCTCTCCCGCAAGTAGTTCCTGAAGGCATCATAATCAACATCCATCTGGTCATAGCTCTCCGGAAGATGATCGAGGGCAGCCAATGCCGGTGGTGCCTCAGGAACAAATCCCAACCGCCGTTGACATTCCTCGGGGAATTTCGCCGGATGGGCAGTTTCGAGGCTGACCGCAGGTCTATTCACATCTGGATTGTGTCCCAGGAAAATTTGAAGACCTTTCCAACCCACTGCACCATGGGGTTCAAGCAGAAGACGGTGCTCATCCCAGGCCTCGCGGATGGTCTGGCCTGTTTCCTCATCACTGACCGAAACTGAGAAGATATCGCGTCTCATCGAGTCAATATCCGGTGGATGATGAATCATTCCCTTCTCATCCATGTGACCCTGGTACAAGGCCACTAACCGGGCCAGGTTGCTGGGGTGGCCCACATTCATCGCATTGGAAAGACAATTCCTGGAGGGTTCGATACGGCGATAATCACCCGTCGCAAGGAAAGTGGGGAACTCATCATTGGCATTGACCGGGATAACCAGACGGTGGATGGGTAAACCCATCCGGCGGGCCAGAACTGCTCCCATCATGTTGCCGAAGTTCCCTGAGGGAACAGAGAAAATGACCTCCTCACCTGGTTGGGCCACGCGCGATGCGGCATAAAAGTAGTACACCATCTGAGGCAGAAGACGCCCGATGTTGATCGAATTGGCCGAGGATAGTGGGATCGATGATAGCGAAGAATCGGCAAAAGCCCGTTTCACCAGAGCCTGACAGTCATCGAACTTTCCATGGATCGCAATGGTGTGGATATTGTCCTTCAGAGTGGTCATCTGTTTCCGTTGACGGTCACTGACTTCCGTGATGGGGAACAACACCAGGACACGAATGCCCGGGACCTGGTGAAAGGCGCTGGCGACCGCCGAACCAGTGTCTCCACTGGTAGCGGTCAGAATGACCAGTTCTCCTCCTGTTTCCTGGATGAAACGGCCCAATAGACGTGCCATCATCCGGGCCGCGAAATCCTTGAAAGAGGCGGTGGGGCCCCGGTCAAGACGGAGAACATGGTTGCGGTCGTAAACTTTCTCCACGGGGACCGGATAGTTGTAGGCATCCTCGCAAAGGCTCCCCAGTGTTTTATTGTCAAGAATCCCGGAAGTGAAACGGGAGAGGACTCGTGTGGCGATCTCCGGGTAGGAGAGCGAAGAGAAAATCCCGATCTCGCCGGCCTCCAGCGTGGGGATGGTTTCCGGCAGATAAAGGCCACGATCAGGCGCCTGTCCATGGATCAGTGCAGTACGCAGATCCACCTTGGGGGCTTCCCCATTGGTACTGTAAAAAAGCAATTTATCAGTCATGTCTGAGGTATTGTTTTTAGTCTGAGCTTCCCTGCCCTGTCTAGACCTTTGCCATGCAAGTTTTTTCCCATCTGCTGCCGGATTGAGTATAATGGATTCAGAGGGACGTTGCTTCACCTGAGAACCTTAGCCGACAACCGCCCGGAAAAGAGTTGAACACGATGCCGTCGACATGTGAACGTTGCCGGTTTCACGCTTATGCGGAGCGTAAACCCAAGTCCATTCTCGGAAGACTATGGCGCTGGCACACCCAATGGTGCCCGGGCTGGAAAGCCTATCAAAAGGAACTGCAACAAGAGAACAAGGGTGTTTCCACTGATAGAAACCCCTTGTCTTAGGTTCGGTTCGGCTTATTGCCGAGGAAAGGAGAGCCGTCATGCCCATGCAGCAGCTGAAAGAGTTCCTGGACAAAGAGGGAGTCAGGTATGTCACCATTCAGCACTCTCGAGCCTACACCGCACAAGAGGTGGCCGCCTCCGCGCACATCCGGGGGAAAGAGATGGCCAAGACGGTCATGGTGAAACTGGATGGGAAAATGGCCATGGTGGTACTCCCGGCCTCCATGAGGGTCAGCCCCAATGCTCTCAGGGTGGCCTCCGGAGCCACGAATGTCGAATTGGCCAGTGAAGCTGAATTCAAGGGTCTGTTTCCAAATTGTGAACCCGGAGCCATGCCCCCTTTCGGGCACCTTTTCGGGATGGATGTGTATGTCACCGAATCTCTGACTGCCGATGAAGAGATCGCATTCAATGCCGGCACCCACACGGAATGCATCCGTCTCGCCTATCAGGACTTTGAACGACTGGAGAAGCCGAATCTGGTGAAGGCCTGAACAGGATTTCGGGAAAAGGGGGAGTCCACTCCCCCTTTTCTAACAGAATGTTGAAAAAGCATCCGTTGCGATGAAGCCGTGGATTCCCGCTTTTGCGGGAATGACGTTTTCTGAAGAGCACGCCGATTGACTCACATCCTCTCTTTTCTGCTGGAATCCTTCATTTCATACAGAGGGATGAAAACCTCTTTAATCCTGCTATGGTAGGTCCAAATTGCCTTGCGTTTGTTTTGAGAGCTGGTTCATACCCACTGCAAGTGAGGAGCCTCCATGGACGAGAACGCTGTTGTACTGGAACAAGTTGCCTCGAACCTTCGAGTGGGAGACATGATTTCCCTCGTTCTTTATTTCGGGGCCACCCTGTTCATCGGTTTCTGGTGTATGCGGAAGAACAAGACCACGGAAGACTTCTTCGTGGGTGGAAGATCGGTACCGGGCTGGGCAATCGGTGTCTCGATGCTGGGGGCGGCGATCAGCTCCATCACATTTCTCGCATATCCCGGTAATGGGTATGCCAAGGACTGGAGTTATCTGGTCCCTGGCCTGATGCTCCCGGTGGCGGCTGTTCTGGGAGCTTTCGTTTTCATCCCCTTTTATCGGGCCAGCAAATTCACAAGCGCCTATGAGTACCTCGAGGGGCGTTTCGGTCCTGGAGCGCGGATCTATGGAGCAATCCTGTTCACAATCCAATCGGCCTGGCGCCTGGGAAGTGTGCTTTACCTCCTGTGTATCCCGATTACAAGCCTGACCGGTCTGGATCCGAACACAGTCATCTGGGCCGTCGGTATCACCACCACCGTATACTGCGTGGTAGGGGGCCTGGAGGCAGTCATCTGGACTGATGTCATGCAGACCTTTGTGTTTCTCATCGGTGGTGTGGCTTGTGTTTTGACCGTTTTCCTCTGGCCTGGGGTGGGACCCGCATTTGTGTTCGACACTGCCTTTGCCGATCACAAATTCAATGTGACTGCCGATACCACATTCACTTTCGCAAAAGAAACCTTCTGGGTGCTGGTCCTGTGGGGATTGGTTTCGAACATCCAGGAACATGTCAGTGACCAGGGCAAGATCCAACGCTACTGCGCCGCTGCCAGCGATGGCGAAGCGCGCCGGGCAGTGCTTTTCAATGGAATCGCCTGCATCCCGGTGTGGTGTCTGTTCATGTTCATCGGAACCTGTCTGTATGCCTTCTACAAGGTGGTTCCTGACCCAGTGGTAGCGGGATTGAAGGCCGATGAGATCTTCCCACGCTTCATCCTGACCCGCATGCCACAAGGTTTGTCTGGCCTGGTGATTGCAGCGATCCTGGCAGCGGCCATGTCCACGCTCAGCTCCGCTATCAGTGCCGGAGCCAGTGTGATCACTGTCGATCTCTACAAACGTCTGGCAGTCAAGGGACGTGATGACAAGCATTACCTGAACATGGGGAAAGTATTCAGCCTGATCGGTGGAGCATCGATGATCGTGACAGCACTTCTGATCCAACAGGCGGGTCAGAGTTCCTTCCTGCCGATGAGCTTCTTCATCACCTCCATCGTGGTTGGTGGCCTGGGAGGGTTGTTCTGCCTGGGCCTGTTCTCCACACGGGCCAATTCTCAAGGAGCCTTGGTGGGTATCGGGTGTGCACTGGCTGTCACCGCCTACTTGACCCTGAGCGCTGTGGATAGTAATCCCGATTGGGGTTTGAATGTGTTACCGGATGCTCTGCGAAGTCCGACTCATAAATTCATGATTGGAGTATTGGGGAACATCGCCGCCTTTGTGATGGGGTACTTCGCGAGCTACTGCTTCGCTCCACCAACCTTTCAGCAGATCGATCGGGCCACCTGGTGGACCCGGAGGAGAGATCAATCCATAGGATAGACCGAATCTTGAGGAATCCTGTTCCGAGAGACACTTAGGGAGTGTCCGTTTTCCAGTGCCGGGAAAAGTCAAACAAGATAGATCCAGGATCGGTCCCCACATGGATTCTTCGCACCCATTCATTCAGATCTTGGGTGTCGATTTTTTGGTCGAGAGGATCGGGCCGGACATCGAAGGTGTTACAGAGGGGTGAGGTGAACCCTTCTGTATCCTGACTTTGGACAGCGGGTAAGGCGTTGGGATCCTCATCCCCAAACACTCCAATTTTCATGATATCAAACAAGGCCACCGGAACCAGGTTTGTATAAGTCTCTCCGCCCCTTTTATAATTGATCAGGTCATCGAGCGACACACCATCGCGGTCATCCACAAGGGAAATCTGATTGAAAATCGTTTCCGGGCTGAGATCTTGTGATTCATGCGCTCCACACAGGTCTCCTTTCTGGAGCCCGAGCTTGATCAGATCCTCATAGGTTTTCCGCCATAGGATACGCAGTTTGTCAAACATTTCCTGTCGATTGTGTTCCGCCTCCGGAGGTTCGAACTCTGTCACAGCTCGTGTGGGGTAGTGATGGATCCGGGTTGTGGGGCCGGTTATGCCAGGCAGGACAGGCTCACCAATGATATCCACTCCAGCTGGCAGACCAACAGTACCGCTGATGCCACGTATCTGGACCCTGAACTTGTATCCCTGGTCGACCCCATCACGAAGGTTTTCCTGCTCAATATAGGGCAAAAGCTGAGAAAAGGTGTTGGGTAAACTACCATTATTAGCCCCCTCAAAATTGTGAACGGCTATACCCAACTGCCGAAGGTTGTTATTGCATTGGGAACGATTGGCAGCCTCTCGTACTTTCTGCACTGCCGGGAGGAGTAGACCGATCAGAATGGCGATGATAGCGATAACCACCAAAAGTTCGATCAACGTGAATCCACCCAAGGAGTCTTTATGAACCTGACAAGTCTTCGGGCGCCTCGTGAATGGATGAATGGAAGACATAAAGACCCTCTCCCCGGTAAATGATTCCCATACCTCGGTCAAAAAACGAGGTGAGCTGCAACAATCCACCTGGCCTCTATCGATTAGGTTACTTCTATTATGTCCATATGTCAACATATTATCGGTATTTTTAATGCCATTAATTCTTCAAAGGCTTACGTCTCCTATCAGCCATTGGATATCCGAGTAGCCGAGGGTTCCCGCTTTCGCGGGAATGACGAGACTAGCAAATTTCCTCGGGAATCGTCATTCCCGCGAATGTGGGCATCTACAACCTCAGCACAAGAACGAGTTTTTCAATAAGATGATATCTGCCAATTTCAAGGATATTGCTCAGAACTCCTGGTCGAACCTGTTGCTGCTTGCCAGGATGCTCCACCGGGTTCACCATCCTCCAAATCACCCGTCCAGATGGAGGTAATCATGAGAAACAACCTGTTTCAGGGGATCTTACCAACTTTGTTGATTTCATCGCTGTTTCATCCCCTTACCTGTACCTCCACTGAAGTGACTCAAAGGACCATGCGCTACACTCCCCGCTCCGCTGAAGAAGCGCGTGCCTGGCAGAAAGATCTCAGGAGCCGGTTCTTCACTCTCCTCAAGCTGGATGACCTGGTTGCGGCCAGAGAACCCCTTCCCATCGGGATGAATGTCCTTTCCACACAAACCAAAGATGGCTTCGAGTGGAGAGAGATCGAGTTCCAGTCCACCCCTGGAAGGAGGATCCAGGCCGTTCTGACCATCCCCGCTGACAGGAAAGGGAAGCATCCGGCGGTGGTCTGTATCCATGGACATGGTGGTGACCGTTATTCGACTTACCAGCCAGGAATCTATAACGGATTTGCTACTGAGCTGGCACGGCGGGGAACTGTCACCATCGCGGTCGATGTGGGACAGCACAACGTCTTTGAAGCAGGTCGCACCCTGATGGGGGAGCGTTTGTGGGATGTCATGCGTTGTGTCGATCTGCTCATTTCTCTTCCTGAAGTTGATAGGGACCGGATCGGGTGTGCAGGTCTCTCACTTGGCGGAGAGATGGCGATGTGGCTGGGGGCTATGGATGAGCGGGTCTCGGCGGTGGTCAGCGCGGGATTCCTGACAAGAATGGATCAGATGGAGAATGGTCATTGCCCATGTTGGAAGTTCGAAGGACTCAGAGAGCTGGTGGATTGGGCTGATGTCTATTCATTGATCGCTCCACGTGCACTGTTGTGTCAGAACGGACTCAAGGAGCCTCCTCCCGATTTCATTGTTCCTCTCGCGCGGGAAGCCCTTGAGGATGTCAAATTGATCTACAGAGACATGGGAGCCGAAGACAAAGTGAATCTCGCAGTCCACGATGGTGCTCATGTCATCGACCTCCCTTCTCTGCTCGCTTTTTTCGACAAAACCATCCGGCTATCAGACAGCATGCCTCAAAAATAAACTGGATTCCCCACAAGCCTGATTAAACCCCCTGATGGTCACTAGGCTTCAGGCTTTCACTCTCCTAGAATCGGTTGACCCCTTGGGGTGTGTGACCTTTCAAAAGGCATTGCGAGGACTCCATGAAAAAACTGCGCGAGTTCACAGTCGTTCCTTCTCTTCCGGTACGTTTGAACCAGCTTCATGCCATTGCCTACAACCTCTGGTGGACCTGGGAGAGTGAGGCCATCGAGTTGTGGCGGAGGATGGACCTTGACCTTTGGGATGAGGTTTACCACAACCCCCTGCGTCTCTTGGGAACCATTTCCCAGGAACGTCTCAGGGAGCTTTCAGAGGATGATAGTTTTCTGGCCCATCTCGATCGTGTAGCCGCTAAACTCGATTCCTATCTGACCGCCACTACCTGGTTTGACACCCAATATGAAAATCGTGAAGCACGAACCATCGCTTACTTTTCCTTTGAATACGGACTCGCCGAAAGTTTTCCCATCTACTCAGGCGGCCTCGGGATCCTTTCTGGAGATCACCTGAAATCAGCCAGCGATCTGGGGTTACCACTCGTGGGCGTAGGTCTGCTCTATCGCCGCGGTTATTTCAGACAATACCTCAACACGGATGGCTGGCAGCAGGAGTTCCTCCCACCCACCGATATTTACACCCTGCCCATCGAACTCCAGGTCGACAAGGCTGGAAATCCATTGGTTATTGAGGTTCACATTGGAGCAAAACTGGTATCAGTCCAGATCTGGAAAGTTCTGATCGGCCGTATCCCACTCTACCTGCTGGATACCAATCTCCCTTCCAACCATCCAGATGACCGTGAGATTACCTCACAACTCTATGGTGGAGACATGGATTTGAGAATCAGGCAAGAGATGATCCTGGGGATCGGGGGATACCGTGCCTTGGGCAAACTGGGAATCCGTCCTTCCGTCTGTCATATGAATGAGGGTCATGCTGCATTCCAGGGCCTCGAACGTATCCGTGAAGCCATGCAGGAACACAACCTCAGTTTTGAGGAAGCCAAGATTGTTACCACAGCCGGAAATGTCTTCACCACACATACTCCGGTCCCGGCTGGAAACGACCGTTTTCCAGTTGACAGAATCCAGGAGTACCTTGCGGATCTTTACGCGGAGTTGGGTCTTACCCCTGAACGCTTCCTTGGTCTTGGCCGTGAGAATGAGAGCGATCCCCACGAGCCTTTCTGTATGACCGTCCTGGCTCTGAAACTCTCCGCGCACTCCAACGGAGTCAGCAAACTGCATGGCACTGTCTCGCGCGGTATGTGGCAAAGGATCTGGCCGGAAGTTCCACTCTCGGAAATTCCAATCGACTCGATTACCAATGGCATCCATATCAGGACCTGGATCTCTGGAGAGATGGCATCCCTGTTTGACCGGTACCTGGGAGTGCGCTGGTGGAGCAACCCAAGTGATACCAGCGTGTGGGAACGTGTCAGCCAGATTCCGGATGGGGAGTTGTGGAGAACTCACGAACGGCGTGCGGAACGTCTCGTATCCTTTGTCCGCCGCCGCCTGCGTGAACAACTCAGCCGCCGTGGTCTTCCATTCTCAGAAGTGAAGCTCGCGGATGAGGTCCTGGATCCGGACCGTCTCACAATCGGGTTTGCCCGGAGGTTTGCGGCCTACAAACGGGGCACGCTGTTGTTCAGGGATCCTCAACGGTTATCCAAAATCCTGAATGATCCCCAGCGCCCGGTACAGATTATCTTTGCCGGCAAAGCACATCCAGCCGATATCCCTGGAAAAGAGCTGATCCGTCAGATCGCTCACTTCTGCCGTCAACCCGAGTTCCGTCATCATGTGGTCTTCATTGAAGATTATGACATGAATGTTGCCCGTTACCTGGTACAAGGAGTCGATGTGTGGCTCAACACCCCACGCCGTCCGCTTGAGGCCAGCGGAACCAGCGGAATGAAAGCTGCAGCCAATGGAGTGCTCCATCTCAGCATCCCGGATGGTTGGTGGAGTGAGGCCTACCAGGGTGACAATGGCTGGTCGATCGGTTCTGGAGAAGATTACAGCGACCAGGATTATCAGGATCGAGTGGAAAGTGAAACTCTTTATGAACTTTTGGAGAAAGACATCGTCCCCCTGTTCTATGAACGTGGCCGCGATGACCTTCCGCGCGCCTGGATCCAACGGATGAAACGATGCATGACCACTATCTGCCCACATTTCAATACCAACCGGATGTTATCAGACTACGCGATGAAGTTTTATTTTCCCTGCACAGAGAGGTTCCTGAATCTTTCACAGGATCATTTTTCAGCCGCCAGGAAGGCTGCCCTTTGGGAACAACGGGTCCTTGGGCAATGGAAAGATGTCCAGATTACGTCGGTTCATTCGGAGTGTGAGAATCAAGTGGTCCATGTCGGCCAAAGTGTTCCCATCGAGGTCGAGGTCGCCTTACAATCTTTGAAACCACAGGACATCGCTGTGGAAGTTTTCTATGGTCGGCTGGATTCCGAGGGGCAAATAGTCGATGGGAAAGTGCAACAGCTCAACTATACCAAAAAGTCCAGCACTGGAGACGCGGTCTACCAGGGAACCCTGGTCTGTCACACAAGTGGACGGTTCGCTTTTGCCCCAAGAATCGTAGCCTGCCACCCGGACATCCCCCTACAGGACCGTCTGAAGAATATCTGCTGGGGATGACTTGAGTCCAAGCCGCGAAAGGATGGGAGCTAGCCTGTCAAAATCACACAGTTCTGTCATGACCGTGATGACAGGGATCCGTGACACCGCAGGAAAGGCAACCGCAGCAGCACGGGGGTTGGTTGAATTACAGTCCTGGAGAGAAAACCTAGCTGGGAGAATAAGCTGGATTGGCCTTTTTTTCGCCGATCCTGACCTTGTCACCGGCCTTTATGCCCTTTGCCCGGAACCAGCCTCTATTCATTTCCAGGGCATACTTGACCTTTCGCTTGGAGAGGACCCTGGTCTCATCGAATGGGATCATGTCCTCGATGTTGGAAATCTCCCCCTTTCCATCGACATAGGCGATGGAAAGGGGGACACGGGTATTGCGCATCCAAAAGCCCCGGAAGTCCTCATCCGGAAACTCAAACCACATTCCCTCATCAGGTCCAAGGTCTTGCCGGTACATCAATCCAAGCATCAGTCCATAGTCCTTCCCGGCAACCTCTACCTCATACGTTGCCTCCCCAATTCCGAGGGAAATGATCTCAGGCCGTTGAGGATTGACACCCTGATTGTATGCCTGACGCCAGGGATCTCCGCCGGTTGTTTTACGCGAGGAGTCTTCAGTCTTCCCACAGGCAAGCAAAACGAGCGGGAAGACAAGAAGGAAAAAGCGGAGGGGATTCAACAAAGACTTCATGGCGTTAGCCGGAAGTACGGTCTTTCTTTTTGTATGGTTTTCCGGGGGAAGTTTTTGATTGCTCGGTTCCGAGCCGGGCAAGATTCCCCTCCACCGAACTGAAAAGATTGGTGTAGGCATCGGAAAGGCTTCTCTCCAGTGCCTTCTTTTCAACAAGCCGGCCAAATACGAAACGCATGAAACGTCCATTCTGTGCCGGTCCCTCACCGGTCAGTGTGATTGACTGAACTTCCCTTCCCGTCTGGGGATTCCGGAGAGTCGATTTGAGAGGAACCTGCGATCTCAGAGTACCTCCATCCACATAAGGTTGTTCGCAGGTGTACTCGAGGACATAGTCCCACCGTTTGTCACCGGCATTTTCGGCAATTCCGGAGTTACGGAAATGACGCCTGGTGAGTTGCATAAGCCCCTCCTGAACGGTTGCATCGGCAGCGAAACGGTAAGTGGTACCAGGCCAGATCCCACTTCCCGCCGGAATCTCATCCTTGGGGGTACTGGTGATATACACACCAATCCTTGCCGGGCTCACAGAAGCGGCTGTTACCGGTGGCAAAACGGGCTGGAGATTCAGAGTGGAAGTACAGCCCACCAGAAAAACCAATGGCAGGCCTGTTAAAATAAAAACGGAAAACCACCGCTGCATCAACACAGGGATGCCTGGGGAAGATTTCAAGTCTCCCCACAGACTGAGACTCACAGGTAATTGCTCAGTCCTATCTCGAAAAGGGCCAGTCCAAGACATAACAGGAGAACCACCAATGTCCAATCTTGCTGGGATCTTGGAAGAGTTTCAATCTCCCTTAAGGTCTCCATGGCATCGGAAAAAACCAGTCCTTTCACTCCCAGTTGATCTTTTTCCCGCGTGGAGAGTGGACTGAGATCAGATTCATTGACCCAACCCATCTGGTCTGCCTGAAGGTCTGCTTTTTCAGAATCTGAAATGGAACATTTGACTACCTGGGACAACAAAGGAACCCAGCCATTGGTCAGAACCAGGGAGGTATTTTTCAGTGAAAGAGGAACGGTCCAGTTCGCCACAAAACCCTGCCCAAATCTACGGCTTTGAAACAGGGGGAATTCAGTGTCAGAGGAAGCCTTGACAGCCAGTTCGGTATCCCAATGGTTCAGATGAAAAAGGTTGAAGCCATCTTGAGCCCAGGTAACATCCCGGGCAGTAACATCCAGGCCCTGGAAAAACCATGCATCGGCACCCCCCAGTAACTTCATGTCTCCCGCGGGAATGGTCTCCGCCAATCCTGTGGAATCCCAACTCTGCCACCAGTCGGACCATGTCTGAAGCCGGACACCATCGGAAGCCTGGTCATAGAAGACAACAAGTCCAGCTCCTGATTGGACTTTTGCAGACAGAATTTCTCCCCAGCCGGGCGAAACTGGTTCGGCTCCCAACACAACCACATGAACAGACATGTCGGTCGTGCTGGGCGGTGGAGGCTGCAGGAAATCAGCAACCTGGACATCGAACCCCACCAGGCTTGCCTTCAACAGGTTCAGCCATTCATCTCTGGCTGCCAGAACCTGGACCTTGACTTGATTCAAAGACCTTGGCTGCCGCACCACCGTGTCATCCAGGGGAAGCGGGTCGGAGATGCCCCCCGGAAACCACAAATGGGCTGAAACGGATGACACCTGCCCCGCCGATTCGATCAATGTTTCAAGTGTTCCCTGCCGCACATTCGATTCAGTAATGGGAAGCGAAGCTCCATGTCGAATAATATTCCCTTCACGCCATCCCAACCTGACACCCAAAGGAAATGGTCCTGTCGCCCCAAACACTTCATAGGCCACTGAAAGCGATGCCGGTTCCTCTTCATACAAGGGCTCATTCAGGAGTGAGAACCTGGTGATCGCGGCATTCGCAGCGGTCACATTCTCCCCGATCTGGAGCACCTCAGCATGGATTCGATCAGTGTCCTCAAGGGGGGAAGAGGTCCATTTGCTCCAGTTTGAGGAGGTTCTGTCAGTTAAAAGCCAGATCAGCTCGTCTGTTTTTTTTGTTGATGTGAGTTTTTCCACCACACCTGCCATTGGTCCCCGAAAAACTGGCAGGCCATGACTGGAAACCTTCTGTTGGAACGAATCTCGATCAGATAACGGCCAGCGGAGTGGATCGGAAGCACTCATCACCTCGGAGGCGAAGACCACTTTCCAGGTCCCCGGTTGACGCTCCAGCAGAGTCGTGGCGACTTCCAGTGCCGAATCATAGAGACTTGTTCCATTCTGGATCACGGACATGGAAAGAGAATCATCCACTACCAGGATATTGGTTGAACCAAGGTAACGGGTATTTTCAGGAAAGGACTTTTTTACGGAGGGACCCGCAAACGCAACCGCCAGGAGCAAGAGAATGAGCATTCTCAAAAACATGAGGAGTTGATCCTGGAGACGGAGGTGAAAACGCTGCTCCATCGCCGCTTTTTTCAGAAGGCGGAAGGTGGGGAAATCCAGGATCCTGACCCGTTTGCGCCGGATCAGGTGCAACAGGACAGGAATCGCGGCAAAACCCGCCAGGGTGAGTAGGATGGGGGTCAGGAAACTCATGCGCCTGCGCGAATGGCCTCCGGAGTCTTTTCATACGGATCGTGCCATTCATCCAGAAGGATCAGCAGTGACAGAATGGAAAGGATCGAGTAAAGCCCCGGTAACAGTAAAATCAAGGGTGGTATCCGGAGACAGGCATAAACAAAGAGCATTTCAATCCCAAGGATAAACAAGGTTCTGAGCGGCTTCCAGACCGCTACCATGGCAGCCCGTTTCAGCCCAGTCAGGAAGGGACGGCCCTGATGCACCAGGAAGGGGATGAGGTGAACCTGCACCATTCCCAAAAACAGGCCAATCCACAATGAAAAAGAGACTGCTATCATCCCGGCGTAAGGGATGCCCGCAAGCATCTTGGGAAATATCAGGATATCAAAAGTAAGTACCCCAAAACCACCTGCTAACAGGAGGGTGGTCCACAGAGAATGAACCAGATACTTTGGATAGGCCACCCAAAAGGTTTTCCAGGTGGGATATTGAAAAGTCAGGACTTGTTCACAATGACGGTTGAGGGCAAGCCAGGCGGTCAAAGACAGCCACCCCCCCACCAGAACGAGCGGAAGATGCATCCATCCAAACTGAGATAGGTTGAATTGCTCCGAAGGGAACCAGACCAGGATCCCAACCGCTGGTGCGAAAGCCACTGAACAGGCTATCAACAGGTAGAATCCCAGCAGGAGCGCTGTACCAAGTTCATCGTATCCTTGCCGCAGCCACTGGCCCAGGAGAAATCCCAGCTTGTGCCGCGGGTGGTGGGATATTGGCTCATCCGGGGAACTATCCATCCTTGTCGATTCATCTGGCATGGTGGAAACCTTCATTCCACAAGCATCCCGTGGAATGGGGAAAATGGCAACGGGTCTGCGTACAAACCAATCCTTCACTGTATAAGTCCAGTCGTTTATCCTATAGAAACCATGAGATCACGCATTGAGATAAATCCAGGCGTTTGTGGCGGGAAACCAGTCATTCAGGGAACTCGTATTCCAGTTAGCGTTCTCCTTGAGCTCCTCGCCACTGGCGAGTCCTGGCAATCGATTCTGGTTGGTTACCCAGAACTCACTGAAGAGGATCTTCAAGCAGTTCTTCTATTCGCAAAGGACTCCGTGGAACACACCGAGGTCGTACCCATCTCCTCTGGATAGAAAATAGATGCGGATTTATCTCGACCAGATGTTCAAGACGGACTTGGCAATAGGTCTCCAGAATGCGGGGCACGAGAGAATTCCAAACCCATATCTTCATCCGTCTTGGATCATCCTCCCCGCACCGGTATAGTTCCCGAAGTGCCAATCCCCAGTGGAGCCAGTCCATGAATCCCGCCGACTTGATGGCGCTTGAACATTTCGCCAAGTTCATCACTCTCGAAGCCAGTAAGATCATCCTCGATGCCTACCGTGGGGATCTCCAGGTCGAAACCAAAGCCGATCACTCTCCAGTCACCATCGCCGACCGCAAGGCCGAAGAACAACTCCGCTTTCTCATCGAGAAGGAATTCCCCACTCATGGAATCATTGGAGAGGAATTTGGAGAAACCCGTCCCGATGCAGAGTACCGTTGGATCCTGGATCCCATTGATGGAACGCGTCCCTTCCTGGCGGGAGTGCCACAATACACGGTGCTGGTGGCACTGGAGTACCAAAAAGACTCACTGATTGGAGTTATCCACAATCCAGGCTTACAGAGAACCCTCATCGCCAGCCGTGGCAATGGGGCCCGTCTGGATGGTGTTCCGGTTCATGTGTCCGAAGTAGGTGACCTTTCTCAAGCTTCGGTACTCTGCTCAAGTTATTCCGGCCTCATGAAGGCCCATCCGGAAAAGTGCACAAAAATCCTCCAGTCTTGCCGTTTTGCCCCCGGTTGGGGTGATGGTTTCGGCTATATGCTGGTCGCGCAGGGAAAATGCGATGCTATGCTTGATTGGGGTTGGAATGTGTGGGATGCCGCTCCGGTGAAGGTCTGTATTGAGGAAGCAGGAGGCCGCTTCACGGATTGGGAGGGTGTTCCTACCATCTATGGAAAAAGTGGCATCGCCGCGAATCCGCGGTTGCATGGACAATTGATGGAGATACTGGGGGGTCCAGCACAATGAATCGTTTATTGCTTCGTGGAGGAACGGTGGTTGATCCCTCGCAAGGAATCGAGGGGAAACGCGATGTCCTAATCGAGGAGGGACGGATCGCGGCCATCGGTGAAAACTTGAATGTGGGCAACACCGAAGTCTGGGATGCCACTGGGTTGCATGTATTGCCAGGACTGATCGATCTGCATGTACACTTCCGGGAGCCGGGGCAGGAACACAAGGAGACCTATGCCACAGGTTCACGGAGCGCCGCACTGGGCGGAGTCACCTCAGTTGTCCCGATGGCCAATACAAATCCCATCGTGGAAAAACAGGCCGACCTTAAATTCGCGCTGTATCTCGCTCAAGACCAGGCCATTGTCAATGTTTTTCCGGTAGCCGCCGCCACGGTTGGCCAGAAGGGGGAAGAACTCACCGAGTATGCCGATCTCAAACAGAGCGGAGCGATCGCTCTTTCGGATGATGGCAAACCGATCATGGATGGCGCGGTAATGCGGCGTGTGCTGGAGTATTCAGCGATGGTCGGATTGCCGCTGTTTCTGCATGAAGAGGACCGCAATCTCTGCGCTCATGGTTCCATGCATGAAGGATACTGGTCCACTTACCTGGGGTTGCCAGGTATGTCTCCTGCCGCCGAGGAGGTTATGATCGCACGCGATCTGATCCTTGCCGATGAGACTGGCGGATCGATCCACATCCAACACATCAGCACCGCACGGGGGGTAGATTTGATTCGTCTTGGCAAACAACGGGGGATCAAAGTCACCACCGAGGCAACTCCCCACCACTTCACCCTTACCGATGAAGCGGTACGGGGTTACCGGACACATGCCAAAATGAATCCCCCCCTGCGAACCGAGTCCGATCGTCTGGCCCTGATTCAGGGACTCAAGGATGACACGATCGATGTCATCGCCACCGATCATGCCCCCCACACACGTCATGAGAAAGAGCAGGAATTTGAGCTCGCTCCCTTCGGTATCATCGGATTGGAGACTTTCTTTCCCCTGACCTATCAGCAACTGGTCATGCCGGGCCATCTCACTTTAAGTGATGCAGTCCGGAAAATGACCATCGAACCGGCTAAAGTCCTCGGGATTGACAAGGGGACACTCAAACCCGGAGCCGATGCAGATATCGCCTTGGTGGATCTGAACCTCAAGCGGGTGTATACCGAGGCTGAAATCCAGTCCAAAAGCAAGAATTCCCCCTTCATTGGTTGGGAACTCCAGGGTTGGCCAGTAGGGACCATTGTTGGCGGACAGGTCGTCATGCGGGACAGGAAGATTATGGTCTGAAAACGTCTCATTTATCGAGCGGTGGCTGAAAAAAACGTACGGAGTAGCGAATTTATTCGCCTTGAATCTCCTCATCGATCCATTTCGCAGATATGTGTCACAATGCGAATAAATTCGCTAGCTCCGTTTGTGGACATCCATTGAAATGTGTAGAGGACATTCCCCACTGTGACCGGAAACACGCCGGATAGCCATATAAAGAAGGAGCCAGATCCTCACTCTGAGGGCTCTCTTCCTTTCTCCTCCCGGATTGTCGATCACTTCCTTTCGGGTCCGCTTCCGGTTCTTATCATTGTCCTGACCCTGGTTGCGGGTTTCGTAAGCCTTCTGCTCACCCCACGCGAAGAGGAGCCGCAAATTGTGGTGCCGCTTGCTGATGTGCTCGTCAGTGCCCCCGGTCTCTCCGCAGAACAGGTTGAACGTCAGGTCACTACCCCCCTGGAGAAGCTGCTCTACCAGATCGATGGAGTGGAGTATGTCTACTCCATGTCGATGAAGGGGCGTGCGGTAGTAACTGTCCGGTTCTATGTCGGTGAAAACCGTGAAGACAGCCTGGTCAAGGTCTACAACAAGCTTTACTCACATACCGACCTGGTTCCCAACACCGTGGCCGCCTGGGTCGTCAAGCCGGTGGAGATCGATGATGTCCCCATCGTGGTGGCCACACTCTACAGTAAAGACCCGGAAAGTTGCGATGACAGCCATCTCCGGAGGCTCGCAGAGGAGGTGGAAATCAAGCTTCAGGCCATCCCCAACACCAATGCCATCACGCTGGTCTCGGGACGTCCTCGCAAGATTCGGGTGGAGATGGACACCGAGGCGCTGGCGGCTCACAGAACCTCCCCCCTCGATCTCGGCTTTGCACTTCAGGCCTCAAATCTCCGCCTGGAAGGAGGCTCTTTCGAAAACCTGAACCGGGTGACTTCGCTTCAAGCAGGAGATTTCATTCAGAACGCAGAAGAGTTGAAAGACCTGGTAGTGAACGTGGTGGATGGCATCCCGGTATACCTGAAGGATGTGGCCCATGTGTTTGATGGCCCAGCGGAAGTGGAGAGCTATTCCTGGCTTGGATTCGGGCCTGCCTCGGGAAAACTCCATTCCCCTGACCTCTTTCCGGCGGTCAGCATCGCGGTGGCCAAGAAAAAGGGAACCAATGCGGTGTGGGTGGCACAGGATGTGGAGGAGAAGCTCAATGAACTGCGTCAATCTTTCTTCCCCACTGATGTGGGAGTACGGATAACGCGTAATTATGGCGAAACAGCCAATGAAAAAGTCAACGAGCTGGTTGAGGCCCTTGCTGTTGCAGTACTGACTGTCATCATCTTTATCGGCATGGTCATGGGTTGGCGTGCGGCGGTAGTGGTGGCTCTTGCAATCCCTGTCTGTTATGGCGCAACCCTCGCGATCAACCTGATCGCGGGTTACACGATCAACCGGGTTACACTGTTCGCACTGATCCTCGCGCTTGGGATTCTGGTCGATGACCCGATTACCGATGTGGAGAATATCGACCGTTATTTCACCCTCAGAAAATATGGTCCACGCAAGAGCGTCCTCCATGCGGTGCAGGAGGTACGCCCTGCCCTGGTGGCCTCCACCATCGCGGTCATCTTCTGCTTCCTGCCGATGTTCTTCATCACCGGGATGATGGGTCCTTACATGCGTCCGATGGCGCTCAATGTCCCACTCACCATGCTGATGAGCATGATCGTGGCCTTCTGCGTGACCCCTTTCCTCTCTCTTAAACTCCTCAAGGGAGCACCGCATGGAGAGCACGAGTACGATGTCAAATCCACTGTTCTCTATCGCTTCTATTCCTTCTTTATCCGTCCTTTGATTCGTTATCCGAATTTCGGCTGGGGTTTCGTGGGACTGGTTGTGATCCTATTTATAACCTCCTTCTTTCTTCCAGCCTTGCGTGCAGTCCCGCTCAAAATGCTTCCCTTCGACAACAAGAATGAATTCCAGGTACTTGTGGACATGCCGGAAGGAACTACTCTTGAAACGACTGACCGGGTGAACCGGGAGCTCGCGGAGATTTTGAACAGCACACCAGAGGTCCTGGATTTTGTGACCTTCGCCGGGGCACCCTCACCGATGGACTTCAATGGGATGGTGCGCCATTACTATTTCCGTGAGGGAGGCCATCTCGGGGATATCCGCGTTGGATTGGCCCCCAAAGATGAACGCGCCCAGCAATCCCATGAAATCGTCCTCCGCCTTCGGAAACAACTTGAGGAGGCAGCTCGAAAGCTGGGGGCACGGATCAAACTGGTGGAATCACCACCTGGTCCTCCTGTCATTTCCACTCTGACTGCTGAGGTCTACGGTGGTGATGAAACCCCCTATGAGAAACTCCAGGAGGCAGCACGGAAAACTGCCGCAAGATTTGAACGCGAACCCCTGGTCGTGGATGTCGACACCAGCGTGGAGGATGATCAGGAAGAGCTCACATTCATCACTGACAAGGAAAAAGCAGCGCTCTCAGGTATCTCCACCGGAGATATCGCACAAACACTCCAGACTGCGTTGTCGGGTTCCCAAGGTTATTTCCTGCAGATTCCCTCTGAGGCACACCCCCTGGAGATCGAGCTCCGTCTTCCGCGCTCACACCGATCGTCAGCCGAAGAACTTGGCTCTTTGTATGTCAAAGGCCGCCCTGGAATTACCAAAATACGCGAGGGGGGCAGCCTGCGTGATGCCCCTCAACCCTCGGTACAGATCAAAGAGTTAGGGCATTTCAGGAAAGGACAGGTGGACAAAACCCGGTACCATAAGAACCTGGAGCCAGTGGCTTATGTTTTCGCCGAGATGGCGGGACGCGCACCAGCGGATGCAGTATTGGACATTGGGGCGGATCTGGGAAACACCAACCCTGGAGACACCATCCCAGTCAGTCAACGCAGTTATTTCCGGATCGGTGGCGGAGACCCTTGGACCTTACCCTCCGGAACCCGGGTGGTCTGGAATGGCGAAGGGGAGTGGAAGATCACTCTGGATGTCTTCCGTGATCTGGGCCTGGCTTTTGGGGCTGCTCTGTTTTGCATTTTCCTGGTGATTTTCCTGCAAACTCAGTCTGGAACACTGACAATCATCATCATGACCGCGATTCCCCTCACGATGATTGGAATCATGCCTGGCTTCTGGCTTTTGAATCAGCTGGGTGTCCGTCTGATCGGTGATTACCCCAATCCGGTCTTTTTCACCGCCACGGCCATGATTGGAATGATTGCCCTGGCGGGGATTGTGGTACGCAATTCAGTGGTCCTGATCGACTTTGTGCACCATGCCTTGCGTGAAGGAATGGACCTGGAGGAAGCCCTGATCCAGTCGGGTGCGATCCGGATGAGGCCGATCTTCCTGACTGCGGGAACCGCCTTTCTGGGGAATGTGGTCATCCACGCTGGATCCCATCTTTTCGGGTCTGGCCTGGTCAATCATCTTCGGGATCGCGGCATCCACCCTTTTCACCCTGGTGCTGGTCCCGGTTGTCTATAGCCTGGTTTACAGGAATCGTCCAGGCCATGGCCTGCCCATGCCTGTGGAGGATGAATGATGAGAAAACTACTGAAGGGATTGAAATCCCTGCTCAAAGCCATGGCGGGAGGTGTCAGCCTGGTTCTACTGGTGGCTTACCTGGCGGGGAGTTTCCACACAAAAATCTTGCCAGGTGTGATCGCCCAACCCAAACCGGGCGGCGAGACCGAACCACCTTCCATGGAAGTGATTCTGAAGGAGGAGCCTGTTGTAGAGAGGGTTCCCGGAACCATCGCGGCCAAACACGAGATTTCAGTTTCATCACGCCTCTTGGCCACAATTCAAAACGTCATGGTCCGTGCGGGTGACACAGTCCAGGCGGGCGACCCTCTGATCCTGCTTGACAGCCGTGACCTGGAGGCAAGGGAGCTCCAGGCCAAGCAACAGCTCGCGGCAGCTCGTGCACAACTCGATGAAGCCCTTAAGGAATATGAACGCATGAGCGCCCTGTTCAAGGAAAATGTCGTACCAACTGCCAAGGCGGACCAGGTGGAACGCGCCTATCGCGTGGCTCTGGCACAAGTGGACAGCGCAAGTCAGGCTGTCGTAGAGGCTGAAGTGGCCCAGACATATGCGCGTATCAAAGCCCCTGTGACGGGACGGGTGATCGACCGTTTGGCGGAACCCGGTGACACGGCTGTTCCCGGGGTGCCCTTGTTGAAACTCTACAACCCCTCGGAGCTTCGACTCGAAGCCTATGTCCGAGAGTCACTGTCGAACTACCTCACACGGGGTGACCGGTTACAGGTCTTCATCGATGCTCTCGACAAGTCCTTTGAGGGAAAGGTCGAAGAGATGGTTCCCCAGTCCGAGCCCGGAGCTCGTGCCTTCCTGGTCAAAGTGGGATTGCCGCTCGATGAGCGTCTCTATCCCGGCATGTTTGGCAGGGTTCTGATCCAAACAGGGACATCTGAGAACCTTTACATCCCACATTCCTCGGTGCGAACGGTTGGTCAGTTGGAGACAGTTAAGGTGTTCCGTGATGGTAACACCCCTGGAAAACGAATGATCAAAACTGGTCGAAGTACAAATGAAGGACTCGTCCAGGTGTTATCAGGATTGGAGGCAGGGGAGAAGGTATACTTGTCGGTTGAAGGCAGGCCAAAGTAATAGTTCACTGGAATAGATTGATATTCAAAGGGCGTTGAATCCGGGCAATGATGGAATCACGGGAGCTCCACCTGAGGCGCCACTTGATGATCTGATTCACTCAGTCTCGATAACCATCAAACACTTCATGTTTCTTTTTGTACAAATCGATTGAATTCGTCACTCCACTCTTGGTTTCACCAGTTTGATGACCTCCCCTTTCAGGTCTATTCTGGGTACTATCTCTTATCGGTTTCATCTTTCAGATCAGGAAATTCTCTCTCATGTTGAATAAAACGAGATCAGATTCCCAAGGAGTCCTTCCATGCCTGTTCATGTTCTTTGGATTGACTCTGGCCATTCATTCCCCGGTTGAAGGCGTAGAGCCTTCGATTCTTCAGGCTAAAAACCTGCGATGTGAGTACCTTCAATCTCCCCTGGGGATTGATATTGAGAGACCCTGTCTGAGCTGGCTGTTAGAAACCACCCCGCCAGATGCACCCGGTGTAGCTCAAAGCACTTACCGTGTACTTGTGGCCTCATCCACCGATTTGCTTTCAAAGGATCAAGGCGATCTCTGGGATTCAGGAGTGGTGAAATCCAGTCAGACATTCCAGGTTGAATACATTGGGGAGCCACTCCGCACGAATCAGCTCTGCTGGTGGAAGGTTTGTGTCTGGGATGGAAAGGGAGCCACGATGGGTTGGAGCGAATCAGCCTTCTGGACAATGGGTCTTCTGGCCCCCTCAGATTGGAATGGCAAGTGGATTATGTCCTCTCCCAGCGGGGAAAACGCCACTGGTCCTCGTCCATTGCCCATTTTCCGGCGTGAATTCCAAGTCGATAAAAAGGTCCGGCGCGCCTCGCTCTCGATTTGCGGGCTGGGACATTATGTGTTGCGGGTGAATAGCCAAAGGGTCGGAGACCGGGTTATCGATCCCGGTTGGACCAACTACAAAAAGAGTTGTCTGTATTCAACCTACGATGTCACCTCACACCTCCATGAAGGGTCAAATGCCATTGGGGTTCTCCTCGGAAATGGGATGTATCACGTCACAGGCGGACGTTATGTAAAGGGTCTGTGGTCGTTTGGGGAGCCGAAGTTGATTCTGCAGCTCTCCATCGAACATGTAGATGGCAGCACCAGCGAAGTGGTCACCGATGGGACCTGGAAATGGATGCAAGGACCGGTCCGGTTTTCCTGTGTCTATGGAGGAGAAGACTATGACGCGCGTGTAGAGCAAACTGGTTGGGATTCAGGGG
>CAYZUX010000070.1:0-24607 GCA_964481775.1 uncultured bacterium | reverse complement strand
CCCTGGCCCCCCTCTCCCACAGGAGAGGGGGATGGTCACCGTGCTGGGGATCGACACCCTTTTCCTGGATGAGGACATTCCGTTGTACGAGCGGCGCTATCTGTTCCAACGCTCCCTTTTGGGCCTCAAGGCCATCCGGTCGGCTGGGATCGGATGCCTGATTACCCACCATCCACCGGCGGAGGAGACCCGCCCCTGGCTGCGGATGATCCGGCAGACTCTCAATCCCCAATTCGTTCTGGAGGACCCCCATCATGGGCAGAACCATCCCCACCTTCACCAATTATCTCGAAAATGAGCTCGGCTCCTGGTCGGGTTTCCGCCGCGCTCTGACCAAGGAGGACCGTGAGGCCTTCGACCAGCTCTTCCGTTACGCCAAGTGCCACATCGCCGAAGCCTCCTGCGCCACACGTCCGATCCCTTTCGATGCCCTGGTGATGACCATCCTGCTCGAACAGCAGAAGGAGATCGCACGCCTCAAGGCCAGCCAGCTGGGAACGGGAAAGGAAATCCACCTGTTGCCGATCCTCAGGGGAGTAGGGTTAAAAAGATGAGAAAGCATTCCGGATATTCAGCAATCACTTACCATATCAATCAATAATAACTTTATGATATTTTAACGTCATTTCTCTTTTACGGTTTGCGTTGAAAAAGAAACTTGACAGGAATCCTGATCTGAGCGATATTCACCATGTTCCACTGCTGAATTTCCTCTTGCCCCAAAACAAAGAACCGGAATTAGATCGGATCCGCTCGTGTGAAAAAAAGCATGGCTCGGATCATGCAGCCAATATTTCTCCTGACTTTCTCCTGTCTCCTGATCCTCCTTGCCCCCAAGACTGAGGCAATGACAAACACAGTGGATATCAATAAGTCTCCCGCGTGGGGCCTGGGACAAAGTATGTCCATGAACTTCATAGAAACCCCAAAATCTATTGACAAAGCTGATCTCGATACGGATGGAGACTTGTTGACTGACGTGGAGGAGCTCACCCTTGGAACAGATCCCTCCAATCCGGACACGGATGGAGATGGCTTCCTGGATGGAGAAGAACATGAAGCCAATTCGAATCCTCTCAGTAACAACAGCCTCCCGATTAATCCCAATCTGTCCCTCGGAGAATCCTTCGCCGCGCCTTTCTCAGTCCGGAACAACACTGATCCCTCGGGACCCGCTATTGGTGAAACCTTTACTCTTGCAGTTTCCATTGTGAACCAGGCTAATCCCACGGGACAGATTTACGGTGAAATCTACAATCTCGCTTATTCCATATTGAACGAATCTGATCCATCTCAACCATCCTACGGCGAAGTCTTCAACCTTGCGTATTCGGTACTGAACCAGGTGGATCCCACGGGAAAAACCTATGGCGAAACCATAGCTCTCCCCTTCTCCACTCTCAATCAATCTGATCCCACGGAATACTCAGTCCAGGAAGTAACCGGACCGGTGGTCAGTGTCAAAAATTCTGCAACGACAAGAGTGGAAGACTGGAACCTGTACTGAGAGTGATCTCGAAATCAGTCGGCGTTGGAAACCGGGGGTCCAACGATTCTCAATGGTTTGATCATCCGGGCATTGGAAGGGTAAGCGATAAAGAGAGGGCAATAGCATGGTACAAAACGATTTGAAGATTCAGCAGAAGCCTTGGAGAGTATTCCCAGGCTTCAGTGTACGACTCACGTTGCTTCTTACACTTGGACTGGTTTGGGCTCCACACACAGAGGGACAGCCCTTTAACAGTACCTCGACAGGTTCGGATGGAGCGCTTAATTACACTGGCATGACGGGCGAAGTCATCTTTGATCCAAAATCCTTTCAACCAAACCTGGATCCAGATGGGGATAATGTTTTCCATTTCACCTCGGTCAAGATCCCCGCAGGACTTACAGTCCGCCTCCGGGCCACTGAGTTGAACTTCGCACCGGTCTACTGGCTGGCAAGCGGGACCGTGGAGATCACAGGAACGCTTGATCTGAGCGGAGGCATGGGCCATGGGGCCGGGATGGGAGATGCAAGAACAATTTCAATCCCTGGGCCAGGAGGATTTCCCGGTGGCTTGGGGCAGACAATCGACTCACCACCAACGGCTGGGTTTGGCCCCAAGGGGGGACCGGCGAATTATGGGGGAAGCTATGGTTCGCCCGCATGGTATGTCGCAGCGGATAATGTTTACGGAAATCTTTTTATTCTTCCATTAATTGGTGGATCCGGGGGTGGAGGTGCCTCTTTCAGTAATCCTGGGGCTGGAGGAGGAGCAGGTGGAGGTGCCATCCTGATCGCGAGTTCTACATCGATCAAAGTTCCTGGTTTGATCAAGTCGAATGGAGGGAATGGTCCCAATGCTCCTGGAGGGAGCGGTGGAGCAATAAGGCTTCTGGCTCCCACCATCTCCGGACCCGGAAAGCTGCAGGCTATTGGAGGAACATGTCAATCCTGTTCTTCTCACGGGGGAAACGGACGCATACGAACCGAGGCCTATCATTACCAGAATCCCCTGACGATCGAAGGTGTCTACCGCTCGGTGACATTGAGCCCGAACTCCATCTTCCTCCCCACTCAATCAAATGCATCAGTCCGAGTGGTGAGTATTGGTGGAGTTCAGGTTCCTCCCAGCCCGACAGGGAGTTTCCTGGTCCCGGATACGGTCATTAACTCAGCTGGACCTGTCACTATCAGTATTGAAGCCCGGAACATTCCCTTGGGAACGATTGTGAAACTGCATATATTATCAGAAACGGGGGCTGACCAGACTCTCAATTCCAGCCCATTGGCGGGAACCTTTGAGAACTCGACAGCAAGCGCACAGGCAACTCTTCCGAGTGGTTTTTCCCGTTGTTTTGTAAGGGCAACTTGGGGCCCCTGATATCGCCACTGATATCACGGGAAAACAAGATTAACAGTTGATGGGATTGTGTATCGATTATTCCTAGTTGCAGACCGCCATTGGAAAGCGTCAAAACTTATCCGATTCCGCCATTTTTATTTCCTTGCCGGTGAGTGATCTTTTTCCCTTTCATGCCCATCCACAATGCCGTAAACAGTCCTGGAAGGGGTTAGCCTCACCTCAAGACCTGCGATCGCCCCCATCTCCAAGACATTTCTGTTCATGGTATACAATTTGCTCTACATGGTGAGCGTTTCACTCCCATCATGGAAGGAGTGAGGAAAAAGAATCCTAGTCGGAGAGACCGAGGAAAAAGACACATTGGTGATTCTTGAAAGGGAATAACGATCCCATCAAGTCGTTGAGATGCGGATTCTGATTGTATGTGTTCTCTGTCTCTGAAACGAGGGGTCTGGCCCCTCCGATTACAAAACAGGTGGTCCAATGACGAAGGCCGATAAGATAAGAGATTACATTGTCGAGAATTTCCTTTTTGGAAATGGGGATGACCTCACTGAGGAAACCTCTTTTTATGATGATCGGATTCTTGACTCCACGGGCCTATTGGGATTAGTCCTGTTTATCGAACAGGAGTTCAATATACGGATCGCCGATGACGAAGTTACCCCGGAGAATCTTGATAGTCTGGCAAAGATCAATCGATTCCTGACATCGAAGTGCGAACAGCCGGTAGGCGCGGGAGTCTGCTAGTGATCCCACGGTGTTCCCCGTCTTGAACGGGACTGTTTAGGTCGTATCAAAGGCTTCGTCTTATGTGTGGAATCGCGGGTTACTATAGCCGTAAAGGCACCTCTCAAGCCCATTGGACTCATCTCCATTACATGATTCGGGCGTTGAACCACCGTGGTCCCGATGAGGCAGGAACCTACCAGGACGAGGTCATCGGGCTGGGAATGGCCAGGTTGAGTATTATCGATTTGAGCGGAGGTTCCCAACCGATTACAAATGAAGACTCCACCATGTGGATCGTCTTCAATGGAGAAATTTTCAATTATCCCGAAATCCGTCAGGACCTGAAAGCAAAGGGACATACTTTTTCGACCGCCTCCGATACTGAGGTTATCCTCCATGCCTACGAGGAATGGGGACCGGAATTTTTGCATCAGTTGAATGGACAATTCTCGATCGCCATCTGGAACAGGCTTTCGAAAGAACTTTTTTTAGCACGGGACCGGGTGGGCATCCTCCCATTGCATTACACCTTTATCGACGGCGATTTTGCATTTGCCTCCGAAGTGAAAGCCCTTTTCCAGATCGAAAAGATTCCCAGAGAAATCGATCCTGAGGGACTTAATCAGGTTTTTACGTATTGGTCCCCGCTTCCAGGAAATACGGTCTTCAAAAACATTCATGAGGTTCCCCCGGGCTACTGGCTTAAGGTAACACCTGAGGGAATGCAGCTTGTCAAATACTGGGAGATTCCTTTTTCCCCTTCACATGAACAGCTCGACCTCTCCGTGGAAGAGCTTTCGTCCCAGGTCCATGACCTGCTGGCAGATTCGGTTCGTATCAGATTACGTGCCGATGTTCCGGTTGGCTGTTACCTGAGCGGCGGACTCGACTCCGCAGTCATTGCCTCACAAGTGGTCAGCAGGCAGCCGGAGCATGTGAGAACTTACGGCCTGCGTTTCGAGGATCCGGCTTTCGACGAAGGAAAATATCAACATGAAATGGCCACACGGTTGCACACAGATCCCCATGAGGTCTTCGCAACCAATCATGACATCGGTCAGGGATTCCCGGATGCCATCTGGTTTGGTGAAAAACCACTCTTGCGAACCGCTCCAGTTCCCCTCATGCTCCTCTCACTAGCCGTGAAAGAGGCCGGTATGAAAGTGGTTCTGACGGGAGAGGGAGGAGATGAAGTTTTTGGAGGCTATAACATCTTCCGTGAAACCAAAGTCCGCCGATTCCTTTCACGGAATCCGGGTTCGGATTTTCGTGGTTCCCTTTTAAGGAGACTTTATCCCTATGTCTTCCATGAACAGAGCTCGCATCGAACCCTACTCCCCTTCTTCTCACGAGGCTTGGACCGGATAGATGATCCTGTTTTTTCACACTACATTCGCTGGGAGAATACAAGCCGACTCAAGCAATTCCTCAATCCAATCATTCGTACCACACCACCAGATCATATTCCTTATCAAGAGATACGGGATTCATTGCCCAAAGGATTTCAAAGTTGGGATTACCTGGCGAAAGCGCAGTACCTGGAAATGAAAACCTTTCTTGCCGGATACCTTCTCTCTTCACAGGGAGATCGAGTTGCGATGGCAAATTCAGTTGAGCTACGGGTTCCCTATCTTGATCACCGACTGATCGAGTTCATGGGCAGGATACCCGCAGAAAGGAAAATTGTCGGATTGGATGGAAAACACATACTCAAGAAGGCATTCGAGAATGATCTTCCCAAGTCCATCCGGAATCGTCCAAAACAACCATTCAGGGCCCCCATCTCAAATCCTCTATTGAGCAATGGGATATCTGGTTATACCGCTGAACTCCTGTCGGAACCATCACTCAAAAAGGGAGGTATATTTGATCCATCGCGAGTAAACCAGCTCTTTAGAAAGGTTCGCTCACAATCCCAGCCAAGCGAGATGGACCACATGGCAGTCGCGGGAATCCTGTCCACCCAAATCCTCATTGACCGATTCATCCAAACCATCCCCAGGTGTTCATAATGAGTTATCTTGTCCACCACTTTTTGCAGAATTCGGCGTTACGCTTCCCGGACAAACCCGCTGTCTGGGACCAGGAACTGTGGACCTCTTACAGAGAGCTCGAGATTTCCTCCAACCGACTCGCTCATCACTTATTGAATTGTGGAGTCAAGCGGAAGGACCGGGTAGTTTTGCTGATCGAGAACTCCATTTTTTATATCATTGCCTATTACGCAGCCCTGAAATGCGGTGCCATCGTTGTTCCCCTCAATCCATCAAGCACTCCTGGCCAGCTCACCTATTTTCTCAGAGACAGTGGAGCAAAGGTTGTTATCACTTCCCGCAAGTCCGCCGGTTCACTCATCGCGGTCCTCCGCCAGGAGGATCCTGCCATTGAAATGGATGTCATCACAGATGAGCCAGAGTATTTTCAGTCTGTGGCCAGTTCTTCACACCGGCTGACCTCATACCATGAGGTGATTGCAAATGGGATTGATACTCCTCCTCCTGTCAAATCCATAGACATCGATCCGGCGATGATTATTTACACCTCGGGAACCACAAACCGTCCAAAAGGGGTGGTCCTGTCACATCTCAATCTGGTCTCTAACACCCGCTCGATCACAGCTTACCTTGAAATATCTTCGAATGACCGGATCCTCGTGGTCCTGCCTTTCACCTATGTCTACGGCAAAAGTCTCCTGAATACCCACTTTTACATGGGTGGTTCCGTGGTGATTGAGAACCGATCCATGTACCCCCAATCGGTGGTTGAGGCATTGGAACAGAGAGCGCCCACAGGATTTGCCGGAGTTCCAGCCACATTCCTGTTCCTCCTGAGAAAATCTGGCATCCATACGGCTGATCTTTCCAGCCTTCGTTATGTCACCCAGGCGGGGGGACCTCTTGCACCTTTTCTTCAAAAAGAGGTCGCACGCGTGTTCGCACCCGCACGGTTGTACGTGATGTACGGGACCACCGAGGCCGCTCCACGGCTAACCTACCTGGAGCCGGATAAAATTGAGGAGAAATCGGGTTCGGTTGGAAGGCCTATTCCGAATGTAGAGGTGTATGTCGAGGATGAAAATGGTTGCCCAGCTCCCCCCGGACAAGTGGGAGAGATAGTGGCCCGTGGTTCCAACATCATGATGGGCTATTGGAACCATCCCGATGCTACAGCAAAAGTCCTTAAGGATGGGGCCTATCACACCGGCGATCTCGGGGTGATGGACGAAGAGGGATACCTCTTCGTGGTAGGGAGAACGAGTGACATCATCAAGGCGGGTGGTCATCGTGTGAGCGCGACCGAGGTGGAAGGGGCTATTCTCGAGATCGAGGGTGTACTCGAAGTGCTTGTCACTGGTGTTCCAGATGATACTACGGGTGAAGCGATCAGTGCTCTGATTGTCCCCAAAGAGACCGGGATGCTTTCTACCACGGAAGTTCGCCAGGCCTTGAAGGTAAAACTACCATCACATATGCAGCCTCGTTATATCGAGTTCGCGGAGTCACTACCCAAAAATGGGTCCGGAAAAGTGCGGCGACAGGCCACCGTGGACAGAACAGTGAGTATTCAATGAAAACCGATACCGAACTGACTACAACCCAACTTGCGATAGACTGTGATAGAGAGGTGTCACGAATATCCGAGTCTCTGCGCGGATATCTGCGTGAGGTAAACCGGACTGGCTTGGTGGTTGCTGTCTCCGGTGGCATTGACAGCAGCGTGGTGCTTGCCCTTGCTGTTGAGGCATTAGGCACGAACAGGGTGTTGGCCCTCCTCATGCCGGATAAAGACTCGAGCCCTGAAAGCCTGGAGCTGGGTATGGAGTTGGCAAGACAACTGGGAGTGAGTTATGAGGTCCGTGATATCACCCCAATCCTGTCCGAACTGGGCTGTTACCAGACCCGTGATGAAGCAATCCGAAGTCTCATAGCCGAATACCAACCGGATTGGAAATGGAAAATCGTGATCTCTCCACTAACAGGTGAAGGATCTTTCAGGTTTTTCTCTCTCGTTGCCGAGTCAGGTGATGGTCATATCGTTTCTCAACGGCTTACTCCGAAAGCCTATCTCGGAATCCTGGCCGCCACGAACTACAAGCAAAGAGTTCGCAAAATGCTGGAGTATTTCCATGCAGATCGACTGAACTATGCGGTGGCTGGAACACCGAATCGTCTTGAATATGACCAGGGCTTCTTTGTGAAACTTGGCGATGGCGCAGCCGATATCAAACCTATTGCCCACCTGTACAAGTCCCAGGTGTACCAGCTTGGATGGCACCTTGGATTACCTTCTGAGATCTGTAACCGTGAACCGACCACTGACACCTATTCATTGGGACAATCCCAGGAGGAGTTTTACTTTTCTGTCCCCTACCAACAGTTCGATCGGTGTCTTTATGCCCACAATCAAGGTATGTCCATCGATGAGACCGCGCAGATTACAGGACTCGATTCCGAAAAAGTATGCATGATCTTCCAGGATATCGAGAGGAAACGAAAGGCAACACGCTATCTTCATATGCCACCGGTCCTCGTCGAACCTGTTACTGAAATCGAGTCACTCCAATGAGGAGGTTCCTTATTCCAGTGGTATCCTCCTCCAAAACCATCTATCATCCATTCCGGCAAACTGAACGGAACAGGGATGTGATATGAGTGAATCCATTTTCAGTGGCTTGAAGAATCGTATTTGCCAGCACTTGGCACGAATTCTCCCGGGCGCGACAAGTTTGCGAGTGACTCTGCACCGTTGGCGGGGAGTAAAAATCGGCAAGAATGCATGGATCGGATATGATGTCATTCTGGACACCGGTTTTCCTGAACTCATTACCATTGGTGACAATGTCACTATCAGTATGAGAGCAACTATCATCGCCCATTTCAAAGAGGAACGGATTGTTACCATCGAGGACGACGTCTTCATTGGTCCTGGCGCGATTCTCCTTCCGAATATTACCATCGGTAAAGGCGCCGTGGTTACCGCCGGAAGTGTTGTCAACCGTTCGGTCCCCCCAATGACCATGGTCCAGGGAAATCCAGCGGTCCCTGTTGCACGTTGCGACTTGGCACTTACAAGCGAGGTCTCCGCAAAACGTTTCGTCCAGAGCATCAGACCATTACGTAATCGTGTGGAATCACGTCAAAATCCGGCTACAGAATCGGTCCCTCCAGGACCAGCTCAGATTATTTCAGTCCCACTTTCATTGCACAGGTCCACCGTTTCCGAGACTGTGACCATGGCAGCTCCGAGTGATTGTGATTCGTCAAAAACCTGTTGAGGTATCTCACGCTTGGAAAACTCCCTTTTCATTACCTCATTTCCAGGAAACATAGGCTTTATACCGGCCAGTTATTTTTCTGACAGCCCACACGACTGCCAACGTCGAAGGAGATAATTCTGTGTGTGGAATTTGCGGCATAGTTCATTTTGCAGACAGGAAACCTGTCAATCAGGATCAGCTTCAACGCATGACCTCCACGATGGCCCACCGTGGACCTGATGATCATGGTTATTATTTTGATCGTTATATCGGACTCGGTCACCGCCGTCTCTCCATTATCGATCTTGGTGGTGGCCATCAACCCATGTCCGATTCCGAGGAAAATCTCTGGGTGGTTTTCAATGGTGAAATCTACAATTTCGCGTCATTAAGGGCTGAACTCGAAGCTCATGGGCATACCTTCCGAACCCATTGTGATACGGAGGTCATCCTCTATGGATACAAACAATGGGGGATTGGTGTACTGAATCGGCTTCAAGGGATGTTTGGATTTGCCCTATGGGATCGCCGGAATGACCAACTGCTTGTTGCACGTGACCGGATGGGGATAAAAATCATTTATTATTCAATTGAAAATGGAACTCTCTACTTCGGATCCGAAATGCGTCCTGTCAGGGAAGGATTGGGTGGGAAAAATGTTGTAGATCCCATGGCTGCCAATCTTTTCCTGCGCTACCGTTATACTCCATCTCCACTCACCATTTCACGTGGTATACAGAAACTCGCTCCGGGAACCTATCTCCTTTTGTGTAATGGTGAGATTCAAACCGGTCGTTATGATCAATACTCACCCAAACCCTTTGATCCAATGCCATCCATCGAGGATGCCGAGGAACAACTCCTTTCTTTGTATCGAAAAGCAGTCAAAGCTCAGCTGATGAGTGATGTTCCGCTTGGACTCTTATTGAGCGGTGGTCTTGATAGTGGTCTTCTCCTGGGACTTATGCTTGAAAGTGGGAATTCTTACAACACATACACTGTCGGATATGGTCCCAGCTTTCCTGATGATGAGCTCGCGGATGCCTCAGAATCAGCACGTGTTCTGGGATCCAAGAATTACGCTGTCAGGCTTGATCGGGAAGTTTTCGAAAAGACACTTTCCGAAATTGTCCGTTATCTCGAGGAACCTGTGGCATCTCCCTCAATCGTTCCCATGTATCATGTCTGTCAACGTGCCCGCCAGGATGTCAAAGTAGCCCTTTGTGGCCAAGGCCCTGATGAACTCTTCGCTGGTTACACTCGCCACCTTGGAATCCGTTATGGCCACTACTGGCGAGCTCTTCCCTCCTGGATGCGTGCAGCATTCGGGGGAATTTTTGGCTCCCTTTCACGATCGGATACCACTCGCCGTGCTCTTTATTCACTTGATATTCCCGACCGTCTCCACCGTTATGAAAGTGTCTTCTCCATAATGCGCGGTGACCTGATAGATTCTCTATTCCTGCCTGATGCCCTTCCTTCGGGAACAGGAAACCAGCTGCTTGAATGCTGGAGAGATCTCACTCCCCTTCTCAAGGATACCGATGAACTCGGTGGATTCAATTTTCTGGAAATTCGTTCTTCCCTTCCAGATGAACTCTTAATGTATGCGGATAAGCTCTCCATGGCGCACAGTCTTGAGACCCGTGTTCCTTTTCTGGATGAAGATGTGGTGGAATATGTGGAAAGGCTGGATTCTTCATTCAAGGTTCATTTGGGAACCCGTAAATATCTTCACCGCCGAGTCTGCCGCAGATACCTTCCAAAAGAAATCACAACAAGGAAAAAACGCGGCTTCGCGGTCAACGTAGTCGATGACTGGTTCTCCAGCTCTCTCGCTGGAAAGTTCGAGGAGACCTTACTCGACAACCATTCCATGATGTACAGTATGATTGATTATCATTCCGTGAGTTCTCTTCTACAGGAACACCTTTCCCGGAAGAAAGATAATCATAAGATACTTTTCAGTCTCGTAATGCTGGAAGAATGGATGCGAGCTTTCTCCAATTAATTTCCGGACCATTTCCCCTGATCTATGTCCCAATGTTACGGTCTTCAACAACAGCATCATTATTCTTGCCCTTTTTTAGCTGGTAGAGATACCGTGGCCAGAGATGATCAAAACGGCCGGGGAGACAGCGGAGTGGTTTAAATCTGTCTCCGAAATCGGTCTTCAGTTCGAATGAATCATCCAGGTATCGCAGCCATGGGAATGTTTTCAATGGCCTGTTCTCAAGTATGTAAGCCGTCCTTTTAGTGTGAAAGATCGGTTCGAGTGTTTTCATGACAAGGGGGTGATTGCGTGTATCTTTACCTGGACCTCGAACCATATCTTCCAAAGCAACCCAATGAGCCGCCGGATATAAAGTATACTCGGATTGGAGTTGTCCTACAGTGGGGGCATAAACTGTGCCATCAAGGCCCTTAAGCACAACCAGTAAATCTCTGTAGGTTTGAGCCGCATCCTTTGATACGATTAAGGAGTATGGGTTGAAAACAACCAATCCATAACTGAAGACCAGGCAACCACAAACGATTCGCAGTTTGTATCTGGGAATAATTATGTTCGATAGTTCGTATAAGGAGAGCGTTCCTGCAAGAATCGTGAAAACAGTCATGGGTATAAATACGTTATCGGCAGAGCCTGGATCCAGTGCTCCCATGAATCCTGATAGTAAAGCTGAGGCATATTGAAAATACCAGATGTCAACAGTCTTGAGGTCGCGTAGCCCTTGAAGCAGAAGACCCGTAATACAAAGCATGGTCAGGATGGGATAGAATTCTATCAAATACCTGATAAAGCGTGTAATTGTTTCGAGATTCAACTCACTCCATCTGGAGGGCACTTCAAATGTAAAGTAGTGAAAGTTTGAACCAAATAGTGTTGTTCCAAAAAGCAAGTAAATGCCAGGCCCTATAATGATTACCCAGAAAATAAACAGGAGCGTCTTTTTAAGTCCATTCTGATAAAGTAAGTAAACAAGTCCTCCAAGTGCAAAAAGAGCACCATGTTGCTTAAACCAGAATGAGGCAACGAGAATGGAAACCCCGATAAGATCAACCCTTTGATTCCTTCCCAGACCGATCAGGTATGTACCCAACAATGCACAAAAAATCATCCAGGTGTCAGAATGCGCTGTATCAAGATAGGCATCCATGATCCGGTATGAGGCTGCGATGAGTCCAACTCCGGTAAGGCTCCACCATAATGATTTCGTTTCCCGGTATAGGATTAGTCCACAAGTAAAGAGAATTCCAAACGTTCCAATGATTGCGACTATTCGAAGAGTAAAAAGGGTCTCGCCCAGAAACCAGACAAACGGAACTGAGAGGTAGTAATAAAGTGGATTGTAGGCGAATGGAACGAATTCTGCTGTCGGTTCCGGATAAATCTCCTTGCCATGAACTGCACGTTGGACATGTTGCAGGACTGTTCCTTCCATCAGGTTGAGGTTCAGAGGAAAGTCCGCATGATTGGCGAAGAGCAATCCAATGACAAACAGGTACAGGAGAGCTACGGTTACTAGACTAACCCCCAAGAAATCTTTCAACTGATTCTGGATGGGACATCTTTTTCTCTGAAACAGAACATATCCAGAAAATATGACAGCACAAATCAGGAGCCTTATGAGCATCTCAATCATGGTTTGTGGCCGTCGGCAACTAGAGGTGTCAATTCTTTGAGGATTTCATTCAACATGAAATTGCTGACAATGAGATGGCCCTTATTTGTAAAATGCATGTTCTTTCTCTGGTATGTTCCTTCTTCCCCGATAAATGCATAACGTAAATCCACCAATTCCAGTCCAGCTTGATTCACAACCTCTTGCATCAACTCTTGAGGTTGATTCATCGAGAAGCGTGAATTGCCTGACAGATCAACACCATCTGGATAATAATCCAACTCATCTTTCCTTGATACCTGGACAGGCGCAGGAATCAAAGCTGTTATGAGGTTGGAATTGTTTTCATCTACAATTCGTTTGGTTTTATTGATCATTTCCTTAATATGATCTGCGCCTGCCCTCATTTCCTGAAGATTCTCTTTTTCAAGAGTTTGAAAGTTCCCAAGAAAATAACCAGTTGGATTGGGTTCCTTCCTGATAAATTGCTTAATTGGAGCCTTCACCTCATTCAGAAAATAGCTGCTCAAGTGTGTCAGGGACAGGATTGAATACAAACCATCCTGGGAAGGAAGATCAAAACCAATGGAATTGAGAAACAGCCTATCCGGAGTCTGGACATCAAAAAAATCATTAACAAAAAAAGCAACGACAACCAAATCTGGCTGATATTCCGGAATTTTATCCTTTAATACGGCCAAGTATTGATTTGGACCATATCCAGTCACCGCGTAATTTAATACCTGGAATTTGAAATCTTTTCCAGTCTGATTCAGGTCTTTTTCCATAAGACGCGGCCAAGATTGATCGGTATCCACACCTTCTGCGCTTGTAAATGCATCTCCTATTGTAATAATCCTGAAAGTTTTCGGATCTTTATTCTTTGAAAATGACGGAGCTGGAAATCCCTGTTCATTCGAAGTAACCATGTAGTCATAACTGGCCCATCTAAGCCTTACTTGCGTGTTTGGTTTTAGATGCCATCCATATTCAGGATGGGGTTCCAAGGACCGTCGTTCCCCCCACCCAAGCACTTCTTGAGGATTTGTTTCGCGGATGGTAATTTCCGCCCCAACCAGAATGATCAAAGGCATACAGCACCAGGCAAATGCCCTCATGATGGTCTTTAATATTCCTATCTCTTTGTAAAGGACACCGATTTTGTGTTCAACTCTTGCAGTGAATCGTTCCAACAGAATGGCCAATAGAATCATTGCCGCCAGCATGATGATTCCATATGCCATAAGTCCCGTTATTGTCACTGACTCTTTGGATGGAGATGGCAGATACAGGATTAGTGGATGATGCACAAGAAATAGGGAGTAGGAATGTCTTCCTATCCACTGAATCCATTTCCAACTACAGATACGACTCCCCCAGTTACTCCGTGTACAAAGGAACAGGATAATGGAAAGACTGGCGGCCTGGATGAGGGGGGCCAACGCCATTCCAACAAGGGTAAATGACAAGGCATTTCCCGCAACATAAAGTACGCATCCCAACACAAAGACCAAGTTTGATTTTGGAATCACTAATGAATCAGGCCGAGACTCTCTGTACCAGCAGGCCAGTGCGATGCCAAGCACAAATTCCGGCAATCGGGAGACAAAGATTGCCCCCCTGGACCACGCATCAAGATAATCCTCAAAATAAAGTAAACCCAGACAACGGAAAAAGACACAAATTCCGACGGCCCAACAGAATAATTGAACAACTCCATGCTTGAGCTTGTAGTTCCAAAGTATTGGGAAAACAAGATAAAGCTGGATAAGGAGGCCTATGTACCACCAGGCGGGTGAATAGTAATAAAGAAGCCCACTTGAAGCACGAAACCCCAAAAGACTGAGATAAAATGAGACTGACCCGATGCTCAATGTATTTCCTGACAGAATCGAGGGTATCACAAATAAAAAATGGACACCCCACCAGAGGGGAAAGATTCTCCAGAATCTTCGAATGAGGAACTGTTTAATGTTAAGAGGAGTCCTTCCAGCCGTCCTCAGGCAACCGTATGCCAGTCCAAAACCACTCAAGACAAGGAAAATCTGAACACCTTGATCACCAAGCCACCCGGTATACCGCACCAGATTCAGGATAACCCAGCTGAAAATATTCTCTTCAGGTATGGGTACAATCTGTTGAAATCTCTCCGACAATCCGGGCCAGTTTTTGGAAGGATTCCCGAAATAGGGTCCACCAAAGATATTCTCAATCACATGATTCCAGAAAATCCACAATAGTGCGAAAGCCTTAAGTGCATCCAACCAGACTAGATCGGAACCACTCCTGGTATCATTGGCTGGAATATTATGGTTTACCCTATCCTTCATTATCACCAATATGCCGAAGCACCCGTGCGGGATTACCCGCGACAATTGTTCTTGGTGGCACATCTTTTGTCACAACACTTCCAGCCCCCACAATTGCTGCTTCACCAATAGTCACTCCACACAAAATCGTCGCACTTGATCCAATCGATGCTCCCCGCTTGACAACAGTCCCGATACATTCCCAATCGTCCTCTGTCTGTAAAGCACCATTCTTATTCACGGATCGAGGGTACCGGTCGTTGATGAAAGTGACATTATGGCCGATAAAGACATCATCCTCGATTGTGACTCCCTCACAAATAAAACTATGGCTTGATACTTTGCAATTGGCTCCGATACTGGCTCCTTTTTGAATTTCCACAAAGGGACCAATTTTTGTATTATCCGAGATCCTGCATCCATACAGGTTTACAAAATCACTGACTCTGACATTATCTCCGAACACAACATTTTCAGCGATTCTTTTGAATCCATTGATGACTACTGACATTTTTCTCCTCCATCCTTGTTTCGAGCCATCTGAAAAAAACCGGGAAAAACCTCGAGCTTATCTCATTTTACCGGCAAAGCTAATTCGTTCACACGGGGTAGCACAGGCACTTTTTGATAAACTTTTGTTATAACCTCTCGCCGAGTCATCATCAATGGGATATTATTACAGAATGCTAACATCATTAATAACAGGGAGAGGGTTTGGGAGACAGCGGCGACGGTTAACATCGCAATATTCCAACCAATCAAACTGGATAATAAGCACCAGATAAGCCACCTATGTTCGAATGTCGTTGCCAAACGAAATCCTTTCGCAAGACGGCTATAATAAGTGACATTACAGAGAATAAAGGGCACTAAACCAAACAGGCCTGTTCGTGCAAGATGCCCAATATACACACTCACCAGATCTTTATACTCCCATGGGAAACGATCATGACTGGAGTAGACATTCACATCACCCCAGCCAAATAACCAGTGTCCAGTCATCCCTCCACCAAAGGCCTCCTTGTAAAGTTCAATACGGTATTGGGCGGTCTGTCCACTAAACGCAAAAAGTGTCAGTAACTGGTAGATCGGGATGCCTGTCACAAACCAGATGGTATGAACTGCAACCAGGAAGGCAATGAGAAGGGGCAGCCAATATTTCCTGAAAAAAAAGAGCACCATAATGGAGCAACTCACATAAAAAGAAAAAAGTGGTGCGCTTGACATGGATGAGACCATTCCAATCACTGGAAATCCAACCAGCAATATTGATTTCCAGGGACGCCATTTGGGCTTACCGATGAATGAGAAGCAGAGAGGTACTAAAAAAGCGAAGAACAGACCAAAACCGATATGAACATCAAAGGTTCCTTGCGCACGGTATAGTCCATGCCGCATATAGGTCGCTGAGGGATCTAATCCTCCCAGTACATTCCTTCCAGTCAATGACTCAAAAATCCCTCCAATAGAAAGAGGAATACTGGTTAAAATGAGCGTGAGGAAAACACTCCGCAGGTCCTTTATGGATAAAATGATAAAACGAGCCACAAAATAGGGTAAGATGGCATCAACAAAATACCCGGCACGATTCTCAACCACATACATGAGCGGTTCAGTGACAAGAAAAGAAATAACTTGTCCAAAGAAAAAGAGGAGAATGAAGAAATCCAGTATGTTTGGTCTGAAACGTATCAGGAGACCTGGATTCCGTATACAGAGATTGACAACCACAGCAAAGAGTACAATCCGGGCACTTGAGAAATCAATGGTCCCGATGGCCAGGTCCAATGTTTGAGGACGTCCCACCAGAACTAGAGCATAAACACAAAATGCTTGTCCTGGTTTCAGGCAAAAAGCCAGTAGGCCGGCGACAGTAGATAAGACTAAAGTGACAATAGACATTTTTTTCCTTATTTCCCAACCATCTTAAAACCAGGCGAAGCTTCCGTTGTCGTTGAAACCAAACCACAAGATCCGTCATTGCAGCTGGAGGGTGTCATAGTGTGAGATCGGCTTGAAGGGATCTGAATCCCACGCCGTTTCCAGGCCTTGGCCCGAAACAGGCGTCTCAGAGTCCCAAAAATCGTTTTTACCATCAAAGTGGGGGGGAGACGAATCCACGATGAAAACAACGAGAAATTCACAAAACGGGGCGTCGGTATTGCAAGCAGACGCAACGCCGAAAGTCGTCCGTAGATCTCTCTTCTTTTTGCGAGAAGATTGGTCTGAGCTCTTTTCACTTCCGCTAATCCACTCGGTTCCAACTGGATATACCCGGCAGCTATAGCACGCTGCAGGATTTCCCTGCCCCGTTTTGTACGCACCAGGACAAGCGAACGCCCCGGATCTCCCTCAGTTCCATGCCGATGCCAGGCATCTCCGCAAGAGATATCCGCCACCCGTCCTACTCCATCCGGACAGACTCGGCACCTGAAAGGGGTAAACTTTGTGAGCCTTCCCCATGACTGCTTATAGGTCAGGGAGCCAGCCAAACTATCATCTGGCCGTATCACTTTGAAAGTTCCCGGCCAGCCTTCACCTCGGTAACGGAGATCATTAATGACATCAGGAGAAGCACCCAGTTGGTCCAGAAGAGTCATTGTACCCTGGGTACTGGGAGTACCCGCACAAAAAAAGGTCAGCACCAGGCCAAGCCGCTTATCAAGGTCGGGGCGTGTTTCACGTGCCATGGCTACCGCTGCTGCATCACAGGGTTTTCCAATAAAGACGCAAGGTTTCTCAGCCTTTTCAATTAATCCAAGAGAATCACAGGGAGACGCGGGGGCATAACGAGAACCAGTGCAGGAAAGGATATCCTCCCGGGTTCGGCTGGCGCGAGTCTTGTTCTGCAATGGATTGGCATTATCCATTCCTGAATGCAGAACAAATTCCATTCCTTCACATTCGAGACAATAGAGGGAAATCGCCGAGAGAAGCCCACCCGAAGACCCTTTATATCGAATCTCCGGATCAGAAGCGAATCCCTCCCAGATTTCGAGAATCGGTCCAACATCCGGGTCCTGAATGGATTCCTCCAAACAATCACGAACTGCCATGTTCCCATCGACAAAATGTCCCGGGCAAACGCTCAGGCAGGTAGTACAATTTGCACATTCACCGGAAAAGACTGGACGAATCCCCTGATTGAGGACATTGACCAGAGAGACTCCTCCCTTTGTGCAGGCATAATGACAAGCACCACATCCAATACATTGTCCCCAGGCAACCACATCCTGAATACTCTGTACCTGTCTGGAAGCAATCACTGAGCTAAACTCCGTTTCGGGCTGATGGCTGGGAGATCTTCAACTGATTCATGACCTCCATTGGTTGACAAGGAGGCGCCAAAGATTTCGGAAGTGAAGATTTGAATAAGGTCCTGTTTCACTCCCGGAAGCACTTCTCGAAGGTGCTCCCTGAATTGGGGCTCTCGATCAAGGAGATTCATGCAGAAATCGACCACTTCGTGTTGATCGATCTGGGTCGCATCTATCGCAAGATTTTCCAGTCCTACAGTCTCAAAAACACCCTTGAACTTACGGCTATAGGCAATACCGATGGTGGGAATTCCCTGTGAAAGGGCCGCAATGCATGCATGTAATCTGGAACCGATAAAAAAAGAACACTGACCGATCATGGATTTGATCTCATGGTGATCAAAATTACCAGTTACCAGATGCAAACGTCCCTGACTTTCGTCTGATAAAAGATCAAAAAAACTCCTGCAAGGTCCAATGTCACTTTCCTCAGAACCAATGGAACCATGTGGAACCAAAAGTATATGAGCATCGGTTCTCGCAAAGATAGTCCGGATCAGCTGGGTGATAATTTGGGGGTAAGATCCTTTAATTCCGAACATGTTGTCACGAGTATACCCCCCCATGACAAGCAGGCCGCTTACGTTGATTCCGATGACACGGCAGTTATTCTCAGGGAGTGGAGGAATAACCTGTATCTGCTCGTGTGGAAGCGGATCCAAGCTGAAAGCCACATCGGGACACAGCCGGAGTGACAGGGAATCGGCTTTCTCCCCAAGAATTTTCTTTACCTCCTCGAGGCTCAATCGGTCCCGGCAATAAATGCGACAGGAATGTTCAAAAACGAACCGAGCCATCATTCGAGCCAAACGTGATTTGAAGGGACCAAAGGTTTGAGGAAGTAGAACCAGAGGTTTTTGCATCAGAATCGCCGTGAAAGCAGGAGAGAGATTAAAAAAGTACCTTTTCAAACCATATATGTCACTGAAACTGTCTCCTGCACAGATATCAGTTACAATATCCGCTTTTTCGAGACATTCAAGCCAAGGAATGAATCTACAGATCCAGAGACGAAGCCTTTGTATCGGAAGGTACCTGACCATCAGGGCCAAAAAAATGATCAGAAAAAGATGTTCTCTAAGCCTGGCTCGAGGTGAGAGACGGTAATTCACCACTTCCACCTCGGTTGACCCGGAAATGGACCTGACTGACCGGGTTCCACCTGTCCTCGATCCATGCATCAAAGTAATATGAATATCCGGTCTCGCCTTTTTCAGAAGGTTTACCACTGAGGAGGTGAGAGCCCTACAGCCCATATTGGATACATCAAGAGAACCTCCAAACAAACAGATGTGAGGAGGCAAGGCCTTACTGGGATGATGACCGGCGGTAGGAATGGGTGGAGTTTTGGAATCGTTCAACCTATCAAGCCTCTTTACCATTTGCAGCGGGGTTTCACAACATGATCCATGCCATTTTTTCTTAGTCAAATTAGTTAGAGGCACCCAAATCTCAACAAGGCAAAACTAGTTCTCCGGGGGGAATGTTCTGATCAGTCGTACAGCAAAAAAACTTGTCTTGATGGTTTGTCCAAACAGGAAGTGCCGGAATTGAGTAAATTTTATCGGTTCAGGAAAGACATTGCCGGATGCGTGATTTGCCTGGAACCAAGTTCAGGAACCTGAAGATAATGAACACGGGATTCCAGTCGATCAGAGGAATCAGGCAAAGCGGTTACCAAATTTGGCGGCTGCATCAATCGCAATCATCACCTCTTTCCGGAACTCCTCCCAACTGAGAAAAGCAACCAATACGGCTCCAACGATGAGTCCAGTGAGGATGACACTCACCATCAACCACCCCGCTGAGACCAATCCAGTGGTTGATAGAAAACCTGCCACAAGGAAAACCCCTGTGGATAACAGAACGGGTTTCAACGAAACGCTGAAAGGGATTGAGTGGAGCTTCGCCAATCGGGTGAAACAGACCGCCGAAGCGGCAAGTTCAGCAAAGAAGCCGGTGCAGGCGATCCAGGAGAGTGGAGCATGAATCGATGCAACAGCTACTACCGCCACGAAACCGAAGGTACGCACCAGATTCGCAACCAGGGATGTCCTCGAGTCTCCTTGCGCCAAGGCAGCTCCGGTAGGTGCCCCCCGGATCATCCGCAACGAAAGCATAGCTGCCAGCCACCCAACGATACTTTTGGCCGCCTCATACTTTTCTCCATAAATGAAAACGATCAGGTTCCCTCCCGCAAGGATGAAAACAACCGTCGGGAGGACACTGGCGAGGGTCATCGCCTGCAGATACATGGAGTAATAAGACACAAACTCACGGTGGGAGTGTTTGGCACGGGTCATTACCGGGAAAAACACCTTGGCGATGATAAAAGATAACATTGTGGTTGCACTCATACAGAGTGAAAGCGGAATCGAATAGACACCAAGGTCTTCTTTGGTGTATGTGGTTCCGCCAAACAACCAGGGTGAGGACCCTATGATCAGCCTTTCTCCCTGAAAAATACCAAACAAAAGGAGACCATTCAAAAGGAGCGGCCAACCAAAAACAGCGATCCTTTTGGCAATCTCTCGGTCGAAAGACCAATGATACCAACGTACCGCCACCAGATGAGTGACAACCACATAGGTGAATCTTTCGATGATCAACAGCCACAGAAGACCTGCGTAATTTCCATAATGAGACACCACAGGGTATGCAGCCAACAATGAGACAGCTGATGGAATCAAAGTCACACAGATCATGGGAACAAAACGCATTTCCCTCTGAAGACGATTAAAGTCATCATGGACGAAACCAAGCATGACCGGGATCACCGCCAGCCAGCGGAAGGCCCACTCTGCTTCCGGGCATCCAAAAACGATCGATACTGGAGGTGCCAGCAGGTAGAGGATGACTCCAGAGAGGAGACCACGAATCGTCTTAATCACCTGACTGGTAGCCTGAAAACGTGGATGATCCCCATCATCTGCCTGAACAAGCAGTACTTCGGAGGAGAGGTTACTGATCTTTTCCAGAAACTCGACAGTAATCACCAATGTGGCAGCAATCCCGAAGTCAGCAGGGCTGACAATCCGGGCAACAATCACATTTCTGATGAAACGAAAGGTCTGGTTGAAGACCTCCCCTCCCCCAACTGATAGACTTCCCTTTACTATTGACCGGCGAAGTGTCATCTCGTAGATAGTTTTGATCCATTTTCCCGTATCGGTTTACCCCTCTATTCGAACCAAAGGTGCCGACCGAGACGAGTATTTCCCACAGAAGTTTGTTTTCAACGCAGAATAAGTGCCAATCCCCGATCCCAACTTTACAATCCTGCCCGTTTGAAGTCCTTGAGTAGCCAATTGGCCTCGATCCTGCTTATTAGAGGGTAAATCAGACTGTCTTTTCAGGAGACTTATCATTCATCACCACAATACCTGAAAACTCTTGGCGGAGAGTGTCCATCCGACCCGGTATTTATTCTCCGGTAACTGTCACCGGTAACGGTGTCTTTTGTCAGGATCGTGAAGAAAATGCCAAGAAGTATCCGCATAGTGACATTTCTTGCTTTGGCTAGCCATTGGGTCTGGTTCTCCTGGGCTCAACCAACACCAACGCCTACTCCCGCAACCAAATGGATTTATCTCGCCCCTGATGATCACACCGATTATTTCTGGTCGGCCGATGAGGTCACATACAAAACCGCATTTCTCAACATGTTGGATTATTATTTGGATCAGGCCGATGCAACTGATCGCGAACCCAGTGAATTTCAGAGCCGGTGGAACTGCGATGGAAGTTTCTGGCTGTGGACCTATGAACAGAACAAGCCACCCGCGGATTTTGAACGCCTTATGGCACGTGTGGCCGATGGTCACATCAATGCCCCCTTGAATGGCCTCTCTGTCACATTGGGAGGAGCCCCTGCGGAGGCCATCCTGCGTGGAATGTACTATCCCGGACACCTCGAACGCCGTTATGGGGTCCGTTTCCGTATCGCCATGGCCATGGAGAACCAGACCATGCCCTATGGAATCGGAGCCTTGTGGGCCGGATCCGGGGCTAAGTACTGCTGGCAAGGGATCTGTGACTGCAACTCGGCCGTTGATGGCGCCGATGATCGGCAACATGACGCCTACTGGTGGAATGCCCAGGATGGCTCGCGGCTGCTGGTCAAATGGAACAGCAAGCTGGGCTCCAATGAAAGCATGGGTGGTTATGCCGAGGCACGCTATCCGGCCACAGTGGTGGACTTTGTGGACACCAACACCGCCTTCAAGTCGAGGTACCCCTATTCGGTCATCGGAGCGTTTGGCCAGGGGTGGGATGATACCCAGACTACCAATCAGGCGATTGTGGATGCCGCCATAGCCAAAACCACAAGCCAGCGGAAGGTGATTGTTTCCAACGAGGTTGATTTTTTCACCCACTTCGAGGATCTGCATGGAGTGGGACTGCCGACTCTGGCGGTTTCCTTCGGGAATGACTGGGACTTGTACTGCGCGGCCATGGCGGAGGTCTCAGCACGGGTCAAGCGGGCTGTCGAAAAACTGCGCGGCGCCGAGGCCATGGCTACATTGGTGAGCCTGCACAATCCCAATTTCATGAATGGACGGGAAGCAGCAAGAGATCTGGCCTGGATGGATTTGGGTATATTCTGGGAACACAACTGGGGGGTGGTGGGGCTCGGATCAACGATGCGTGATGCGAGAATCGCCTGGCAGAAACGGATCACCGGCGAGATTGAAGCATACGCCAACCAGTTGTACTCAGATGCTGCCGCCGCATTATCTGGATTAATCAGCTCCTCAGGCTCCAATCCGAGGTTCTTCGTCTTCAACCCACTCAGCTGGACCCGTACCGATATGGCTGACCTGGCCTACACAGGTTCCGCCTCGATCCATGTGGTCGATCTCGCGACTGGGCAGGAGGTTCCCTGGCAGATTGTCACCCTGCAGGAGGCCCCTTTTCTCCGCATCCTCGCACCTTCCATCCCCCCAGTGGGTTATAAAGTCTTTGAGATTGTTCCTGGAGTCGGGACCTCCTTCTCCTATGCCGCGACGACAGTCGCAAACACCATCGACAACGCCACCTACACGATCACCCTGGATGGCCGTGGCGCCATCACCAGCCTGATTGATAAGACTCATCAAAACCGTCAGTTCGCAGACACAGCCAACAGCCGGTACCTCAATGACTGGGGATCGGGATCAGGTACAGTTTCCACCGAGAACGCGGGCCCAGTTTCAGTCACGCTCCTGGCAACCACATCCGGGCCACCCGCCAGAACGACTCGTGTGACCCTGGTACGAGACTCCGAGCGTATCGATATCCAGAATGATATCAACGCCAATTTCACCACGACCAACCATTGGAGCTATGGATTCAACATCAGTACACCGGATGTCTGGCATGAGGAAGCCGGAGCAGTGATCCGGGCCAAGCTCGATACCGGCGGAGGCCATTATTCCTCGCGGACCAATAACAGCCGTTACGATTACTTAACACTGAACCACTTCGCGAACATGACCGGAGGAGGTTTCGGGGTCACTCTCTCGAACGCGGACTGTTACTTCATGAAGCTGGGCAACAGCACGGTTGCTGCTCTGGATACCACCACCCCACAGATTCATGTCCTGGCTGGAGGGAAAGTGACTTATCAATCCACTGGGATACCTGATCAGGGCGGAGACACCCATTTCCTCCAAAGGTTTGCCCTTCAAACACACACCAGCTACGATCCCGCTGTAGCGATGAAGATTTCACTGGAACACCAGAACCCGCTCATCGCCGGTACGATCACTCCTGGAGGAGTGGGCTTACCCGCGGATAAGGACTCTCTGGTACAAATCTCTGACCCCAATGTGCTGTTGTGGACTCTCAAGCCCGCTGAAGAGGGGATCTCACGAGGAGTTGTCGCGAGGCTCTGGAACCTGAGCAGCAGCAGCAAGGCATCGAACCTCTCTCTGCCATCCCAGAGCATCACCAGCGCCAGGCACATAAGCCATATCGAGACCGACGAGGGAGCTGCAAACGTGGTGGGGGGACAGCTCGCTGAAACACTCCAAGCCAATCAGATGAAGTCGTTCCTCCTTGTCCCTGGTAGTGCGGGTCCTACACCCACTCCCTCATCTACACCGCTGGTTTCTAACACTTCCACCCCGACCCGCACACCCACAGGAACCAACACTTTTACAATTACCAGCACATTGACGCACACCAGAACAAATACCTTCACCACTACTATCACCAGATCTCCCACTCCAACAGGAACGAACTCCTTCACCCCTTCCATCACCAATACCCCAACTCGCACCGGCACCAGCACCTCCTCACCAACCATTTCCAGTACCCCCGCTCCTACAGGCACCAACTCCTTCACACCCTCCATCACCAGTACACCCACACGTACAGGGACCAACTCCTACACACCTTCCATCACCAGTACACCAACACGCACAGGCACCAACTCCTTCACACCTTCCATCACCAGCACGCCCACCCGTACAGGCACCAACTCCTTCACCCCTTCCATCACCAGTACACCAACCCGTACAGGCACCAACTCCTTCAC
>CAYZUX010000069.1:0-24639 GCA_964481775.1 uncultured bacterium | reverse complement strand
GCCAAGAATGTGAGGAAGGTCTAAGAACGCAGCAGGCTTTCACAGATACTATCCTGGGCCCCGTCTGGAGCAAACCTCCAGACGGGGCTGCTCATTTGTGAGGACCGGGGCATGGAGGCTAAAGAACAGATCCGGAAAAAGGCGCTCGATATTGGGTTTGATGCAGCAGGATTCGCCAATGCCGGTCCTGTGGATGAGGATACTGCCCGGCATTATCGGGAATGGTTATCTCGGGGGAACCATGCATCCATGGGATACATGCAGGATCATATCGATGCCCGTCTTGACCCCCGGCATTTGCTACCCGAAGCTCAAACGGTCATTGTCCTCTTGAGCAATCACTACAGGGAAAATCCTACCCAGTCTCTTCCAACCGGAAAAATTGCCCGTTATGCGGGAGGGCGAGATTACCACAAGGTGGTTGGCAAGGCTCTACTGAGACTCTCACGCTGGATCGAGGAAACCTTTTCTGGAGCTAAGACCTGGCACGAGGTGGACACAGGACCCGTGCTGGAACGATATTGGGCACAGGAAGCTGGTTTGGGTTGGAATGGGAAAAACACCCTTCTCATCAACACCCATTATGGTTCATGGACCTTTCTGGGAGTGATCCTGACCTCTCTGGAGCTTCCTCCTGACTCTGCCCATCCCGATCACTGTGGTAAGTGCACCCGGTGTCTGGAGGCCTGCCCCACACAAGCCTTCCCTGCCCCCGGAATCCTTGACAGTAACCGTTGTATCAGCTATTGGACCATTGAACACCGGGGGGAGTTTCCAGCTGGGATTGGAGACTCATTGAATGGCTGGATTTTCGGATGTGATGAGTGTCAAATGGTCTGCCCCTGGAACCGTCATTCGAAAGAAACTTCTCACCCCGAGTTCCATCTCTATAACTCCTTGAAATATCCAAATCCAGCCATATGGGCGGCGATGAGTCGAGAGGAGTGGGACCAGAGGACACGAGGCACCGCTCTCAGGCGTGCGGGCTATGAAGGGCTTACACGGAACTGTCAAGCCGTGTTAACAATGACAGCCCCATGACCCGCTTTGCTCAGGTGGTCTTCGATCACCCGCTCAGGGATGCCTTTACCTACCGCATACCGGAGGAGTGGGAGTATCCCCCCCCAGTTGGCTCGAGAGTCCTCGCGCCATTTGGCGGACGCGACCGTCAACTCGGTTTTGTAACCGGACACTCGGAATCCACGGATCTCGATCCGGCGAAGATCCGGGACTTGATCTCTTCCATTGATCAGGAACCAGTTTTCTGTGCGCAAATCCTCCCTCTGCTGACATGGATCTCTGAATACTACTTTTGCTCGCTTGGGGAGGTTTGTTTTGCAGCTTTTCCATTTGGTCTGCGAACCCGGACTCGACATGAACGGGTGTTGATCAAAGGTCCCAAATGGGAAGAAATACTCCAGGCGGAGAAGCTTCCCCCGAAAAGAAGGAAGGTTCTTGAGTGTTTTTCCGGGGAACGTCAAATCTTCTCCGGGACGGAATTACGCAGCCTATCAGGCGCTGGGCAAAGCGTGCTCAATGCGCTCATCAGGCAGGAGGCACTCGCATACACCACAAGACGTCCTGCTCCACGGGTTTCCGAGGCTGAAGCCCTGTATCGTTCCGAAAGGCCGTTGCTGAACACTGGGCAACTGGCAGCGGTAGGCAAGCTGATGGATGCCCTGCAGACAAGGGAATACCACCAATTCCTTCTGCATGGAATCACTGGCAGTGGAAAAACCGAAGTTTTTCTCCATGCCATCGAGAAGACTCTGAATCTTGGAAAGACTGCCCTGGTCCTTGTCCCCGAAATTGCACTGACACCTCAAACCGCCGCAAGGTATCGTGGGCGTTTTCCTGGACAGGTGGAGGTGCTCCATAGCGGTTTGCCCCAGTCCCGTCGCTTTGATGCCTGGCAACGGGTGAGAAATGGTGAAATCCCAATCGTCGTAGGAACCCGTTCAGCTGTCTTCGCTCCTCTCCAGAATCTTGGGCTGATTGTAGTGGATGAGGAACATGATCCCTCGTACAAGCAGGCGGACCCGGCCCCAAGATATCACGCGCGGGATGTGGCAAGTTATCGTGGACATCTTGAGAAGGCGGTGGTTCTGCTTGGCAGTGCAACACCCTCGCTGGAGTCCTACGAGAATGTGCAACGCGGGAAGTCCACCCTCCTGCACCTTCCAAACAGAGCGACAGCTCATCAACTGCCGCGAGTGGAACTGGTGGACATGCGGCATCGTCCCCCTACCGAGAGGGTCCTGTCACGGGAGGTGCGTGATGCCATCCAGGAAACCATGGATCTCCGCCTGCAGACCATCCTTTTTCTCAACCGGCGCGGCCATTCCACCCAGTTGGCTTGTCGTGAATGTGGCAAGGCTCTCGAATGCCCCAATTGCAGTGTCACCCTGGTGTGGCATGCCCTGGATCACAGCCTGCGTTGCCATCACTGCGGTTATGTTCAGGTCGAGCCAGAAACATGTCCCAATTGTGGTTCCGTCTGGATCCGGGCACGAGGTTATGGAACAGAGCAGGTCCTGGAAATTGTCATGAATTCATTCCCCCAGGCCCGGGCAGAGAGAATCGATCTGGATGCCACCCAGGAACAAGGGGCACATGACCGGATACTCTCACGATTGCGGAAAGGCGAGATCGACATCCTGGTGGGCACTCAGATGGTCTCCAAGGGACTCGACATGCCGGGGGTCCGTCTGGTGGTGGTGGTTCAGGCTGAAACTGCACTCAATGTCGCGGATTTCCGTTCAGCGGAACGTTCTTTCGCTTTGCTCACCCAGGTGGCTGGACGAGCCGGACGCGGAGAGCATCCCGGCCTGGTGTTGATCCAGTCCTATGCTCCCAATCACTACTCGATTTTTTCCGCGCTTCGTCATGACTACACCGGATTTCGGCGGATTGAGAATCGTTTCCGGAGACAGCTGGGTCTCCCGCCGCATACACGCCTCGTGAATATCCGTGTGGAGAGCGAGGAAGAGGGCAGAGCTGAAGCAATCTGCAAGGAACTTGGCGGCATCATCGAGGAGATTATCCAACCTCTCAAAACAAAGGGATGCCGCATGATCGGACCAGCGCCCTGCCCTCTCGAAAGGCTCCAGGGGCGCTGGCGCTGGCAGGTCCTGATCGCCGCACGGGATGGACGTGACCGTGCAGCGATCCTGACTCATCCACGATTGTCGGGTTATTTCCTGAAAGGCTCGGGTAAGGTGCGCATCAATGTCGATGTGGACCCGATGAATGTGCTTTAGAGGCAACGCCTCTGACATAGATAAAAGCAACCAAGCATCTTACCATGACGATCTTGAAGGACACAGGAAGGGATGGAGAATTGGCTGGTGGGGAGTGTCATAATGGGGAAAAGATTCACGAAGGGGGAGGAAATCGCAAACGGGAGGGGAACACGGGGTAACAAATCTGTACAGACCACGCATGCAGGTCAATTATGGGAGGTGCAAAGATCTCTAACTTCTATATAGATTATCCTTCAGGTGTCCTCATAATACAGAGAGACCGAAAATGTGAAACCCTCGGGATTAGTTGGACGACCCCCCAGTTCCGGAAGCAGATGACTTGACGAAACGGTTGGTTTCCACCTTCAAAGCAACCTCTTGAACTCTTCAGGCGACTTCTCAATGTCCTTGGGATCTTTCTCAGAAGACCTCGTCCAATGACTTGTCCTGGATGCACGGGGACTGTGGTCCGGCGTCCATCCGGGTGAATAAAACGCCGATGGCTTGTACCGGTCAGGGGACGGTGTGCGAATCCTAATCTTTCAAGTACGGCGATTAGCTCCCTTGCGGATAATGCCGGTAGTCTCTCACTCATCATCAAGCCTATACGGCGATCTCAAGAGTCTTGATCCCCACTACCTCCGGATAACGGTCTTCGATAGGAATTCCATCATCACGCATCTCCTGGACACACATGGCGATGACCTCCTTGATGTTCTCTAGCGCCTCCTCAAAGCTCACTCCCTGGGTGTGACACCCCTGGAGGGCGGGAACATCCGCCACAAAGAAACCATCTTCATCCTGTTCGATGATCACCTGAAAGCGATATGAGTTCATTCCTCTTCTCCGATGTGTTGTCTCTCTTCAGTCTTTCAGAGGTGATCTCTCCTGTCAAACACCCCTTATACCCCCATGAACGCTGCCACCTTGGCCTGGATAGTGGCACGGCTCTCCGCCACATTGAGCACATCACACTCCGACCCCAGGATGAAGGGATGCCCCACTTTCTTCATCTCCTGGATGAGGTGTTGAGCCTGTGTTCGCACACTTTCCACTGTGGTCAACTCATCGGAGTAGAAGTGCTTGGAGGGAAGGTTTCCATAGAGCACTGTCTGCTTGGGAACAAGAACCGCATCCTCCCACAGCTTGCGGGAGCTGCCCAGGCTGAGAACCGCCGGATCCAGATGGCAGAAGGTCTTGATCATGGCCGGCACCAGCTCCCCGCAACAGTGGAAAAAGAGTTCTGCTCCGGCGGAGAGAAGGACTTCCTTGATCCGTTCGTGGAAACGCAGCACATAGCGATCAAAGATGTCAGATCCCTTATCCATCAGCCTGGGTGAGACATAGACCTTGTTGGCAGCGGGTTCGGCAATGAGCACCGCACGCGCTCCTGCCGCCAGTTGTGCCTGGACATAGGCCAACATGGTATCACTCGCAACTTCGAGAAGGGCCTCAACCAGCCGCACCCCCTCATCTTCATCGGCACTGACCCCTGTTCCCGCCATGTACACCGGTGTGATCGGATCCGAGAGCAGCTTGGTCATCAGCGAGAACGGACCGATCGCCATACCCATCGGGAAAAGTGAAGTATGTTGAGCAACATACCGGACCGCTTCGACACTTGCACGCATCCTGATGGTGGGCAGGTGAGGGACTCCCTCGCGAACCCTGGCAAGGGTTTGAGCACTGGGACACTGCTCGAAATGAAAAGTGGGAATTGAGGAAGCTTCCACACCAAGCAATGTGAGAATCGCTTCCTTTTCCACGGTGAGGTCCATGAGGGGAATAGCCAGAGGTGTGTGGAAAAAGACCGCAGTCTCCTCAACCACTTTCCCCAAAGCAGTTCCATCTGCCAGAATCGCCTGAGGGTCGGCATGTCCATGCAGCACCAGATCGGTGCCGATGGGAAGGCGATGGCCCTGGGCGGCCAGATCAAGAAAAATTTGACGGCTCATCATTATTTTTTACTTTCCACTTTCCTTCGCCAAAGTCTGGGCCTTCTCAATGCGACCCTTCATCATTTCATCTGTGAGTCCAGTGATCGTGAGGTTCTGATTTCCTCCCAACAAAATCGCTGTCACAAAATCGCCGGCACGGCGCAGATTGGGAATAAAGAGATCTTCGGTGAAGGCCTTGTCATCGGTGAAATCGAGACCACTCAGGTCGGCCTCGCACCCCGCCGCATTTTCAGCCAGGCCATGCGCCAACAGGGTCCAGCCACCCGCCCCGGCAAGACCAGTCATCTGGCAGGGCTTTTTGAAGGTCTTCTTCACATAGGCCACCGCCAGCAGGATGTCCTGCACACGAGCCTGTGTGTCGGTCAGGTTGTAGGCCGGGAAATACGCACCCCCCCCCTCCTCGACCGCCTTCACTCTGGCAGTCCAGGAAGCATCCTGAATGGATTCGCCGGTCCCGAGGCAATCGATGGCCAGCACAGGAAGCCCCTTGTCGAGATGAGCCCGGACCTGTTCGACCGGTTTCCCATCGGCATCCACAAAAGCCGCTTTACCTTGTGGCGAGACCAGCAGGACTGCCCCGGTTGTCCGTTTCGAGTCAGGGCGGGCTGGTACCCACAGGTTGGCGGGAACCGATTGTCCTGTCTTCTTATTTTTGAGAAGGAACTTTTCAAGCGAAACCGTGTCCACCTTTACCTTCTGGGGTTTGGAGGTGGAGATCTCCTCGGGTTCGGGTTCCTGCACCGCAAGTGTGACACGAAACGAGGTTCCCAGGACTTCGATCGCAGTTTTACGGTAGTGCTCCAGGTAATCCCACATTTGCTTTTCACGGGTTTCACGCAGGCTCGCGAAGAGATCCTCCGGTTTGAGGACATCAGCGGGGATCGGGTGATTGGCGAAAACCGCCAATTCTGGAGTGGGATCCACCACGAAATCCTTCTCCACAAAATCGGTAGCGGGACGGTCCCTGTAAAACCATTTACCGAACCAGGCATAGACAGCTTCACGCGACTCTTTGTTGTAGTTGTGATCTGCATCCACCAGGTGGTAAGCCACATTGTCGGGTCGTTTGTAGAGCTCATAGACCGACTTGACCGCGGGGAACTCGATCTGGGGAGTGTTTTTGGTCCAGTCACCGGTGGCGCAGACCATGATCATGGGACGTGGGGCCATGGTGGCGCCGATGTCCATGTTATTGAAGTTGAGACGCAGACCGGGCAGGTTTTCGCACTTACAACCACCCTGCATGTGCGCGGAGATCATGTTGACCGGAGCCGCTACTTTGATGCGATCCTCAACCGCAAAGAGCAGGAAGGTCTGGGTTCCTCCTCCCGAGGCTCCGGTACAACCGATGCGGTTGGCTTCCACATCGGGCAGGGTCCGTATGAATTCGAGCGCACGCAGGCTGGTGTAGAGTTGGAATCCTGCGGGGCTGAGTCCCCACAGGGCCTCTCGCTTCCCGCCGAAGTTGTGATCGATCAAAGCCTTGTTGTCTTCATACCCCACCATGTCATAGGTGAAACAGACATAGCCTTGACGTGCGAAGGAAATGGCGCGTCCCGGAACCGATCCACGCTCGGAATTGGTGAACCTGCCGTGTTCCCAATGGCCATGGGGACAGAGGATACCGGGATACCGTTTAGGGCTATTCGGATCTTGTTTCGGACGGTACAGGTTGCCTGTGGCATAGTAGCCCGGGAAAGTTGGAAGGAGCACCTTTTCGACTGTGTAATCCTCATGTTCTTTGCGCTCGAAGATCTCTGGCTGAGCAGTCGAGGGTTCCGGCATGGGCCATAGCCCGGCCGAGATCAGCACCGTCCGGCGGATCGCTTCCTTTTTTTCCTTCCAGGCTTCCAGCGAGGCAGGTTTCTCGAACTCCCAGGGAGTGTTGTAGGTTTTGAGCTCGGTGATCCTGGTATCTCCGAGCCTTTCGCCCTCCTTGAGCACTTTGGTTGCGGTTTCCTGTTGGGACATGGTCTCGCTCCCCCATCCAAGGCTGCGTGTATCCAATCCACCAACAACTGTACTGATGACTACAATAGCCATCCACATTTGTTTCATGGGAACTCTCCTCAGCTGAGTTTAAGGAGACAATTCTAGGCACAATTGGGCGAGGGAAAAAAGGTGAGGGGGTTATCCGATAAGACTATAGTTCAACAACAAGCTCCCCAATCAGGCTGATCTCATTGAAAGAACCTCCCCCTTCAGTTCCGTGGCATGGAGTTCCCGAGCCAGTTGTTTAAGTGGCGCAAGGGAAATCTGGGTGTAGTTCCTTGTCTCAATGACGTCCCGGGGAAGCACATAGAAGCGCCATTGATCCAGATTGAGAGCATCCCATTTCTCAGAGTTCTTTTCGATCTGAAGGCAGAAGATGTAGATATCAGCGTTGTAAGTCTGAGTGGGCGCAAACCCAGTATTGGAGTCCCAGACTCGTCCCCTTAACCCGGTGAATATGATCTTGGAGGGAACCTTCTGCGGCCATGCCTGAACATAGGATGCCGCCTTGACCTCGATACATATGCCATCAAAGCGAAGGTCACAGGAGTCCCAGGAATCGCGGGGTGGAGGATCTATTCCCAAGATCTTGGCCACCATCCATTCAGCATAGACCCCTCTGACATCATTCATCCGAAGGTCGCTGAAAGCCCATCGCCAGTACTCGATAAGTTTTCGATCTCTCGTTGATAAGAGTGTTTGAGGCTTGTCATTTGTTTCGTTCATGTTCCTGTCCCACTCCTCCCGGATTTTTTTCTGGAATTCCAAGCCTACCTCTGGGTGGGCTTTCCAAGACCCGAAACCGGGGAGGTCATCAAGGTTTTCTGGTGTGTATTACTGAAAAAATTCACCTATGGCTTTTTGATGAGTTCGTGCTGGGTCATCTTGTTTCCGATACCAATGAGTTTCAGCTATTCAACTTGTTCCCGGGAAAGGTCCGAGGTTACTTGCATGTTCCTATTCTCACATACAGATGTTAATCAGACAAGTTACCTTTTTCGCGTAACTCTTTCCCTTTTACTCGTACCAATTTGGTTCTATTGTACCCAAACGCCCTCCTGAGCCCCGCCCGCTCAGCGTGTTTGCTTCTGTGATGGTGTCACCAGCGGGCTTGTTTTTTGGAGGCGGCCATGCGTCATCTGTTACCTACGATAGTTCTGTTTTCCAGTGTTTTTATCCCTTTCAGTCATGCTGTGGATGATTGGCGTGAATACGGCTTACCTGGTGGGGCGGTGGTGGGTCTTATCTCCGACAGCAGCCGGGAAGTTTTCTATGCTGCCACTCCAGGCAGGATCTATCGAAGTTTTAATGCTGGCATTAGTTGGGAATCTCTTCCTGAGATGCCCAACTCAAGCGGCATCAAGGATGTGGTCCTGGTGGAAGACAACGAAGCGGGTCTCATGGCCTGCACCAATACCAATGGAGTCTACCGTTGGGATCCCGAATCCCAGTCCTGGCTTCTCAAGATAAATGGAATTAACCCGGCCACACCCTATGCTCTTCAGTTCTTCGATCTCAGTGTGGTATCCGCAACATCCACGCGGGTTTTTGTGGGTGGCTCCACCGGCCTGTTTTACAGTGATGACCAAGGGGATCAGTGGCACAAGATTTTGTTGCCCAATGAAAACAGCAATCCTCAGTATAAAATGGCCACCCAAGTGGAGGCCGCCGCTGATGGGAGTGTCTATGTCTACACCTACACCCCCATCCGCATCGAAGCGGATCTCACCACGGCTTCTTTTTTCGTGATGAAACCGGGGCTTCCCTCCACCTCTTTGTCGGGTGCGATGATCTGGCCGAATCCCGGAAATCCTGATGAACTCGTGATGATTTTCAACAAGGTGTACTACAGCAACGACCGTGGCGAGCACTGGTCAACTCCCGTGGCCGGACAGGTACCCCCTTCCCCGGTCTCGGTGGACTGGCTCTATGGTAAACCGACCGTATATGGGATCACCTCCACCTGTGTCCTTGAACGAGGCACTCTGAGCTGGTCCCGGTTATGGTCACGCCCCATCCGGACCAGGTACCGTGCGATTGAACGTGACACCCTCCCGGGTCACCTGCTGATTGCCTCGGAGAGCCGTGGTGTCTGGCGCAGTAATGACATGGGGCAGTCCTGGACCTATTCCTCGAATGGGATGAGTGCCCATGGTGCGGTTTATGCGTTGGGTGTAGATCCTGTCAATTCCTCCATCGTTTACGCCGGGATGCAGACCGAGGGAGTTTGGCGGACTCAGGATGATGGCGCCACCTGGGAGGAACGCAACACCGGTTTTGACTCGGATATCGCTTACAGTGTGTCGATCCGTTCGATCGCGGTTGATCCTGTACATCCCAACCATCTCATCGCTGGAACCGAAACCCAGGGCGGTACCTCCGCCTGGCTCTACCAAAGCCAGGATAGCGGCCTGCACTGGACCAAGGTGACCACCGGCCCGACTGGGCTGGCCTTTTGCATTTTCTTTGTTCCCTCCAACCCGAGCGTGATCCTGGTGGGTACCGGCGGGGATGGGATCTGGCGCAGCCCCGATGATGGCGTCACCTGGGTGCGTGTGGCTGATAAGGAAATCTACCGGAATGTCCTTGATTTCGCGCAGGAGTCTGGGGGACGGATTTTCGCGGCGTTGATCGGAGGCTTCAATCCTACCAATGGTTTTGGCTACAGCAGCAACACAGGCGCAACCTGGAATGCCGTGGAGGAAAGTGCCTCAAGTTCTTTGGCCGCCGACCCGGTTCAACCTGGACGCATCATGCGTGGGACTGGCTGGTGGGATGCCGGCGCGGGGATGCTCTTTACCGCCAACAATGGGACGAAATGGGATCCCGCCAACACGGGACTCCCCACCCGTGTCTATGGTTATGATGTTTCACGCAGCACCGTGGCCGATCCAGCCCAATCCGGAACCTATTACACATTTCTTCCGGGCAGTGGGGTGTTTAAGACCAACAACTCGGGGGAGAGCTGGATCCAGATGGGAACACTGAGTGAGGGAAACACACTGGAGTTCTCCGCTCGCAAGCAGGGAACCTTATTCGCGGGGCGGGGCAATGCGGGGATCTGGTACTACCAGGTCGCGGAGCCGATGCCGACTCCCACGCCCAGTGTTTCACCAACCCCGAATGTCACCCCGACTTATACTCCACCCCCCTGGTTCCCACCCATGGCCACTCCCACTCCATCGATCCCCGTACAACCCAACATTGGAGCAGCCGATGATGCCACCTGGTTCTCTCCCGCCAACCCCAAGGTGGGGGATAGCGTTTCTTTTGGCACACTCCTCTTCAACAATTCAACCACCTCGGTCTCCAATGTCCGGATCGATTTCTTTGTTGGGCCTGACCTGAATAACCTTCCACTTCTCTCGACTGTGAACGTGCCTTCGCTGGCCGCGCGCTCACGTGCTCAAATTCAGTCTACTTCAAACTTCCAGGTCCCGGGCGCTGGCACCTATTATGTCAAAGTGAAAGTAGACCCTTTGAATGCGGTCTCCGAATATGATGAGAGCGACAATGAGGTTCGTGGTTCCTTCTATGCACGTCAGGGTGGAGCGGATAAGACCCCTCCCACAGGCTCCATCCGCATCGATGGTGGCAGCCTCTTCTCTCGGGACTGGACTGTCCATCTCGATCTGAATGCCTCGGATGCAGGCAGTGGGGTCGGCTATATGTATGTCACGGGTTGGGTGTATGACCCACGCTATGGGGATCTGGTCCAGTACTACAAAAGCGGGTGGATGGATTATCTTCCCAGCGCCAACTACCTCCTCGAAGGAGGTTTCTTTGAGGCCCTTTCGGTGACCTATGCCGACCTGGATGAGAATGTTTCAGACACCTACTGGGCGGTGACCAATTATTATCCCACCGATTACACAGAGTACGTTTTTTGGGATGAATCGCTCTATTATCCGATGTACCTCACCACCGGAGCTAATGTTACGCTGACGGTCAACCATATCTTCGGCGACAGCGACCTGTATGTCATCGCACCCTCGACACCGCCTGGATTCTACAACTGGTCAAGTGTCCATGATGGCATCACTACGGAAAATATTGCCTTCACCGCTCCAGAGACAGGCGTCTACTGGACTGTGGTCTATGGCTATGACTTTTCGGAATATCGTCTCTTGTGCAGCGGGAGCATGGCAGCCAAGGAAACGGTCGAGGTCCCACCGATGCTTCCCAAGGGAACACGACGTGCTCCCGGTTTTGTGCCTCCCTCAGTGGAGACAGAGATCCCTGACAAGATCGCTGTTCCCTCCTTCAGCGCGGACTTGTACGCCGATGGCGTGGTGGACTACAAGGATTTATTCAGGCTGTCGAAACTGTGGGGTAAGGCGATGGGTGAGACAGGTTATGATGCCCGTCTGGGAAGCATCGATCCGGACCATCGGATTGGAGGAACACATTTGCTGCAATGGCTGAATATATGGCGGTAGGGTGGTGGAGAGGATTCCTGGGAAGGGACTATCTGAGGTTGAATGACGGGGGCGGAACCAAGCCGGTTCCCCCTCTTCCTTGACACCCCCCCCTTGAATGTTACTTTTCCCACATGAATCCCACCCCTTGCCTTTTCGGTTTCGGTCTCCACAACCACCAGCCTGTCGGCAACTTTGAATCCATTTTCGAGGAGGCTTACCAAAAGGCTTATCTCCCCTTCCTGGAGGTCTTCGACCGGCATGAGGGCATCCGGGTCACTCAGCACTTCACAGGCATCCTCCTGGATTGGTTCGAGAAGAATCACCCGGATTTCATCGACCGGCTTGGGGAACTAGTAGATGAGGGACGGATCGAGCTGATGGGGGGTGGCTACTATGAACCGATTTTGGTGATGCTTCCTGAACGTGATAGCTGTGAACAACTGGAGGCCCTGAGTGAGCGTATCCGTTCGCGCTTTGGTAAGCGTCCCAAAGGAGCTTGGGTCGCGGAGAGGGTTTGGGAACCCTCTCTCACCAGCCTCTTCGCCGAGGCCGGTCTTGAGTATGTGGTTCTGGATGATGCCCACTTCAAGATGGCGGGGTTGAGAGAGGATCAGTTAACCGGTCCCTTCATGACCGAGGATCAGGGCAAGACCCTGACCGTTTTCCCGATCAGCCAGAAACTGCGCTACATCATTCCCTTCCATCAAGTCGTTGAGTCCATCGACTACCTGAAGTCTTTCCCCGCCGGGAAAGGGATTCGCTGTGTCATCATGGCCGATGATGGTGAGAAGTTTGGCATCTGGCCTGAAACCTACAAGTCAGTTTACGAGGAGGGGTGGCTGGAGGAGTTCTTCACCGCCCTTGAGAAAGAGTCGGATTGGTTGGAGATGGTAACCTTCTCCGAAGCCCGTGAGCGATGTGTCTCGCAGGGGCTGGTGTATCTGCCGACTGCTTCTTACTCCGAGATGATGGACTGGGCCCTTCCTTGGGATGAGGGACGTGCCATCGATGATTTCCGCAAGCACATTCCGGAGAAAACCCTTCAGCGGTATGGGCGGTTCATCAAGGGCAGCTTCTGGAGATCCTTCCTCACCAAGTACCGTGAGGTCCAGCATATTCACCGTAAGGTGCTCTCGGTCAGCGAAGCGGTTCACACATTGCCTGAAGGATCCCCCGCCAAGCAGGAGGCCCTCCGCCACCTGTGGGCCGCGGAATGCAACTGTGGTTACTGGCATGGGGTTTTCGGCGGCATCTACCTCAACCATATCCGCGCGGAAAACTATCACAACCTGATTCTGGCTGAAAAAGCGGTCCGTTCAGCAGGGCAGGAAACAGGGAACACGATCCTCTTCCGCCGCTGGGATTTCTTCCGTGATGGCGGCGAGGCTCTGGAGGTGACCACTCCCACCACGCACCTCCTGTTTGACCTGGCCAATGGGGGAGGATTGATGGAATGGGATTTCCTTCCCAAGGCCTGGAATCTGATCAACACCCTCTCACGGCGTCCTGAAACCTACCACCGCGATCTTCTCGAAGTGGCCACCAAGCCCCAACAGGAAGGGCAAGTGGCCTCGATCCATGATCTGCATCGTGTCAAGGAGAAGGGACTCGAACGCCTCCTGGTGTATGACCCTTACCGTCGTGGCGGGAATATCCTCCACTTCCTGAAAACAGGTCTGGCATTGGAGAAGCTTCTCGCTGATCCCGGCCTGGATCTGCGTGAAGGACTCAGTGCGAAGACTGAGGTTCATTATGAAACCACCGCCACGGGATGTGAGATCGCCTTTGCTTCCCTGGAGAAAGTCAGGAATCGAGCGGGAAGGATCTCCGACGTAGAGGTCCAGCGAATCTGGACCTATGATTTCATGGAGGATGAATGGCTGGTTGAAGTACGCCTGCGGAATGACTCGTTGGATGGAGTGACTTTTGATTTGGGTATAGAGTTCGGATGGTCGCTCAATGCGGGTAACACCTTCGACCGGTACTATCGTATCGATGGTCAGGCGCCTGAAGATCCCAACCTGGGAAGCGTGGGCGAGAGTCCGGGCGTGGGTTCGGTGAGTCTGACCGAGGACTGGTGGGGAATAAGGATCGAATTCCAGTTCGAGAAACGCACCAAGTTATGGCGATTCCCGATCGAAACCGTTTCCAGCTCGGAGGGGGGTTTTGAGAGGAGTTATCAGAGTAGTGTGGTGATTCCCATCTGGCCGGTGACACTCGCACCGGCAGGCGAGGTGGATGCAGTCTGGTCGACCCGCTTCCATTTGAAAGTGCACAATCTTCCCCATGGGGGTGCTTCATGAACATCGAGGCCTTGAAGGAGTCCTACCAGTGCCCAAAATGCAAGGGCAAGCATCCCCTCCTGACTGAACATGCCATTCCCCGTGGCGGTCCAGGAAAGATCCCGCTTCCGATCCTGGACCGGTACCTCTTTGTGAGCTGCTCTCTGTGTGGTTACACAGAAACTTATAACCTCAAGATCATTGAGCGTGTCGAGGAGAAGGCTGCCCAGCCAGTGGCGCAAGAGGTGCGGCGATAAACCCCAATCGGAGTAGCGATTTCAATCGCATGGTGCAAACAAAATCAATCGCATGGTGCACATAAAGGCGAATGAATTCGCTCCTCCGTCAGGGTCTTCCAATTTCCCTCCCCCGTTCCACGAAAAACTTCTCGGTCTCATAGTTGATCTCCGGCGGTTCGGAATGATCGGTGTGGAGGATATAGCCGCCACCATTCCTGATGACCGGGGGGATCTTGGCCTGGAGTTCCTCCTCAACTTGCTTGAAGTCATTGCTGATCAGGGTCCGAACATCGATATTTCCGAAGAAGGAGATCCGGTCGCCGAATGTCTTGAAGAGCTTGCGCATATCCATCCCAGCTTTCACTTCCATTGCCTGCAGGCAGTCCATACCCGCTTCGATCAACCCTGGAACCAGAGGTTCCACATACCCGCAGGAATGAACAATCACCTTACAGCCGATGGAATGCGAGAAGTCGAACAGGAGTTGGTGGCCCGGCTGGACAATCTCACGATACATGGAGGGGGACATGAAGGGACGGTTCTTGAAACCCATATCCTCGAAGAACCACATCCCATCCGGTTTACCCTCCTCGGAGAAGAGTACTTCCAGGTGATTCACTGTCAGGGTGGCGAAGGTCATCACCATGTCTTTCACCCATTCTGGGTCAGTGGCCATGCCCATCAGCATGTATTCATGCCCGCACACGGGGTGCATCTGCTCGAAGGGAGCTACCCCTCCCCAGGCGAAGAAACGATTCCTTTCAGCAGCGAAGGTCTTGGCTTTGCGGTAGTCCTCGAAGGGGATCCGGCGGCGATCCAGATCCAGCAGGTGGGGTTTGATCTTATCCTCCCATGCCCCTCTCTCTTTGACCTCAAAATCGACATGCTCCGGTGTGCTGTCATGCAGTTTGTGACGGCGGAGAGTGGCACCGTTGCCATCCTTCTGCAGGATGGTTTCCTCGGTTTCCTCGATCACGACTGGCTGGAAGTCAAGGTCGGCAGTGCTGTTGATCCATCCGCCGGTACGGATGTCCTGACCGAAATGCTCACAGACATCCTCCTCGGCGCCGATATGGCCCTCTTTTTTCCAACGCTCCACAGTGGCTCCCCAGGGACTGATGACCGCCGGGACATGGTCGACTGGTTTTCGCGCCAGGGCATTGGTGACACGTTCGATGCTCGTCATCGTTTGCATGGGATTCTCTCTTTCATGGAGCACATGGACCCCGTTCGACAACAGGTATGGAGGATGATAAATGAAACCATGTCTCTCGCCAGAGGTTTTTCCAATCCCGATCTTTGAATGGAATCAGGGTGGGCAGGGGTGATGTTGCCAGTTCAGGCTGAAGTGGAGGAGGTCCATCGCGGAGGGCACTTGATCCCCCGTGAGATCAACGGATGGATCGGATTCGGATAATCCTTTCAGGAACCTCATGAGATCTTTGCTGTTCACGATATCATCCTGGACAAAGTCCGGATAAGGGAGAGGGCAATATGGGGGTTCCGTGGGCGTGGGTGTCGGCCCGGTTCCATCGTTTATCTGAATGCAGGCACTGAACTCGGAAGTGTCCGATGGCTGTGTCCCGCCCACCAGCCGTGTAGCGGTGGAGGAAAGGAATTCGCCCCCTGAAACCTGTGCGGGAACATGGGCCTGGAGCGTGGCCACCCCTTGAGCATTGGTGGTGATTATCTCAGAACCAACCATCCGCTGACCTTCTCCATTTCCAGAGGGATCGCTTGCTATGTTGGCGAAGTACTCAATCCTGAATGTCGTGTTGGGAGTGCTCTGAAGCATGCCCTGAATAGTCAACTTCCCATCATTGATGATGGCAGAGGTGAGGACCGGATAGTTCTGGAGGTTGTTGGGACCCCCATCCAGGTCAGGGGGTGCTGAAGCGGGCGGTACATCATTGGGAGTCACTCCCTCGTCATTGAGCGCGATGCCAAGATCGCTGTTGAAGGCGATGGAGTTGGAGAGGATTGAGTTGCCCACCCCGTCGTAGATGATCACTCCCGCTAACTCATTGCCGATGGCCTCAGTGGCCGTGAAACCGGTTCCGATGAAGTTGCCCTGAATCTCGTATGCCGTCTTCTGCTTGAAAAAAAAAACGACACCACTGTACCTGTTTCCCGAAAGGAGGTTAGCGTTACTCGGTGATTCCCCGCCTATCGTGTTGTTCCCGCAGTGGATGATGAGGACTCCGGCCTCTCCGTTACCGAGAATCTCCGTCCCGGTGACATCTGTTCCGATGAAGTTGCCTTCGACCGCAGTCCCACCGTCGTCATTCTCCTGGATCAGGACTCCACTATAGTCATTCCCGGAGATCACATTCCGCGCTTGGGGAGTTGTTCCTCCGATTCGGTTCGGGACTTCATCCTTCATATAAAAAACACTCACACCGAACGAGTTCGCACCGGATACCTTTCCTTGGATGTCAGTGCCCAGGAGATTCCCTTCGATTACATTCCCTCCGTGCTCATAGAGAACGATGCCACCACCCCCAAAGACGTAATCGCTTCCGGAGTCCACGTATCCGAGGAAACCATTGACCGCGAGGCCGCGAACCGTGCACCCGCCCGCCTGGATGTCCAATCCATCCTCTCCGGGCTCCAGATCCCCTCCATTCAACTCGATCAGGATCCGGCCGTTGAATCCGGTCGATGAGGTGTTCGGATAGGCGTCATCGGATGGATCCGGAGTTCCGGTCCCTTGGGTGTAGCCATCAATCACCACCGGATCGGTAATCTCGGGCAGCGGTGACTGTGGCCGGATAGTGTGAGGGCCTGCTCCGGGGATATTGAAACTGATCGTGTCGAGGCCGGGTGTGAGATTCGAGCAGATCAAGGCGTCCCGTAGACTCCCGGCTCCTCCATCGCCAGTCTGGGTCACCACAGTTGAGCAAGCGTTTCCTCCGATGCCAATGGAGAATTCCGAGGTTTCCACTGGCTCACCTTGGTCATCCCGGCGAGTGGCTGTTGCGCAAATGGACTGAGATTCGGGAACCGCTTGTTGGACATTGAATACAATCGGGCTGTTACCATTGACATCGGTCGTCACATTGACGGAACCGAGATAGACCTCTCCCTCACCAAACCCGGTGGGATCTTTGAATGTGTTCGCGAAAAACTCGATCCGGAAGGCCGTGTTGGGAGTGCTGGAAAGAGTTCCGTTAACGACTGTGGTTGGGCTGTCGGTCCGTGAAGTCAGAACAGGGTAGTTCTGAAGTCCATTTCCGCCCTCATCCTGATCAGGAGGGTTACCTCCATCGTTCACTGTCACTCCATCTTCATCGAGGTCGATTCCGATACCCTCATTGGAGTAGATGGAATTCCTTAAAATCGTGATCTCACTTCCTGGGGGGCGTGAAATGGTTTCGGAGGGTACAATCACACCTGTTTCCCGATTGAAAGCGATGAGGTTCTCAACGATCACGGCATCAGTGCAGCCCGCATAAACACCCACCTGGTTCCCGATTGGTTGAAGATCCGGCCCTGCGCCAAGGAGGTTTCCAGTGATCAGGCTACCTGTGGCGGTGATACCAGATTTCCCTCCATCGATCTCCACACCACTGGAATAGTTGTCCGAGATCACATTCCGGTCAGCTGGAGAAAGGCCTCCGACCACATTGTCCGGGCACTGATCGATATAGATCCCGGAATAGTTGGGCTCTGGATTCCCATCCGGGGTGACACCGATGAAATTGCCGGAGAAGGTATTCCCGCCATAAGTCTGAGCGAGGACTCCGATGTCATCAAAACCGGTGATCGACAGGCCCCGGACCGTGCTCCCGCCAGAAAGGAGTATCAGTCCACAGGTTAACTCGGGCGCTTTGGTTCCGTCCAGTTGGACCTTGAGAACAGTATTTGCGCCTAAGCCAAGAGGACTTGTGTTTTCTACAGCGTCATCTGTGGTGTTTCCGGGTGTGCTATCCCCTTGTGTGTAACCATCGATGATCACCGGGTCCACCACCTCGGGTAATTGTGTCTCCGGCTGGATCACATGAGGACCGGCACCCGGGATAGCGAATGCGATTGTATCCACCCCCGGCTGGGTGTTGGCGCAATGGAGAGCCTCGCGCAGCGGGCCAGGTCCGGAATCGGTGGTGTTGGTGACAGTCAATCCGCAACCCGCCAGTGGGAATGCTCCAGAAAATTCAGAGGTGTTGTTAGCAGGAGTGTTCGCGGGAGCACGGACTGTGATGTCGGTGGCGGTCGCCGAGACATACTGAAAGCCAGCGGGTATGATCGGCAGATTTGCCGTGTAGACGTTTTCCCCAAGGCTGTTGGTCGTGATGTCGAGCGAACCCAGATAGTGCTCCCCCTCGCCGAAAGCAGTCGGATCCCGTTCTCTACTCGCAAAGAACTCCAGCCGGTAATTTGAATTCGGTGTGCTGTGCAGAATCCCATTGACCGTGGTGCCCCCGGAGGTTTGAGAAACGCCGGTAATGTAAGGGAAATTCTGCAGACCATTGGCTCCTGTATCTCCATCGAGTTCATCCTGAGGAAGATTGACCACCTTCAGTTCCTTATCCGAGGTCAAGTTGATTCCAAGGGTTAGTGTCGAGGAGATCGAATTGCGGGAGATGATATTCCCTACGCCTTCCGAGACCGTGACTCCTCCACGAAAAGCGATGGTGTTTCCAAAGACCGTATTGTTGTCGCCTGATATGAACACTCCGCTTGCGATGTTGATCTCTTCGGATGGCAGCTGCTTTCCATCGATTCCGGCCCCTATGATGTTTCCCAGGATCCCATTCCGGTCCGCATTGGAGAGTTGTCCCCCGATAATGACTCCATCCGCGATAACATTCACTGAGCTGGTTGTATTCCCTCCCACCAGGTTGCCCTCGGAACCCACGATGGAGATCCCATAAATACTGTTGGAGAGAGATTCTGTACCCGTCCGGTCGGTCCCTATCAGGTTTCCCTGCACCTGGTTACTGTTCGCTTCAATAGTAATCCCCGTACCAGTCAAATGCCGGTTGCCTGCGATTAAATTTCGGTCTGATGGAGTGAGTCCCCCCACCCGGTTGCCTTGGGAGAGCAACAAAACACCCGGACGGCTGATGATCCGGATAGGGCCGCCTGGTGTTGGATAAGCCAGGGTTCCACTGACATCGGGTCCAATGAAGTTGCCTTCGATACGATTGTTCCCAAGGGTGTCAATCCGGATCTTAGGACCATCGGCACGGTTGATCGCAAGTCCCTTAATCGTGCTTCCGGTCGCGCTGATCTTTATGAGACCCTCATCCACTCGTCCCGCGTTCACACCGGTCACCTCGATTCGTAAACGAGTGTTCAATCCACTTCCGGTGGAATTGGTGTTGACGAGAGAACCTGTCTGGGAATAACCATCGATGACAACCGGTTGAGTGACTTGAGGCAGCGCGGAATCGGGTTTGATGGAATACCAGCTGTGGGGCCAGTCAGGATCGATATCCGCGATCAAGGAGTCATTGGCCGCAGTGGTAGTGGAGGCACTGGCGGCGGTAACCTGTCCCGCCACTGCGTCATCTTTGTAGTAAAGATGGCCGGCCGCCGAGGTGGGAACAGCAAAGCGGATCTGGACAGGATTACTGGGGCTGATATCCGGCATCACATTGGCCTGAGCGAGAGCAGCGCACAGGGTGCATTCGGGCTGCCCTTCGACTTGGTTGCCGGTATCACAAGCACCATCCAGGAGATTCAGATCCGGAGCGTCCCCCGTACTGTTGACTGTGAGAACAGTCGGCACCACTTCCCCACCCACCAGGACACTGGCGGAGAACTCCGAGGTATTTCCATTGGCATCAGTTGCTGTGGCGACCACCCGGTTACCTGGATTAATCACCGTTTCGGGGGAGAGAGCAATCGGCTTTTGTCCATCGCCTGAGTTGTAACTATCTGAACCGAGATAGGTCTTTCCTTCCTCTCCACTGGTGTCAGCCAGGTAGAAGTCAACCGTTAGCGGAAAGGCTGAATTGGGTGAGACAGAGTTGATTGAGTAGGTGACATTCAGAGTGCCATTCAAGTCCACATTGGACAGAACCGGATAGTTCTGGAGGTTGTTCGGCCCCGTATCGGTATCGTTGAGGTCATTAGACGTGACTCCATCTCCAACCCCGAAGCCTCCGAGAACCGGTGTCAGGTCGATACCCAAGGCCTGGTTGGAGAGAATCGAGTTCATCCTGACCGGATTGCCCGTGCTGTTCCCGGATATCACCACACCACCGGTCTTGTTATAGGCGATGGTGTTGGAGGCCGCTTGTGAACCTCCAATAAGATTCTCTGAGGAGGCGACCAGGAGAATACCGCTGAAGCCATTGCCTAACGACAGTGTCTGATCCGGGTTTGTCCCAAGAGTGTTTCCAATGATGGAGTTGGCATTGGATTGTTCGAGAGTAATCCCGCCATATCCATTTCCTGAACACAAGTTGCCCGATCCTGTTTCTGTTCCGCCTAAGATGTTGTCGGGAGCCTGGTAGAGGTAAATCCCATGGAAGGTGTTTCCAATGGCTGCGTTTCCGGTCACATCGGTCCCGATATAGTTTCCTTGAACGATATTCCTTGCCGCGGCTGCAAGGACAACCGCGATACCGCCATAACCATTGTTCGAGACGATGTTTCTGGCATTCGGATGGGTACCTCCAACACGGTTATCTGGTGAACTCAGGATGAGGAGGCCATCTCTGAAATTCCCTTGGCCTTTGAGTCCCGTACGGGTCAGGCCGATGATGTTGCCCTGAACGAGATTGCCCCCGGTTCCTCCATTGATCAGCAGCCCTGTCCGATTGTTACCCGAGATGAGATTCCTGGAGGCGTGAGTTAATCCGCCGATGGTGTTGCTGGCTCCAACGACCTGGATCCCATGAGTATTCAGGCTGCGGGTGATGCCATCTGGACCGGGTCCGATGAAATTCCCTTCGATGTGGCACTCATTCGACGCGACAAAGATCCCGTGGCCCGGCGAGGAGTCGTTCCCACGGAAATCCTGGATGGCAAGTCCACGGATCGTGCTGCCATTGCTACCGGTTCCCAGGAGTAGCCCATTGGCGACAAATCCCGCGTTAGCACCGAACAACTCGATCTTGATGACGGTATTCAGGCCTTGAAGGATGCTTCCGCTGTTCGGCAAGGCGTCATCCCCTGTGACCGCGGGCGTGCTGGATCCTTGAGTGTAACCGTCGATGATGACCGGATCGGTGATGGCTGGCAAAGGTGAGCTGGGAGAAATCCTGAACCAGCTGTGGGGGTAATCCGGGTCCGGATTGGGCAGGTTGGCATCATCCGCTACAGTCGTGACTGTGACTATTCCCGAAAGGAAACCGGCCAAAGAGTTGTTCTGATAAAACACATGTCCCGGGTCATCGGGAGGTATGTTGAAACGGATCTCGTCCAACCCGGGAGATGCGTTTGCGGCCTCGATGGCCTCACGAAGCGTGCAGCTGCCACTCGTGCAGGAGCCATCGGTTGTATCGGCGGTCGATATGACCTCAAAGATCTGATTGGGAACGGAACCAACAGGGAGAGTTTGGGAAAAAACAATAAGAACACCAAGGACAACTGGGGCGGACAGCAGCCTGGTCATTGAAGACTCCTTGTATGTGGTCTGGTCCCTTCAGCTTCAGGCCCGGCCTGGTCAAAGTCAAGCAGGTTTTTTCGGCTTGACCAGCCCGCATACAAGGAGAAAAAAGATTAGGGAATCCGTTTACTTCAATTCCTTAACCTTCAGATTACGGAACCAGATCGGTACCCCACCATGCTTGCCTTGCAGGCCGATTCTCCCCTTGGTGGGAAGTGTGCTGAATGGTTTTGAGCACCATGGCGGGATCTCGGAGCCATCCGGATTGGTCTTTACATTGTCCCATTTGCTCATGTCCATGGTAAAAATCGGTTCTCCATTCAGAACACAACTGATGGACTGACCCACGCATTGGATGGTATAGCGATTCCATTCTCCGGGCTTTTTGACCATACTTTTGGAGGGAGCCAGGTGACCGAACACTGCACCGCACTGCCAGGTTTTCGGGGACTTGGCCCATTTTTCTGCAAAGTCATCAGCGATCTGAATTTCCACGGAGTCGGAGACAAAGTTGGCTACATCCGAGCAGTAAACGAATACCCCGCTATTGGTTCCGGGATCGTTCTTGAACTCTAAGTCCAGAATGAAGTTTTCGTAATCTTTCTTTGTCCAGATGCATTTATCTTCACTGGCCGTGAGAACTCCATCCTTCACGGTCCAGACACCGGCTGGATACTCCGCATTTGAGAGATCAGAATTGAACACGGATTCCCACCCAGTGGTGTCGGGATGAGTCGTCAGGGGAGCTGGCGTTGCCGATTCCGCCGCAGCCATCACTCCACACATCGAAACAGCCATTGACAACCAGAACAGATATATTTTCATTTCATTCGCCTTCTTTCCTGCCAGTCCAGAATTCAAGAGTCATATCAAGAAGAAGACCTCTCAATGAAAGATCATTGGCGGTACACTGCCTATCTTCTTTTGTTTGATGACTGACTTTCGAGTTGCAATCATAAACCTTCCTCATCATGGTTTCAAAGGAGGGACAAGGGGATCAGAACGAATTCAATTAATGGGCACCATCTTTACTTGAGCTTAAAGGCGTGTTAGAAAAAGGTATAAGCCCAAGATGGGCATTGACGCAAAATAGCGGGAGTATCCAAGGAGTTTTGAGCGGGGATACTTCAGCCCATAGGAGACACACTCTCTCGTATGGCTAGAGGAAAAAGCAAACCGGGTACAAAACCGGCTGAACTCGAAACAATCCGTGAAAATCCAGCGGTTCCCCCTGTTATTGAATCGGATCCGGAACGTTTCACAGCCTTGGAGTACCTTGTCGTGAACGCGGCTTTTTGGTTGTTTTGTCTTGTGAATCTACTCGTGGCGAAATGGTTTATGGGAGAAGCCACCGGCCTTTATTTCTTTTTCGGAGTCATGGCTCTCGGTTTCACCGTCGCGTGTGTTCTCTCCTACCTCCATGATCGATTCTATGAGGATGATTTACCTGGACAGGAATCACCCTGAAAACGGTCCCTTGATCGTTTAAGTCCGTTCTTTTTTCCCTCCTTTAGCCTCCCGTCGATTGTTGTGTTTTCTCTATGTGGCAGAGGGTGTTTTCCCGCGAATGAAAACATGAAGATTGTCACCGGCCGGGTGATGGCCGCCATCGACCGAATTTCCATTCAAGAGCGGGGGATACCATCCTTGGCTTTGATGGAACGTGCGGGATGGCATGTGGCCTCCCTCTGTCAGCGTCTCTGCAGAGATCCCAAGACACCTGTCTTGGTTCTTTGTGGGAGAGGGAATAACGGAGGGGATGGATTCGTAGCGGCACGCCATCTCTTGGGATGGGGGTATTGTCCCCATGTCCTGATGACCCATGATTCTGAATCCTTAAGTCCAGACAGTCACACAAACTGGTTAAGGTATACACGTTCCCCCCTTGCTTCCTGGGAGGTCTGGGACGGAAAGGAAGGAAATCTTTGTTTTGAAAAATCCCCCGTGGTTGTGGACGCACTACTGGGGACTGGAAGCCGCGGGAATCCAGAACCTCCCATATCGGACCTGATCCGGCTGTCTAACCAGAGAGCACGGTGGATTCTGGGAGTCGACATCGCCAGCGGAGTGGACTCGGCAACAGGTCAGGCTCGAGGAGAAGCGATGCGGTGCCGTGCCACCATGACTTTCGGACTTCCCAAACAGGGGCATTTCCTGGAGGAGGGATTAAGCTGTAGTGGAGAGCTGCATGTAGCTGCAATCGGTTTTCCAGAGGACCTTTTACAGGAAGCGGAGTCGGAAGCAGAACTATTGACCCCCCACTGGGTTAAAAGATCACTTCCCCAATATCCCCTCACGGCCCATAAGGGAATGCGTGGAAGGACATTAATAATAGCCGGCTCAGCAGAGATGCTGGGGGCCGGCCTGTTGGCTGCACGAGCCTGCCTGAAGATGGGAACCGGATTGCTCACGCTTGCTCTTCCTGAATCATTGAACCCGGCAGCGAAATCGGCAGTACCGGAGTGTATGACCCTTCCCCTCCCGGAATCAGCAGCTGGCCGCCTTGGAAAAGTGGGAGTGCCACGTTTGATGGAAATGGCTGTGCAGGTCGATGCAGCTGGCATCGGCCCTGGCTTGGGAAGGGATCCGGAGACGCAGTCTCTGGTATTGGAATTCCTTGAAAAATTCGAGGGACCCGTTGTGATCGATGCGGATGGCATCAATGCGATCGCGGAGGCAGGAACGGAAAAGGTACTCAGGAACCGGAGGGAAACGACGGTCCTGACTCCCCATCCGGGGGAGATGGGGCGCTTGCTCCAATTGCCTTCCCCTGAAATCGTGGAACAAGACCGTTGGACAGTCACACGCGATGCCGCTGCAGGGTGGGGCTGCACAGTTCTTCTCAAGGGGGCGGCGACAGTCATTGCAACACCGGGAAGACTGTTATCAGTCAATCGGACCGGACATTCCATCATGGCACAGGGTGGAATGGGAGATGTATTGA
>CAYZUX010000068.1:0-24665 GCA_964481775.1 uncultured bacterium | reverse complement strand
TGCCCACCGTGACACCAAACTGGGCATTTGCCCGGTTGCTTTCAGCCTTCCAGTCCGCATTGAGAGGTGTGCCATCCATTCCCCCCTCTGGCCCCGAGGAAGAGCCATGCCACACGAATACCATGCCCTCATTTTCCTCGGGGTTGTCAAAGAGGAAGCTGCCCACCGCCACATCCGAGTATCCATCGCCATTCACATCTCCCACAGTCCCGGTGGATCCCCCAAACCAGGCTCCACTTTGTGAACAGGTGGCTTTCCAATCCGCATTGTGGGGGGCACCCTCCTCTCCCAGTCCTGTCGATGAACCAAACCAGACAAATGCACGCCCCGCCCCAAAGTAGTAAGGAGCCCCAATGATCACATCGGAATAACCATCGCCATTCACATCTCCAGCCGTCCCTACCGCATACCCGAAAAGGGTGGGGAGCATGGAGCTGCTGTCAGCGGTCCAGTCGGCAGTAGAGCTGAGTCCCGTTGCTGAACCGTAGTAAACATAGGCGCGTTCGGGTGTATCCAGGTCATCTTTTGGAAGGACTCCCAAGGCCCCAGCTCCAGTAAGGCCTCGTAAAAGTTTTTCCATGCCAATCTCGATCCTGCGGCGGGGCGATTCCCCTCCAGGGATCGATGATTCCCCCACAATGACATCCGAATAACCATCACCATTCACATCACCCGCGGTCGAGACAGAAAATCCAAAACGAAGCAGGTTGGACACACCCTCTGCCACCACCCAGTCAGCGTTCTCTGGCGTTCCCGGTGGGGGTGCCGCATCCCGTCCATACCAGGCAAAGACCGCTCCGGTGGATGCATCTCCAATGTGGGCTCCAATCGCGCCGATAAGCATGTCCGAGTACCCATCGCCATTGACATCTCCCGCGGTGGACATCGAAAAACCAAACAGCGCTTTGGCCTGATTGCTCTCAGCGGTCCAACCCACGGAGGTATCCACTCCATCCTCCGCTCCCCCAAAAAAGAACACCCGGCCTTCATCGACCTGACCATTGTCATAGAAAGGGGCGGCCACCATCACATCTGAATAACCATCCCCACTTAAATCACCTCCCGTACAGACAGTCATCCCGTAGAGAGATAATTCCTGACCTCCAAAAGTCGTCCAGTCAGGAAGGAATGAGAGGCCTTTGTCACTGCCTCCTTCAAAAACAGACTCAATAACAAGCGGGTACACGGCACCCGTATCCTCAACTGAGAGTTGGATCGTATTCCCCTCCAGATCGACCTCTATTGGAAATTCCAATCCTCTGTTATCGACAGCATGGAAACGGTGCCAATGAGATAGGATGGTATTATTGTCCATCAGTTCCACAACACCACTGCGGAGTGAAACAGTTCCGTGTGTTCCGGGATTAATGGTCATCATGACCTGAAGAGGCCCCTGTCCATCCGGACAGCTGTCCAAGGTGATTCGCTGGTGAAGGCCGGATTCTTCATTAAGGTATCTGACTTTGAGATCTCCGGAATGATATTCAAGCCAGTTGCCCTGTGTTTCGATTTCAGCACCCCTACAACCAAAAAGCCGCTTCCCGCGTCCGGTGGATGGAAGGGTTTGCAGGAAGGTTCTTGACTGGGAGCCATCACAACGGCGAAGGAATGAAACCCCATCCGTTGTAAAATAAGCACGAAGATTTTGCTCTCGATTGGAGATGTGATACGCTCCAGGAATATCCGTCCGGTGGCATTTCTCCTGCCAGGTAACCTCATATTCCATCCGACTGATGGATTCCTGAACACCTTTGAGCCATGCCTCACTGGGCTGCTGAGAAATAATCAGACCAGAATTCTCTACAGCGAATGCAGGGAGAGGCAATTCAAAGACAGGAATCAACAAAAGCAGAATCCCGCAATAAAGCCACTGCAAACCGGCAACTTCACGTTCGTGGATCGGGAAAAACCAGGACATGACCATCCGCCTCCTCTTAACAGGATGATTCTGCAGATCGGGTGGGCGGATTAACCAATGGATCTTTGCGTGACTGGTCCACCGGGAGTCTGATAGAAAACTTTGAGGGTTTCTTTTACAGAAAGCGATCGATGATGATACCGCTCACAGAAGAGAGGTCAGAGGAAACCCTCCATGAAACACCCGGAAACAGGCGCTAAAAAGACTCACCCAATTTTCGAACCAATACAAAGACCCTCTTATTGCTATGATAGACTGTCGTTCCCGGGTTTTCCAGTGCTTGATTCGCGGAATGAAGAAGATAATGATTGGTGAAAACCTCCCCCAGGGGGAGATGGCGGTCACCCAGGCCGGAAGGCAAGAAATGAGGTTTTCTCCACAATGGCTGAAGGGAATGCTGTTTTCACCTGGCTGGATGGAGCCGTACTGGTTGGGTATTTCGTTGGGATCATGTGCATGGGGTTGTGGGTTGCCCGGAAAGTAAAGACCAGCAGCAAGTACTTTCTGGGAGACCGTGGACTCAAATGGTGGGTCATGGTGGGACAAGCCTTCGGAACCGGCACTCATGCAGAACAACCGGTTGCCCAGGCAGGGGCCTGCTATGAACTGGGTTTCGGATCGATCTGGTTCCAATGGAAGAACATGCTCATCACCCCGTTTTATTGGCTCCTGGCACCCTGGTACCGGCGGAGCGGCAGAACCACCATTGGGGAGATCATCGAGGACCGTTACAGCCGGAGACTGGCGCTGCTATATACCGTTTTTGCAATTGCTTTTTTCGTGTTCAACCAGGGGGCCATGCTCAAAGGTGCCGGAAAGGTCATCTCCATCGCGGCAGGTGAGCAGGTAATCTCGGCCAATGGCGTGGTGGTGGTGATGACCGTGGCATTTATTGTCTACAGCTTTTTCGGCGGACTTGTGGCTTCGGCATATACTGATTTTGTCCAGTCTTTCCTGATTCTTGTGTTGTCATTCATGATGATTCCGGTGGGCCTGTCTCAGGTAGGTGGTTTTTCAGGTCTCCATCAAAGTTTGCCAGCGGAATTTTTTAATCTCTACAGTGAAGCCTCGGGACTGACCGCCTTCACCATTGCCATGCTGGCGGTCAATGGCATGGTGGGGATTGTCGCTCAACCCCACATGCTCTCGATGGTAGCCACCGGAAAGACAGAACGCGCCGGAAGGGTCGGGCAGACCTATGGGAACATGGTCAAGCGTTTATGCACCATTGGCTGGGCGCTGACTGGTCTGATCGTAGCAGCGCTGGCGGTGCAACAGGGGATGCACCTGGCGGATCGCGAGGCCGCTTTTGGCATCGCTTGCCGTCATTTCCTCTCACCCGGGCTCACCGGTCTCATGGTGGCCTGTGTCCTCGCGGCCAACATGTCGACCTGCTCCAATTTCATGGTGAACACAGGAGCACTTTTCACTCGCAACCTGTACCTGCATTACATGAATCCCACTGCCACAGACCACACGATTCTCCAGATTGGAAGGATTTCCGGATTGCTGTTGACCCTCTCCGGTGTCCTGTTCGCCCTGACCATCGAGCATGTCCTCGATGCCTTCCTGTTCACTGAAACTATCGCGGCTTTCATGGGGATCATGTTCCTGGGCGGGCTTCTCTGGAAACGTGCCAACCGGCATGGAGCCCTGGTAGCGACCGTAGCCGCTTTCTCCCTTTACTACTGGCTGAATTATTCAGCAGTCGGAGAACTCAAACTGGTTTATAAATGGCAGCCGGAACCCTTTGCATGGGCCATGCTGACTGGCTTTGTGGCCTTGATCGTAGTCAGTCTTCTGACCAAACCCGAGGACCAGGAGAAGATCGATAAGTTCTTCGACAACATGATTTATTCCAGTGATGAACCTTCCGGAAAGAAAAAGGATTCCCATCCCAACGAATTCCATTCTCATGAGGGAAGGACGCTGGCGGCGGATCTTGGTGAAGACATGATTCTGCTCGATGCACCCGGCTGGTTCACCAAGGAAAGATGGAAAGGATTCCCCCGGCGTTACCGGGAGGACATCGTGGGATTCTTCCTGGCGTGGTTGACCGTGGCACTCCTGATTTTCATCGCCTGGGCGGTGTTGCAGGTGGGGAGGGGGTAGTTCACCCAAAATTCCCCTTCCCCGGAAGAAAGAGATGAGAATACCAGAAGCCGCTTCATTGAAGGTAACTCTCTTAAGGTTTCCCCTCCGCTCCCCGTGGCGAGATCACCGTCACCTTGCGTGGGGCAATCATCTTCACCAGGTCCGGCAGGTCAGCCACCTTGAGAATACCCGGAACCACGTTGGAAAGTTGGCCCACTGAGTAGGGGGCCTGGAAGATCGAGTCCCAGGAGGTCAATCCAGCCACAAGAACCAGCTCTTTCACACGTTGATCCATCGCGGCGGCCACCACAGCAGCTGGCACCGCCTCGCATTCTGCCACCATCCTGATGGATTGATCCGGATAGCGTCTCTGGAGCAGATCCAGTGCGGCATAGATATCCTCAACACGTTGTCCGAGCAAAGGACGGTTGAGATGCAGGGCCAGGAAGGCCTCTGTCCAACCACCAAAATATTGGTCGAGTTCACTGCCTTTGAACCTCTCCTTGGCATCCAGTCCACGCAATGAAACCACCAGCACCGGGTGTCCGGCTTTGACCTCCTCCTCGGGGGAAGCCACCAGCCCTTTCTCTGAAAATGCCGCATCTGGCAACCACAACACAGGCGGTTGTTTCATACCTGAAGGGGATTCATGGAGAACCGCGGTCAATCTCCAGCCCTTCTCCAACTCTGCGGAAAATGTAGTCGACTGGATTTCACCTGAAAATTCCGAATCTTTCTCCTGTTCCCAGGCCAGATCGGTGGAAGGGTTGATATTCGCAAGCCGCGCCACCTCCTGGATCCACTTCCCTTCCTTGTCCGCAGCGATTACCTCATGGCGTCGCTCCGCCAGAGTAGATGCTTCCTCGGCATAGATTGAAGACAAGGTGCGTGCGCCTGGAATCGAGGTCATGACAAAGCCATTGGGGGTACAGTAGAGGTCTGACACAGCCTTCGGTTGAGTCTCCGGTTCGGGAGCTTCATCAATCTCCCCCTTCAACCAACGTGCCATCCAGTGGTACATGGCGGTGCGTTGGGTGACCGCAAAGCCATGCTCTCCAGGAGCCTCGACAATGTCCACCGCCTCGGGAAGGCCATAGCGGCTGTAGAAACCTTTGGCCTCACGAAAGGTATTCCAGGTTCCGGTGATGTCGAAGAAATCCTTCTTCGCCGCACAGACCAAAACCGCACGCGGAAGGCAGGCCTCGATGTAATCGGCGTGGTCGATCCCTTCCGTTACCTGGCCTGTGAGATTCTGTTCAGCATCCTGTGGCCCGATGGTTTCGAAGAGACGTGTGAGTGAGGTGATGTAGCACGACGGAGCCGCGCAACGGATTCGTTTATCCAAAGCCATCAGATAGGCGGTTTGGGTTCCTCCGCCGGAATTACCCGTGCAGCCAATACGGGTTTTGTCGACCTCGGGACGGCTCTCCAGATAGTCTAGGGCACGGATTCCATCCCAGATTTCATCCCGTGCAAAAGAGTAACCCAACAGGAGTGCCTGGACACCGAGGTGCGTGTGTTCGGTGGTTCCCCAGAAACGAGGTTCCTGCTGCTCATCCAGAAAGGAAAGACGTTCACCTTGCCCGATGGGATCATAAGTGAGCACCACAAAACCGCGCCGTGCCAGGTTGGTCCACACGATCTGGTAAACATCATGGGCCTTTGCATCCCGCCCATGGCCACATGGTCCCAAAACCGCCGGGTAGGGAGGTGTACCCGATGTGGGCAGATACAGGTTAGCGGTGACATGGAGACCGGGACGAGACTCGAAGAGGATACCCTCGACTCTGTGATCACCATAATCCTTGGTCCAGACTGTCTTGGCGTTGAGGTCTGTCCGTTCCGGCCAGGGGCCCATCCCACGTTGCATGGCTTCACGGACTTTCTCACCATGAGCGAGCAGGTCTTCAGGCGTGGAGATTTCATCAACGATTTTTGCACGTTGTTCAAGCTTTTCACGCGCCTGGCCAAGGAGATGTTGATAGAGTGGAGTGTTCACACCATTACCTCCGAAAGCACAGGAGGGGATCAGTATTGCAAGAAGAAATGTGTTTTTCATGCCGTAAGGTTAGCGCGAATACCTCAGAAGGCCAACCGCCCCGGGCACCTTCCAAAACCTCCACGCGGCATGGTCTAATCCTCAGGTAAGTTCATGATTCTTATGAAGCCCTCATGTTGGAGGAAACACCCCATGTTTCATCTGAACCTTTCATTTTCCCTTTTGATCCTGTTAGTTGGATGGATATCGACAGGTGCCAATACTATCGCTGGAGAGTCAGAAATGGTGATTCGCAGTTTTCTCCCATCACAACCCATCAGCCGTGCCGAACGTCCCGCTGGGATCCGTGTTCTCATTGAAAATCCACACCAGGATCCAGTTGAGGTCACGGCAACACTGACGCTTCCTGAAGGTGTGAAAGTATCGGATGGAGATTCCACCAGGGCTGCCCGGATCGCGGGAGAGGAGGAGGCCACGATAGAGTGGGAGATCACTTCCAGCGTTGAGCAGGTCTGTGAGATTGGAGTGCAGGTATCCATTGGTGGGAATGTGGTTTGCACATCGACTCTTTCCATGAATTTCCTTCCACCTCAAAAGATTGAAAAACTGCCTTACATCCCTGAGCCGGAACCGATTCAGACAGAAATCCTGGTTGGTGCGCACAATTGCCCGTTATGGGAAGCAAATAAACCACACATGTGGGATAACATTCTCAAGCATCCAGAAAGAACCCCTGCATTGGGTTTTTACAGCCAGGAAAATCCCGAAGTGGCTGACTGGGAGACGAAGTGGGCGGTGGAACATGGGGTGTCTTACTTCATTTATTGCTGGTACCGGAATGGTCAGGGGGGACCGGTCAAGATGAATTTCGGCAGTGCGATCCATGACGCATTTTTCAAGTCCAGGTTCATGGACAAGATGAAGTTCACCATCATGTGGGAAAACCAGAGCCGGGGTAATTCCGGGGTCTCTGATGAAAAGGACCTGATGGAAAACCTGATGCCCTTTTGGATCGAAAACTATTTCAAACATTCCAGTTATCTGAAGATCGACAATAAACCGGTACTCTTCATTTACCGACCTGAGTTCCTGGTCGATGACCTGGGTGGTGTCGAAAATGTCGTCAAGGCTTTCGACGAAATGCGCGAGGCCTGTAAGCAGTCTGGTTTTGATGGTCTCCACATCCTCGGCGAGTACCGTGGGCTGGATGTCAATCATCTCAAACTGATGAAAAGCCTCGGACTCGACTACACCTTCGCTTATTGCTGGTATATCCCTGACAACCCGACTCCAGAGGTGGCCATCGCGGCACAGATGGACATGATTAAAAAGACCCAGGAGTTGAGCCTCCTTCCTCAGGTAGTCACAGTCTCCCAGGCCTGGAGCGGATGGGCGGATGAAGGAACCATCTGGAAGATTCCACCAGCGGAATTCAAGAGTTTGCTGCAGCAGGCCAAGGATTTCATCGCCACATTCCCGGCTCATGAGCTTGGCAGCAAAATGCTCATCCTCGATAACTGGAATGAGTGGGGCGAGGGGCATTATATCGCACCCTACCGCGAGTACGGCTTCGGTTACCTCGATGCGGTGCGTGAGGTTTTCGCCAAGGATGCGAAACCCCATGTGGACCTGATCCCGGAAGATATCGGCATGGGACCTTATGACACAGCCTACCAGGCTTTCGTGAAGGAACAAAAACAGCAACGCGAACTCGTGTCAAGAAAAGTTTTCAAGGAAGCCTCTCCAGTGGGAGGCCTGGTGGGGTGGTGGGCCTTTGATGAAGAGGATGACTCCCCGGTGGCTTTGGATTACTCAGGACATAAGATGGGCGGACTGCTGCGTGGAGCCAAACCAATCCAAGGCCCTCCTCCTCCGGGATTGGCTGGCTGGTGGGCTCTCGACAAGGGGGAAGATCCCAAAGGAGCAGAGGGGAATTCCGGGAATCAAAAGAGCAAAGTTCCACGCGGAGTCAAGCGGACCGAGGGCATCGATGGACATGGGCTGCTGTGTGATGGCGGTTGTGTTGAGGTACTCAATGCGCCGAAACTCTCGCCTGTTTCCGCGATGACACTGGAGTGTTGGGTGAAAACCGACGAGGCGGGACAGACCAACAACTGGATTGCCAACCGGGTCTTTGGCGGTTCGACCTCCAAGGGGTACCGTTTGGGTGTGTTGGAAGGTCACCCCTGCTTCGAGATCCCCCAGAGTGATTGGAGTCATCATCTCAAAGCCAGTGATCCCCTCCCGCTGGGACGTTGGGTCCATCTTGCGGGAACATTTGATGGCCAGGTGATGCGGATTTATGTGGATGGCGAACTTCAAGGATCCATGGATCGTCCTGGCCCCATTTATTCCACCGAGCATCACCTCTGCCTTGGAAATTTTGAGGCCGGACATCCCGCCTATTTTCGTGGGGTGATCGATGAAGTCAAACTCTATGACCGTGCACTTTCAGCCCGCGAGGTCCAACAGCAATACCACCTGCTGAGTGACCGGGCAAAAACAGCCAACTGAAAAAATGGCTCAGGTCTGATTAAACAGGGAGAGCAGGTGCTCACGGCTGCGGCGAAGAGCGTCCTTCTTCTCCTCCATGGGGACATCCTCAAAGGTGATCAAGTGAATCGCACGGCAGTCCACCTTGCGGTAAACCTCGATGTACTTCTGGAATGGGGTCTTGCCTTTCCCCAGCTCGACACTGACAACAGGATGGGGGAGATCCGGCCCCAGCAGATGATCCTTCCATGCCAGGACATGGATCCTTTGCGGGTACTTTTCAAGAAGACGCCATCCCTCTTCGCCGGATGTAGTCATATGTCCCATATTGAGACACAGTCCAGAGTTCTGGACATTGGAGTTGGCCAGGAAGTATTCGCAGTCAGCAACTGTATGAAGCGTTGCATTGAAGTGGACATCGGCGGCCATCTGGAAATACTGTCCGGGTGAATCACAGGCAACCGCATCCATGATTTTAATGAGTGCGTCAATTTTCTCGATCTTCTCCTCAAAGCGTGTACCCGGCTCACAACCCACCCCTGCGGGGTGAATCATCAGATGGCATCCCAGGTTCCATGCCAGCTCCCGGTATTTCTTGAGTTTCTCAATGGTCTTGGGGATCCCCTCCGGAGAAAGATCAAAGAGGCCGAATCCCGGATAGATGGCACTGATCCGCAAACCATGGGAAGCGGCCTGGCGTAAAATTGCGTCAAGGTTACTTTCGAGAAGATTCACGAGGGATTGAGATGAGTCTCCCTTTGCATCGATTGGTGGACCACCCTCCCAGGTGAGTAAGAGAAAGTGTTCATAACCACATTCCGCCATTTCAGAAACAGACTGACGGAAGGGTTTTCCCGGTTCACCAAATCCAGCAATAGCGTGTGTTGAGGTTCCAAATTCGATATGCATCAGTCTTCTCCTTTCAATCTGAAAACCCGAGCTGTGACAGAATTTCCTCTCCTACCTCAGCCGTCTTCTCAGTATCCCCGATGGGGCACAGATCCTGTTGTTCCCCCTTTACCGCACCAAGAAAATTTTCCACATCGCCAATATATCCATACATCTCCAGCACCACATCGAAACCATATGCGCCATGGGTGTAGACAAGATCCGCCTTGGGTTCTCTCCACCAGGGATGGTTCAGTGAACGAGTCCAGGTGAGACGCTCGAATCCATGGCTGGAAATGAAAGAACCTTCGCCGGTGATCTCGAAGTAAAGGAATTCCTTCTCGAAGGGCTGCCCGGAAGTAAAGTTCAGCGTACCGACAGCGCCCGATTCAAATCGAAGGGCGACTACATAATCACGTCCTTCGGGTTTACCAGTGAAAAGAGCTTTCACCGATTCCACCTCGCCCATCAGAAAACGGGCCGTGTCCACAAGGTGGCAATGCTGGTCTTTGACATTGAAGGCAACAGAAGGGGTGGAAGCCAAACCATAACGGAAAACTCCCAGCAAAGGTCTGCCAAATTCTTTTTCCTTTAGGATTTGTCGAGCCTGTAGAGTGGCCGGAGCGGCACGCAGGTTGAATCCCACATGGCAGACCACCCCCTTCCTGGTGGCAAGCTGCGTCATCTCACGTACCTGTGCACTGCCAGGAGCGGGGGGTTTCTGAACATACAGCGGAAACCCACGATCAAGCACCTGCATCCCGATCTCGTAGTGAACCTTTGGACCACCAACACAAAAAACAGCCCCCGGTTTTTCAACTTCGAGCATCTTAATGAAATCGGTATAGACAGAACCAAATCCATATTTTTTCTGAGCAGCCAGCGCTTTTGATTCATCCAGGTCACATACCGCAGCTAATTCAATCTCATGCCTTGAGAGTTGTGGAAACATGAAGGCGTTAGTAAAACCTCCAGCTCCGATGTAGGCAATCCGCAGTGTCATCATGCATCTCCTCTCCTGGTTGGGTCACCAGCGATTCTCACTGGAACTCAATGGTCCTCCCGGTCTCACACGATTCCCGTGAAGCGAGTGCCAGACGCAACGCCTGAACAGCTTCACCGGGCGTTGGCACTTCCACCTTTGGCTCCCCACGAACCATTTCAATGAAAGCCTGCAGCTCCGCATCGAAAATCGCCGTAACCGGATCTTCCTTTTGTGTCAGCAGGGTTTCGGGTGGATGACTCCACTGATAGTGAATCAGACTGGGAGGGGAACTCCGGGGAATCTTCTCCTTCCCTCCCTTGATTCCATGCATGGCGAAATTGGATTCAATGAAGGTGAATTCGAGAGAACCCTCTGAACCAAGGATCCTGAAGTCCATCACCACCGGGTTGCCCTGCAGCATAAAACTGCTCTCGATCTGCACAATAAGGCCATTCCGGTACTCCAGGAGCGTAAAGACATGATCAAAGGCACCGGTATGGGACCGTACCCCTCGGCTGGTAACTGAGTGCGGAGGTCCAAATGTCCAGAGTATGAAGTCGAGATCATGAATCTGGAGATCAATCACCGCTCCGCCACACCGGTCAACCTGGTGCCGCCACCCCTCTTCTCCCTGAACCGCCCGCAGAAGTGAAACCAGACGGCGAGCTGTAAAAACCTGGACCTTCCCCAATAGTCCCGACAGGATCATCTCCCGGGCTTTTCTATAATTCTCCCAATATCGAACCACATGCCCCACCATGAAGGGAGTTCCAGTCCGGGCAGCGGCTTGTTCCATCCGGATCGCATCCTCCAGAGTCAGCGCGATGGGCTTTTCACAGAGTACCGCTTTACCCGACTCAAGTGCCTGAATGGTGTAACTGGCATGGAGGTCATTGGGGACACAAAGGCTGACACCTTGGATGCCGGAATCCGCCAATAACGCTGTAAAACTATCTGCCGTTACAGCATTTAGTTCATCCGCGAGCTGTTCGGCACGGCTTGGATTATGACCCTTACTGATGACCAGTTCCACACCCGGAATTTTGGCCAGCGAACGCGCATGGATTCGTCCAATATCACCGGTCCCAACCAATCCGATCCGCATCATGGCTGGCATGCTCCGATCAATCGGTCCATGGTGACCGAGAGGTGTTCAAGAAGGGTTTCCCCATAGGTGTCATAGGGGAATGCCTCGGCGATCAGGTAGCCCTGGTAATTGATTTCGGTGAGGGCCTGCATAATTACAGGCCAGTTGGCATCACCTGCAAGCAGTGGAACAAAACCCTCGACAGAACCCACGGACCTGCGAAAATCTTTGAGATGCACCTCGTGAATTCGTTTCCCGAGGATGCGAATCCATTGTTCGGGAAAACCAAACTGAAGCACATTGCCCACATCCAGAAGGACTCCAACAGAATTACTTTCCGCCTGATCCACCAACTGTCGCATTTCCAGGGGGCTGAGGAGGAACATGTTCCAGATGTTTTCTATGTGGATGGATACTCCCAATTTCTCCGCTTCAGGTGCGAGATGTTGGAGCGCCTCCAAAGTCCTATTGAAGGCATCTTCATAATCAACTGGCGTTCCACCCCCTTTTACCCAGGGAAGGCCGACAGCCCCCGGAATGAAAAGGACGCCAGACGAACCCAGCAGCGCGGACATCTGGAGCGCGCGCCGGACCACCGCGAGTCCTTTCTCCCTTTCCTCAGGATTGTCGCACACGACTGAATATTGCAGGGGGGCGATCTCCAGGCTCGGTAGCCCGATGCCGGATTCACGCGCGATATGTCCGATCTCCTGAAGAATTTTGTCATCTGTTTCCAGGGAGAGGAAACCTGTTGAAATCTCGGTATAAATCTGGACTCCCTCGAATCCTTTACTCGCAGCCAACTCAAAGGCTTTTCTGTAGTCATCGAGACTGTTCAGAAAGGAAGTATCCCCGAGAAAACTCGAACTCGAGGAAAAGGCACGGATGACTATCCCCTTCTTCATGGAAAAGCCTCCTTCCATTGGGATTGACCTAGTCAATCAAGCACACGCACATCCAGCAGCTCTGCCAGTTCCCGCAACTCCCGGACCCAATCCCCCCTGGCGACACAAATATGGTGCGCACGCAGGTGGCGGACAAAATCCTGGAGCGGTTCATCAGGACGCACATAAGCCCAGGGCCAAAGCGCTCCAGCACCAAGGATCGCCTCGGGATCATGACGCGGATACTTCACCGCTTCCCCACCACAGACATAAAGCACATATTCCCCTTTAATTCTGCCGAAACGTGCCAGAGTGACACGCCCCGGATCCATGATGAAATGGGTGCATGCCCCCCCCTTACAGAGGGACTGTCCAGTTTTCTTATCCGCTGTCCCCTGAAATTTCGGGCACTCGGTGAGGATGACATTTTCTTTTCCACCGGCGAGATCTGTCGCCGCGGTTCCGCAATTCAGGAAACGAACCACACCCGCTTCAAAATCGATGTTGCTGACATCTGAAAACATCGAGGGACGTTTGCTGAACGCATAAAGAGCAAACATGGTGAGCGCGGCATTCATGTCCGATTCGCAGGAGGCCACAATCCCTTCATCATTCCAGAGGGACACCGGAAGGCAAGGTGAAACATAATTATCAATCAGCTCAAACTGGCATTTCACCCCCACGAAGGTCCACTGGTATTCCTCGATGAACTCTTTACCAGCCAGATAAAGCTTGGCGGACCTCAGGAGCGAATCCGTAGAAGCGTCCACCCTTTTGAACTCGGTGGCCCACTGACTGACGAGAGCGCCGGCTGCCGAATCCGGAATTTTTTCGGCACGATGGATCAAGGTCCACTGCTCCTCCTGCTGGACATCGATCCCAAATTTCCAGCGCCACTGGTTGGGATCGGTATCCGCGGGTAACATGCTCAAACAGCGGGCGCCCCATTGCCCATACCGTGCACGCGACATGCAGGACTTGACATGGCATGCCCTGGCCCACACTGAAATTTCACGCTGGGTAGCGGCATCCCAGGGACCACAAAGAACCCGGTGATCAAATCCGATCTCCTCCAGGGCCCCATGTGCCACACCCAATCCCACCAGTGCGGCGGTTTTCTCATCCGGTTGAGTCCAGACCATGACCGGCACATGGCAATCAAGGGCAGCCCGGGCGACCGTGTTGGAGCGGAGAAACCAGGCCGTGTAGAGGATCAACCCGGCGACCTCTGCATCTCTCAGACGCCGCAGCTGCTCGCAAACCTGCTCCTCATCTTCCAGAAGCTCCTCGCCGCCAACCACCTCGATCCCGAGGGAGGTCAATCTTTCACGGATCGCATGACGCCGGAGAATGTCCTCCCGGGCCTCACGGGGGACCCTGGGATCCACCAAGGCGATGACACCTATTTTTGGGGGGGATTTGAGCTGTTCTGGACGAAGCGCCATAGGGTAAGCCCTTTCAAAGGGTGACGTTCAAATCGCGCATGATTATGCACAATCCGTCATGAAAGGGAAGAAGTTTCTTGGTTCCTTTATTGATTATATCGATCTTGATTGATGGATGCCTCTCTCGACACGCCAACAGATAGGAGGTATTCCATTTGGGTCAGTAAAAAGGGAGGTTCACAATGCGATCAAAGAGTTTCGTTGCAAGTGGAGTCCTTTTAACGGTATGCCCACTTATTTTGGTTTCACAGTTTGCATTGGGGATGATTACTGTAATGAGTGGAAATAGCCCAATGGATGAACGGAATTGGCCAGAGGGATCAGCCGATGTGGCCAATTTGCCTGACAGATTAAGTTGTTCCATAGGTCCTCCTTTTGGAGGAGGTGAATACCACTTTTCTTTCAAGTCAGCGGATACAAAAGCAATCAATCAAGCGCTCGAAGTCTTCGCGCGGATCAAGGCTCCCAAACTCCTTTTGATCCTCACCGATCCGCCAGGACCCAAAGTGACTTGGACCTCTCTGGAGAAGGAAAGGACCAACGAACCGGGAATCCCATGGCTGTTGCATGTCTGGGACCGTGAGAGTTGGCATCTGCTCTACAACAATCCAATGAGTGATTTGTACCCAAAAGATCAATGTAGTGGCGATCCCCCTCCTCCCCCGGATATGACGATAGGAGTGGGAGAGGGTGGAGTTGTATGGGAGGAACTAAAGATACCAGATAACCTTACTGTCATTGATAAACGCACCACTGCACCATCTCCGAAAGACGGGGCAGGATTGGAGGTCCATGGAACGGTTCGTGACATGGCCACGGGTAAAGGCATCGCGGGGGCGGTTGTCTCTGGGGCTACACGAGAATGGGGAGAGACGGCGCTACCCTCATGTCAAACTGACGAGGCGGGATGCTTCATCTTGAATGGATTACCTGGTCCCAATCCCCTGTTACGAATTGAGGCCAGAGGTTACGCCACTCGTCTGTGGAATGTGTACAATGAAAATGACACGACCAACCTAGAAACCATCATCGAACTTTCCCAAAGTGTGAACCAGAAAATCCTGGTTACAGATCTCGATGGACACCCAATCTCCAATGCCCACATTTTTATCACACGCGCGATGGGCATTGATGGCCTTATTTATACCTTCAATGAAAACAATAAAGCACACTTTCGGACCAACAGCACCGGGGAAGTAGTGACCGGGGGATTGCCTCGAGGATATGCAATCATCCGTTGTCTGGCTAAGGGATACCAGGTTTTCCCAGCAATCATTGAAAAGATTCCATTCCAGGGGCCCATATTCGGATTACAATCCGGCCCCCCTCAACAAACACTGACATTCCGATTGACCAAGATCCGGGGCGGAACCCTGCGGGGCCGGTTCACCAACTACAAGGGAGAAACCACTACAGGCTTGACAACAGTAACCGTTCGCGGCCGTGCTGATTTTTCCAGTGGACATGCGGAAGGAACGGCCATAGTCGGACCCGATGGTGTTTTCGAGATCAACGACCTTCCCGCCGGGAATTACAGCCTCATGGGTATGAAACCTTCCGATGGAGGAGGATATGTAATCCCATTCTCCTCGGAACCCACCACTTATCAGGTGAAGGAGAGTGCTGTCACCGATGTGGGAACGCTGATGGTGAAGGAGTAAATCTCCCTATCCTGCGATACCGGTCTTTATTGTGGTTTACGTAGCATGGGAATAATCGGGGGGCAATCTTCCACTTGGATTGTCCCAAGGATTTCAAAACCATGCCGTTTATACAGGGCGACATTGCGGGAGCTTGTCGCCTCCAGGTATGCTGGCAGCTTGTCTCGATCGCATTGGGCCAAAGCATGACTTAGCAGCGCTGATCCCAACCCTCGACCCTGGTTGGCCGGATCCACTCCGATAAGCGGTAGATGCCAGTGGGGTCCTGGGGGATGGTAGGCGCCCATCTGCTCGAAAATTGAGAACAGAGCTTCCTTCTTTTTTTCTTCGACTGTCTCCTCGAAGACACCGATGACCGCCTCTTCGTCCGGAGCAGTGTCCGGTGGAAGCCACAGGGCAACACCTGAGTGTCCCCCATGAATGTGTGCAGTTCCGACCTCGATGGCTCCCCCACCAAAAGCATGTGCAAATCGGGGAAACGCCTCCAGGTATTGGCGAGGATCCGGCCAAATCCAGCGGCTGGGTGGATCGCTCCCAAAAGCCAAGGTCAAACAATCCAGGCACTGGCTTGTATCATTGGATTCCGCAGTCCGTATCAAAAAATTCAACATGAATCTCCCTCCTGGAGCCTTGCCCGTTTCATGTGATCAACAGGGATCTCTTGGTCTTGATCAAATCTCGCAGGTGATATGATGTCAAGTTTAACCTCGAAACTCAGGAATGACAACTGGAATTATTTTTGGACTCGAATCCGATATAATCGAGCAACAATAGTATTACTACTATAAATTATATGAGATGCAATTAGCGATATCTTATTTCAGCAAAGTTGACAGGACTTGTGCAGGTCTCACTTCAAAATGAATCGATGGTGTTCTCTGTTGTTGGCATCATCATTTTTATACAGCATCTCAAAATAACTCCACGCCGCTGACTTGCTTCCATCCGGGCGAAGGAGCCAGTTGCCAGCCATGTCATCATTCCTGATGGGACGGCCCTCGACTGGGGCTTTGAGTCCATCACAGTAGAGTTCCCAGAAGAGGACATAGCGTGCGCCGAGTTCAAGGGAGGTTTCGACTGTATAGCGGATCATCTCCGCACGCTTCGCTTCCCCCACCAGGTTCTCCGGCCAGCCGAACTCGCCCACATAAATGTTCCTCGATCCGAAAGCAGCGCTGTCCGGAGCCTTCTCCTCGAGATAATTCAGCGCCTTACGGAATTTCTCTTCACTTTGCGCCATGGTGTCATAGGCGGAATAAGAGTACAGATCGCAGTGAGTTTTTGGCAGCACATCATTGGTCACGGTGGGATACCCCAGCCAGGCCTTCTCGACCAGGTTCACCTCGGCGGCATGAAAAACCCGCACTCCCTCCATGCCGACTTCATCACGAGCCTGCTGGACTCCATCCTGACGGGCATTGAGCCAGTCGATCATCCCCTGAACCGCTTTCGGATCGGGTTTCCTGTCGATGTCAAAAGGCGGCGGAGTCAAAACCCAATCCCCCTCCCAGTTCTGGAAGACGAATGTCTTTCCAGTTCCCTTGTAACGGGTGAGCAGATACTTGGTGAAATCGTAGTAGGTCTTTCGTTCACGCTCCACATCCTCCAGTGTCATGCCATTGATGAAATAATGGATATCGTGTCCCGGAGCGAAGGTCATGAGGACGAATGTCGTGAATGGTTTGGCGAAGACTTTCTGGAAATAGGGAGTCTCGGCAGCTTGGGTCAAGCTTTTGATATCGGGCCAGGCGGTGTTGAAGGAGTAATATTTCTCCAGCTGATCCCGGATGATGAGTTTGATGACCCGGCTGCCAAGCTCGAGAATCCTGTCCGCGCCTTCGTTGATGTAGTCTTGATCCGTCAGGTGGTAGATGGAATTGATGTGGTTAATGCCAATGATGTTGCGCAGGGAAGGTCTCATCGATGGGGCCTCCTGTGACTCGACAGCCTTTGCTGTTTGGGTAAAAAGTAACAGGGACAATACGAAAGAGACTGTCCTGAACACACACCTATTGTGAAACACACGTTCAGCTAAAGACATTGATAATTCCTCTTAAGAGGCAAATATTACAAGCACGCATTGAATACCGGGGTAATTCTATCGTATGGTAAGCGTAAGTGTGTTAGAAGGTATCCCGCTGGCAATGGGACAGTGACGGTATCTCTCTTCCTCCGGGGGTGAAGATGCCTTCGGATCGGTTCCAAATGCAAGTGACGGTCTTTTTACTGGATTCACATAGGGATCGATGAGCCAGATCCACGCTCCATGGCCATTGAATTGAACCTGGTAGGTCCCTGGTTCACGCAATGGATACATGATTCCGAGATCCATTTTGTCAAATACTACCTTTGACTCATGAGGAGGCAACTCAATTTCCCGCATGACTGTCTGACAAGTTGGGCCGACGTATGGGACAGAGTCACCATTGATCTTCGTGATGGTCATCGAACCATTCACTGTCGCCTGAGAATTATCAAAATACAAAAGCCTTTCAGAGTGATTCTCGACACACAGTTTAAGCAAGATGGGTTGACCACGCTCAAAAACAGAATCAGTAGCACTCAGGATGGTTTTAACAAATGGTTGGATCCTGGCAATCTCTTGTTTCAACCTTACACGCCACTCATTCTCATTTTGGATGCCTGCCAATTCCTCTTTTCGCCACTCATCTATCGAAAGGCCTGGTAAATGGATTCTCCAATTCCCATCCTTCTTGGCTCGAACCGCCCATTCCCAAGTCCCAGTCTCGCCCGTCGGATCCGGTCCGAGACGAACAAAGTACCTGTAACCATGCTTCCGGTTACCGCCAAAGACTCCGGCTTTCCACAGGATTTCTGGTAAAGGAACCACCTTCTTCAGGAATGCCTCGGCCGATACACTTTTTACCGCCTCCTGTTGAATCGATTCCTCGCACAAGGACAGGGCCAAATCCCAATGCTCGTTCTGAATAGCCTGGGTAAAAGACTGGACCGTGAAAGCCGCTTGAGGCTCGACAACAAATAACTCACTACTCTTGCCTGCTAAGGCTATGTCTGTCATTAAAATGGTGGTGATCGAAACAGTCAGGGAGATACAACGAGAGAAGTGTTGCATAGGCATACCTCCTGTAATTATCTTAGCAAAATTGCGAAGTGACGGAATCCATGGGTCACTTATCACTTGCTTCAGATTCCCTTTGAAAATGAAAGAAATTCGGGGATAATGAAGGCTTTCAGGAGCTCATGCAAAGATTCACCTACACCAGTGTCCCATGCCAGGAGAAAGCGAAGGGGATAAATAATGCCATTCACACAGGTAAATGAAGCACTTCCCAGGACCATGCGGGCCTTGGTATGCCATGGAATCCGGGATTACCGGATTGAAGAGGTTCCCGTGCCGGCACCAGGACCCGAGGAGATCATCGTCAAGGTCAATGACTGCGGTGTGTGTGCGAGCGACATCAAGTGTTACACGGGGGCACCGCTTTTCTGGGGAGATGCCCACCGCCCGCCTTATGTGGATGGACCGGTCATCGCCGGGCACGAGTTCACGGGAAGTGTGGCGGCCCTGGGTGAGGGTGCAACCGAAAAGCATGGGGTGAAAATTGGAGACCGTGTGGTTGCGGAACAGATAGTTCCCTGTGAGAAATGCCGTTACTGCCGTACCGGGCTGTATTGGCTCTGCACGGCAGCCCACATTTTTGGATTCAAAAAAGTTGTCCATGGAGGGATGGCGGAGTACATGAAGTTCCCGGCAAAGGCCCGGGTGTATAAAGTTCCTGAGCATGTTTCCGATAAACACGCTGCCCTCATCGAGCCTCTCGCCTGCGCGATCCATGCGGTCGAACGTGGCGAAATCAAGCTGGGAGATGTTGTCGTCCAGGTTGGCTGCGGAACACTGGGATTGTGCATGATTGCCGCGGAACGACTCAAGAATCCCGGCCTGCTGATCGCGGTCGACCTGATCGATTCACGTCTGGATCTGGCCAGGAGATTCGGTGCGGATCTCACGATTAATCCCACCCGGGAGGATGTGGTTCAGCGAGTGCGGGATCTGACGGAGGGATATGGTTGTGATGTGCTCATCGAGGCCACGGGCAATGCGGAGGTCATCACTCCTTGCCTGCACATGCTCCGCAAGGCGGGGACCTTGGTCGAGTTCAGTGTCATGCGTGAGTTAAGTTCCACGGACTGGACCATCATCGGCGATGGGAAGGAGCTCAATATCCACGGGGCGCACCTGGCTCCTTACACATTTCCCACCGCTATTGACTACCTCTCACGCGGATTGATTCAGATTGAACCCATCGTGACCCACCTGCTGCCTCTCTCCAGGTTCGAAGAGGGATTCCGGGCCGTCGAACACCCTTCCGATTCGATCAAGGTGCAGCTCCATCCGGGTGAGGAATAGAAACCGCGGCTCCCTGCAGAGATTGTTTTCCCAGAGGGAGCCGCTTTCTTTTCCAGGGAATGATCAGAGGCTGTATTGTGGCACTTTCAAGCGTTCACCATCTTTCAATGCGGACTGGTTGGCGATAATGCCGCAGACTGTCATGTTCAAGGCCTGAATAATATCGACCAGGGGTTTGCGATCCTCGAGAATCGCATGGACAAATTCATTCATGAGATAGCCATGGGAGCCACCATGTCCGCCGGGATCAACGCTGGGGGGAAGCGGGGGACGTGAGAGGTCAGGAAGATCCTTCATCGCCCCATGATACTCCATCCCATCCATCCAACCCTGTTCCCCAAACACACGCCCGGTTTCGTTTCCCTTATCACGGATTCCCATGCACATCAGCATCCGTGAAGCCCCCCCTTCAGCGGTCTCGAACAAAGCAATCTGGTCCGTGAAAGTATTGTTGTATTGATTTTTACCTGGCTGCCAGGCCTCGAATCCAGCATTCGATCCCGTACAGGATACCGACACGAAGGGTTTATCGGTGACACCAACATAATAAGCCGTCGAATGGGTCGGATACCAGAGAGGGACACACCCAACCCGCCAATTCTTGTAGGAATCAATCTGCACGGAGTGATAATGATAATACTCCCCCTCGGAGTAAATCAGTTTTCCGAATCCACCTGCATGGTAAATCTGACGCATTGCATAACAGTCAGCATGATAACAGGATGTTTCGAACATCATGTACTTGAGGCCGCTCTTCTTAACCGCTTCCAGCAACTTGTCCGCGTCCTCCAGAGAGCCATAAACCGCCGGGACCGCAGTTGCGACATGCTTGCCATGGTTGAGAACCTCGATGCAGTGGCGTGCATGACTGGGGGCATCGGTAGCGACAAAAACCGCCTCGATGGAATCATCCTTGACAAGTTCTTCGAGGGAAGGATAGGTCTTGCTGCAACGGCACTCCTTGGCCAGGGCAGCGCAACGATCGGGGAACAGGTCACTGACTGCCACAACCTCCACGTTGGGATGATCCTGAAAACTGAAGGCAGACCCAAATCTGCAGGCCCCATATCCGACAATACCAACACGGATTCTACGGTCCGAGACTGGCGTCCATCCCTTCGAGGCGTTCGGATCAACAGGAGCCTTTTCAAAACCTGGAATTGTCTTCGTCTCCTGAGAGAAAGCTCTTCCGCTCAACCCAAGAGCAGCGGTACCCAGACCAGCAGCCTGAAGAAAGGTTCTTCTTGAGGTTGTGGTTCTTGAGATCAGGTTTCGGCCGATACCGGTAATTTCAGTTTTCTGGGGAGAATTCCCCGATAGCGGAGTTTTGTTATCAAGGGTCATCGGAATCTCCAATCTACGAAGTGAGAATATTTCAGATGCTTCCATGTGCCTCAAATATGGATATCCCACGCAGTCCTGTCAAGCCGGACCAAGCTTAACTGCTTGTTGAAAAACTCATTCTAGTGATGAGGTTGTGGATTCCCGCTTTCGCGGGAATGACGAGACAAGCAAAATTCCCTGGAAATCGTCATTCTCGCGAAAGCGGGAATCCACGGGTACGCCCATTTCCAACAGGCTGTTAACAATCAAATTACAGACAGTTTGAGTATCAACCATCCAGGAAAACGGGGGAAAAGAAATCTCCTATGGAATCTGATACCGCGAATGAGTATTCTAGATTATTCTTATTCGGCTAGAATTCGAGAGAATGTTCCTGGATAACCTGGAGGTTGCCATGGGCGAGATGACCAGCAAAGAGAGAATGATGCGGGCGTTACATAGAGAAAAACCAGACCGTCTTCCGGTTTCTGTTCACCAATGGCAAGGATACCACCTCGAAGAATACCTTGGGGGGATCAGTGCGTTGGAGGCATTCAAGCATTTTGGCATGGATGCCCAAATCCAATACTTCCAGACCATGGGACAATTCTGGCTGGTTGATGCCGACAGTCAGAAGGGATCGACACCTCAGTGGCGTGACGAAGTCACAATCCTCTCTTCTGATCCCAACAACAGGCTGGCAAGGCATACGATCCACACACCTGAAGGGATCCTCACCTACCAAACTGGCGGTGACCGTACCACCACATGGATCACCGAGTATCTGATCAAAAAGCCGGAAGACATCGAATTGATTCGCAAGTACATGCCTGTTCCCCGGTTCGACCCGAAACCAGTCCGGCAGGCATATGATGAGCTTGGAGATGATGGAATCCTGAGAGGCTTTGTCTGGGGTGACCAGGCGGGCTGCTGGCAGCATGCCTGTTGCCTGATGGATACCAGCGAACTGATTTTCGCCTGTACGGATAATCCCACATGGGTTCATGAATTACTCACCATTCTCCTTGACAAGAAACTGCAATTCATCGATTCCATGCAGGGAGCCAGGTTTGACCTGGTGGAAACGGGCGGCGGCGCAGCCTCATCGACTGTTATTTCACCATCCATCCATAAAGAATTCTGCCTCCCCTATGACCAGGCACTTCATGAAGCACTCCACAGCCTTGGATTTCTGGTCACCTATCATACATGTGGAGGAACACTCGGAATCGAAGAGTACATCGTCGGAAATGGTTGTGACGCTTCTGAAACGCTGTCACCCGTGAGTATTGGGGGGAACCAGGAACCATGGGACTTGAAAAAGAAGACTCGTGATCGGATCGCCTTGATTGGCGGGGTTGACCAATACAATGTTCTCACAAAAGGTTCGCACGAGGAAATTCGAAGAACCGTTCACCGTCTCTTCTTGGATGTGGGATATGATGGAGGATATATCTGTTCTCTGTCGGATCATTTTTTTGATACTCCCCCGGAGAATCTGGCTGCATATGCAAATGCAGCCCGAGAGTGTGTCTATGGCTGATCAAGACAATTATTATCATCTCATAAGAGGAAATGTAAACCTTGATCACAATCTTTTCCCCTGCATTTCCCCACGTTAACTCGAATAACAGGATTCCTGGCTGTTGCTTCAAATGGGCCTGGCTCATCTTCCTGATTTGGCCAGAGAGCTTGTTTGCCAGTGATCAGGTATTGCCACAAGCAGACTCCCCTGCATCTCTCAGGAGTTCGCATTTCCCTGATCGTGTCCATGAATTCATCTGGCGTAACTGGAATGCTGTCGAACCGGAGAAAATCGCTGAAATCATTGGTGCATCTTCTGAAGAAATCAGGGATCTGGCTGAATCGATGGGGTTACCTCGTAATCCTGATGTGAGTCCCGATATGCTGACACGAGGATACATCACCCTTATCAGACGTAACTGGCACCTATTACCTTATGAGCAGTTACTGCAACTCCTTGAGATGTCACCAGAGCATCTGGCCACCACGTTACGCGAAGAAGATTTTTTGTGGATCAAACTTGGTTCATTAAAACCAGCATGTGAACTGATCCGTTACCATCCACCCGATGAGGCTGCTCAATCACGTGCAGCAGAGATTCACCAGGTAGTTGTTGAGGAGTTCGGGGATGAGCTCTATCGTCAAGGCGAACCTCGATTTGATTTCGTCAGACAACTCAGTGCCCCTCTCCCGGGCACTGCGGGTAAAACAACCCGGAAAGAACCAAACCCCACTCAACAGATTGTCTATTCCTATCTCGCAGTATATGGAGATCCATTGATGACCCCTGAGTTGAATCCATATCCGGATGGGTTGCTTCAGCGGTTATCCATGAACGGTATTAACGGGATATGGATTCATGTTCTTCTAAGGGATCTGGCGCCTGGTGGAACTACCTTTCCAGAATTCGGTACTGATCACCAAACACGCCTGACCAATCTGAAAAAACTGGTTGACCGCGCCAGAAGGTATGGCATCAGCGTATTTCTCTATATGAATGAACCGAGGGCAATGCCGAGTTCATTCTTCAGGAACAGATCTGAAATCGCTGGCGTTCAGGAGGGGGAATTCCACGCGCTTTGCACATCCCACCCATTGGTTCGTCAATGGATGGCTGATGCCCTGGCTTATGTGTTCCATGAAGTACCCGGCCTGGGCGGCATTTATGCGATCACAGCCTCGGAGAACCTGACGAATTGCGCTTCACACGGTGTGTGGAATACCTGCTCAAGATGCCGGTCCAGGAGCGATACAGAAATTTTATCTGAAGTCATCACCACAATCGAGGAAGGTGTCCACCGGGGAAATCCACAGGCCAAGGTATTGGTATCAGATTGGGGATGGCGTGGTCATGGTGATGCACGTGAAATTATTTCGAAACTACCTGGCTCCATCGTGCTGATGTCAGTCAGTGAGTGGAACCTGCCCATAGTGCGTGGAGGTATTCAATCATCTGTTGGAGAATACTCCATCTCTTCAGTAGGTCCAGGCCCGCGTTCACTGGCCCATTGGAAAACCGCACATGAAAAAGGGATCAGGACTGGTGCAGAAATACAGTTCAACAACACATGCGAGATTGCCACTGTCCCTTATCTACCAGTCATGGACCTGGTGGCAGAGCATTACAGCAATCTGCAGGCAGCAGAACGGCTGGATGCCCTGTTGATCGGTTGGACCATGGGAGGGCATCCATCCCCCAATCTTGAGATTGCCAGGCGATTGAGCCTTGAACCAGGATTAAGCATCAATGAGGTGTTGAACACTATTGCAGTCGAACGGTTTGGGACTGAGGGCGCTCCCTATGCCAGAAGAGCCTGGACCCTGATGAGCGAGGCTTTTCGTGAATATCCATTTCATGTCAGTGTGGTCTATACCGCTCCTGTCCAAGTGGGTCCTGCCAACCCTCTTTTCCCCGAAAAGACAGGCTTCAAAGCCACCATGTGGGGGATTCCCTATGATGACCTGGAAAGCTGG
>CAYZUX010000067.1:0-24799 GCA_964481775.1 uncultured bacterium | reverse complement strand
TCTGATGAGCCCATAGCCCAATAGCCATGAGGGAAGAAGTCCCAGAAAGGTCTTGGGGAGCCATTCCAGCAGTCCATCCGGAAGAGAAATCCGGAATTCACTGAGACGTGCAAGAAACCGGAAGGGAACCCAGAGAAGTCCCGAGTCGAAACGGTAAAGGGGAGGAATCCCCAGGAGATTTACCCCATGAAAAAGAAGCACAGCACAGCACGGGAAAATCAGGCTCAGGATCAGCCAGACTCCTCTGAACCATTTCCTCTCAGTGGTTTGCATTTTCCACCTTCAGTGCGCTATCCACATCATCCGCAACCGGTAATGGGCAGAAAAAAAGTGCGGCGAAGCCGATCGCTGCCGCGAACCAGAGGGTTACCATCCGGGTCAGAACTGTCGCCAGGCTGGCCACCGCGGCAGGAACTCTGGAGATCTCACGAAGCATGGTGACCATGGTGGCCTCGGTACCACCGATGCCTCCGGGCAGGAAAAAGAGCATTGCGCCGGCCAAGGTTGAGAAAGTATAGATGAAAGTGGCTTCGATCCAGTCTGTCTGGATACCAAATCCACGCAGGACTACCCACAGCGACACACACTCCGCGAACCAGGCGATCGAAGATAGCAGTGTGCCACCCAACAAACAGAATGGATTGAGTAATGAGGCAAGACTGTCATAGGTCTGTCTGACTGGTTCGACGAAACGAGTGGGGATAACACGGCTTGCAGCTGTGATAAGAATCCCCATCCAGGTCCGGTTTGCAAGCGTGAAAAGGCCAGCTCCCATGATCAACCAGAGCAGGATGATCATCCAGCCTTTCACTTGGACCACGATCAACCCGGAAGTGGCAAGAACCAGAGTCCCGGTCAGGTCTGTGAGCCTTTCCACGACTACCACTGGTGCGGTACGGGACATGGGGACTCCCCGAGCCAGACGGGCAAGGTAGGCCTTGAACAATTCACCTGCTTTCCCCGGTGTTACGGAGAGCATCAATCCGATCAGGAAGATCGAAAAGGATTCACCAAGACTGAGTGGAATGCTGAGGTAACGGAGATACCAGTGCCAACGGACAGCCCGGATCAGGTAATTGGTCAGCGCAAGGGAAAGGGCCAGTGGGAGTAACCACCAATTAAAAGTCCGGGCCGCCTGAACCAGCTCCTCCCGTTCTGGAATCAGTGCCAAGACGAGGAATACAAACGCCCCCAAGCCAATGCAGGTGAGCAGTTTTCGCTTGAAGGAACGTGGAATGGCCATGCCGGAAAGGTACCGTCAGCGTGCCTGGGAGGAAAGGTGGGTGCCAGCTCAAGGATTTACTCACTCCTATTGAGGGGGGATATAGGCCTCCCTCTTAGGTGAGGGATTCCAGCCGGTGTTTCCGATTTCGATGACTCCAATACCGCCATCCAATGCGTGAGGAAGGATCGAAGACTTCGAACGGGGATACCATTGGGAGAGGTATTTCTGGATCAATGACCAATCCGGGTTGCTGAGATAAACAGCCACCAGGCAGGGTATCGGCAGAGGCGTTACAGCGTGTGAGGAGGGATCGTAGCGGGAAATCACGAAACGGTCCTGGAATCCATATATCCGTCCCATGAGTTCGATCACATTATCGCTGGGATAACGATTGGCCAGCACATAGGCTACATGGGTTCTGGGAGAGCTTTCCTGAAGAAGCGAGATGACAAGCGCATGTCCGCTGTTTGTGTGTCTTTCAGGAAAACGATAGAAAACTTCGTATCCATTCAGGAATGCTGAGGTGGACAGGAACACAACGAGCAGGATTCGTGTACTCCACCTTCCCCACAACGGTTTCACAACGCTAAGGACTTTTTCGACACCCACTGAGGCAAGCAGGATGGTGAAAGGGACCATCAACAACATCCGGGTTACCAGAGGATAATCAGCTGGTGAAGCCATCCCCACCGCCACAAGGGTCAGTCCATACCCTCCCAGAAAAGTCAACCAACGGCGTTTGTAGAACCACCACAGGGATTGCACCAGACCAAGAAAGGCCATGGCGCTTGCCGCCCGGTCAACCAGTCCCCCTGAGACAAAGTGTCTCGCTGAGGCCCTGCGTGCGTCGTAGGTCAAAGGTGCCAAAAGGGAATGAACGACGTTCTGTTTGAGCCGTTTCAACGATTCGGGGTGAACCTGATACCCGTAGATGGAGACGGGGGTGTCAGACTTACCCACCACACGTTCTGCGAATGCGGTTTGTGTCGACATGAGCTGCCAGGTAGACATCGGATTCCTGACAACTGGTAATCCTACGAGAGCAAATCCCGCAAGAATGGCCAAGAGAGAGGAGGCTGCTCGGGACAGCTCCCCTGCTTTTGGACCCACATACCAGAGAGCCCAGAGAAAGAGCGTGATGAGCAGGCCCACACGTCCCGAGAAAAAGGTGTGGAATCCGAGTCCAGCGGCCAGTCCACAGATGAAAAGGTAGAACAGGCTGGCCTGGCTTCGCGCAAGGAAAAACAGTGCCATTGCCGCGATGACAGGAAACATCGCATGATTGTTGTTATAAGGAATATGAGCGAAGGAGAAGCTATAGTGTGACACCAGGTAAAGTGTGGCGGCGACTACAGCAGCTCTCTTTCCAAGCAGCAGTCTGGCTAGCAGATAGAGTGGCGGTAACACAATGGCGGCGGTGAGAACTGAGCTGAAACGCCACCAGTAAACAGAAAAGCCAAAGAGACGCATGAGAGCCAGTTGAAAAATTGAGGAAAGCTGAGGATGTGTTCCATACACCCCCTGTTCACCAAAAAAAGGGAGGTGTGGCAACCGGTCCAGCATTTCAGCGTGGAAAAAGAAGGCATACTCATCTCCCACGACACTATACCGCCAATCTGTCAGGCCGATACTGTAAATCCCTATACACACTAAAGTGGCTGAGGCGACAAATATCCACTCCCACTTTTCTCCACCAAGTCTCGGCCTGTGGCCACGTATCAGGTCAAGCAGATAAAAGGCTCCCGCACCTGATAGTATGGAGATCAGCCAGATCCATCCTGTCCCAGAGGCTGCTCCATCTCCTGTGGTGTTCAGGAACAACCACTCGAAAAGGCCCTCTCCAGGGTGGCGGGGACGGCTGGCTGTCAACATCATGGCCCAGAGCCACCCTGAAGCCGACAACACCAGGAAAACCGGGCAGAGAATCCAGACCACTTTCTTGTGTTTCCATGGTTCACTGGGACAAGCGACTTCAAGGGGAGCATTACCCCGGATGGTCTTGTTGAAGGCATGACGACGCCAGATAACCAGGATCAGTGTACCCGTTACAGCCAACAGGACTGCCAGAGAGGTGGGTACCATTGGAAAGCAATAATCAGGAAGGAATTCGATCCATGGACGATAGGCCTTAAAAGCTTTATTGAGGAAAGGTTCGAGCTCTTTGCGATAGGCCAGCAGTACTTGAGAGACCGTCAGAATCGACAGGAGGATAAACAGAAAAGTGGTTCCCGCTAATCGCCGGGTTAGGGAGAGATGGGGACCCGCGACTAATGTGTCTACAGGGGTGGATGTGGAGCCGGTCATCCTTTCAGTCCGGTCAGAGTGATGCCCTCAACAAAGAAGCGTTGGGTGAAAAAGAAGAGCAGGATGATCGGGATGGTCATGAGCGTGGCAGCCGAAAAGAGCAATGGCCACTCGCTCCCATGATTGAGAATAAAAGTTTGAAGTGCAAGTGACAGAGGCATCCTGTCAAGGGAGTGGATGTAGATCAGGGGCCCCATGAAATCATTCCAGGATCCGACTGTCTGAAACAGAACCACCGCCACAACCGCGGGGCGTACCAGTGGAAGCATGATGGACCGGTAGGTGGTCAGGGTTCCTGCGCCATCGATCATGGCGGCTTCGTCCAGGTCGGCGGGAACTCCCAGGAGAAACTGACGCAGGAGGAAAATGTAGAAGGGTACACCAAACCATACTGGCACCCAGAGAGGCTTGAAGGTGTCCACCCAGCCCAGCTGGGTGAAGACGAGGTAGATGGGGACCATGGTGACCTGCGGCGGGAGCATCATGGTGGAAAGCAACACAAAAAACACCAGGTCTCTGCCCGGCCAGCGGAACCTGGCGAATCCATAAGCGATCAAAGGGCAAACCAGGGCGACACCCAGAACATTCATCAAGACCAGGTAGAGGCTGTTGCCGAAATAAAGAATGAAGTGGAAACGAGTCACCGCAGTGATGAAGTTCTCCCACATGGCGGGCTCAGGAATCAGAATGCGCCGGAGGGAAGAGATGTCCTGCACTTGGGCCTCGGATTTCAGGGCGGTTACCAACATCCCATACAAAGGCAATGCGAATAGGATGACACCCGCCAGAAGAACGAGATGGATGAGTAGCGATTGGCCTGTTCTTCTCATTGTGCCTTACCTTCAAAGTTCGGTTTCATAGTGAACCCAACGGCGCGAGACCCTCAGTTGCCACAGGCAGATGGCCACTGTGATTGCGAACAGCACCCATGCCATGGCACAGGCATACCCCATTTCGAAATAACGGAACGCTCGGAAAAAGAGGTAAAGGACATAGAACAGCATGGAATCGCCGGGAGACTGGATGATGTAAGCCTGGGTGAAGATCTGAAGGCTGCCAATGGTACCCATGATCCAAAGGAAGAGAATGTAAGGTGTGAGCAGAGGGAGGGTGATCGTCCAGAATCGCCGCCAGGCTCCCGCGCCATCGATCATCGCGGCTTCATAGAGGTGACGAGGTAAAGTTTGCAGACCGGCCAACCAGATGATAATGGTTCCACCGCACCCCCAGGTGGTGAGGAGAATCAGTCCCGGCTTGGCCCATTCCGGTTCGCCAAACCAATTCGGAGGAGAGAGACCCAAAGGACTGAGAATGAACCGGAGTCCGTAATTAGCGAATCCGGTTTCGGGATTCAACATCCACATCCAGATCAGAGCTACCACCACACCCGGTACCATCACTGGTACATAGAAGAGGGTACGATAGGCTGGAATTCCATGGATCCTGGTGTTGAGTAGAAGCGCCAGGCAAAGACTGACAGCCAGTCCAAATGGAACTCCGAAGAGGGTGATATAGGCGGTATTCCACAATCCTTTCCAGAACTGCGGATCATTGAAGGTCCAGCCCTCCGGTCCTTTGTAGATCCCAAACATGCGGATCCAGTTGCCGGTGGGGGACCATTCCGGTGGGTGAATCACATCGTAATTGGTAAAGGCCAACAGAGCGGAGAAGAGCATGGGTCCCAGGATGAAAAGCACAAATCCCGTGATCCAAGGCGACACCAGTAGAACCCCCTGGATCGCCCGGCGCCGTGAAAGGCCCTGGTAATAAGTCAAACCCCGCCAAAAGCCAGTCAATGATACCAGAACAAGAATGGCTATAAGCCCAATCACGATATTCAGCAGTAATCGTGGACTGGCAATGATTCCCTTGCCGGTTGAGAAAAATCGATCCAGCGCGGCCTGAACCCGGCGTTGCTGGAGTTCGAGGGTTTCAGCAGGTGTACGGACATGGAAGACCGCATCTGTGGCGGCACGATCCTGTCCATCCCACAGCTCGGTGCAGGCGGGGGAGACTGGACGGAACTTGCAGCTGGGGAGGAGATCGAGACAGACTTGGTTTGCATGAGCGAACCTTTCGGGCAGGTCGGGTGTATAGCGCGCTACCAGGTGTTCATTGATGACACGATTGGTGCTGCATAGAGGGATGAAGAGGGAATTTTCCCCCCATTCCTTCTTGGCGAATTCACGTTGTGCCGCGGAGGTAAGGACCCAGGCCTCCTGGCTGTTGATCCATTTAATAAACTTCCAGGCCTCCTCGATGTGGGCTGCATCTTTGGGGATAACCCAGGAGAAACCTCCTGACCATGATAAAGGTTGCATTCCCGCCTGAGGCATGGGGGGTGGAGCCACCGCGAAGTCCATGTCGGGCTTGAGGCGTGCGATGTAATCCAGGAAGTAATTTCCATTGATCTGCATCGCGAGCCTTTCCGACATGAAAGGCTCCGCAATTCCCTCCATTTGCGCGGAGCTCTGGAAGGCGGCGACCCTTTCGGCTCCCCCCACCGCATCATAAGTGGCCACCATCCACTCGAGGGCCTGACGAATGCGTGGATCGGTGAACATGGCTTTTCGTCCGTCCAGGCTGACCCACTCCGCGCCGTTCTGCCAGCCATACAGGTAAAGCCAGGCATTGCCATAATTCGGGGCGAACCCCAGCACCGAGTACCTTCCCATTTTCTCGTCATAATGAGTCAACGCGGCGGATACCTTCTGAAGTTCCTCCCAGGTGGAGGGAGGCTGGGAAAATCCCCCGCGCTTGAGAATCTCCATGTTGCAGAAAAGGACACGGCAGTCGACATTCCAGGGCAAGGCATAGATACCGCCATCCCAGGTCACCTCCTGGACCGTGCCTGGGTAATACTCATTCATGTCGATCCCATCGCGTTGGATAAGGTGATTGAGTTCCAGGAATGCTCCTCGTGGCGCCCACATCCCCGTATTGTGCCTTCCGAACCAGACGATATCGGGAGGAGTTTTTCCCACTACAGCAGTGAGCAGTTTCTGGGGATCGAGATCACCTTGACCACCTGGTGTTCCAACCCGGATGCGGATCTCCGGATGCTGTCTTTCAAACTCCTCAATGGCCCGGAAGGTCCCGTAAAACATGCGTGATTCCACCAGGCCCCAGAGGTCTATGACCACAGGTTCCGACCAAACGGGGGTTATAACTGCCATCAAGCCCAGGAGACCGAGGATAAGGAGAGATTTCGTATGAAGACCGGATCTCATCGAAAGACTCCCGGAAATCCGGAGCTAGAGACCTGTAAGTGTTTCTGGCTGACAGGCGTGGACAGATAAGTCATCATCAGTTCCTCGGAGGGGTACGTGGCAGAGGGGTACCCTTATTCCGCACACAGGTGAACAGGGAGACTACCACTATCATGCAGCGTAGAGAATTCATTCGGACATCTTTGGCAGGGCTTGTTGGAGCCAACATACTATCTTCCATGGCACGAGCCGGTACCAGTGCAAATGAACGCATCCAAGTGGGATTCATCGGTCTGGGTGGGATGGGCAGAGGTGACCTAAGTGATTTCCTCGCCCATTCCGATATGGATGCCGTGGCTTTATGTGATGTGGATCGAGGACATCTCGACCAGGCTCGCAAGATGGTGAAGGACTCACGTGGCTTGGAGCCGGAGTTATTCCATGATTTCCGGGATCTTCTGGAAAAGAAGAATATCGATGCAGTCTGTATTGCAACACCGGACCATTGGCATGGAATCATCACAGCTTTGGCCTGTTTAGCGGACAAGGATGTCTACGTGGAGAAGCCTCTGGTTCACAACCTTTCGGAGGGACGCTTGGCGGTCGAGGCGGCCAAAAAGCATTCCCGGATCACCCAGATGGGCACACAGGTGCACCAGACCGGCAACTACCATCAGGCAGCTGATGTGGTGCGCTCGGGAGTCTTGGGGGCCATCTCTCAGGTGCGGGTCTGGTTATCCGGAAATGATGCCCCCAAGGGGATTGGCGCTCCCCCTGATGAACCCGTGCCGGAAGGATTCGACTATAACTTCTGGCTGGGGCCCGCTCCGGAACGACCTTATAACAAGAACCGTTCCCACTTTTCCTGGCGGTACTTCTGGGACTATGGCGGAGGACAACTCACCGATTTTGGCTGCCATTTTATCGACCTGGTTTATATGGGAATGGATCCGGGTACTCCTACGAGTGTTTCTTCGGTCGGCGGGCGGTATTTGCTCGAGGACAATGCAGAAACACCAGACACCCAGACTGTCGTGTGGGAATACGGACCTCCGCCTGGACAAAAGACTCCTTTTCAGCTGATCTGGACCCATTGTCAGGGGAATGCTCACGGGATTGATGGACGCCGGAATGGAGTCAAGTTCCATGGAACTGAGGGGACACTCATAGCCGATTACAACTCGTTCCAGCTTTTCGACAAGGAGGGAAAACTCATCAAGGATAATCAGGCACCCGGCGATTCAGTGGGGAAGGCCGGAGTGGCCCACAAACGTGAATTTCTGGATGGGATCCGTTCACGCACGAAGTGCAGCTGTGACATCGAGTATGCCCACCGGCTGACAACCATCCCTCTGATCGGCAATGTATCCCAACGCGTCGGGAGACGTTTGAGGTGGGATGCCTCCAAAGAACAGTTTCCAGGGGAGCCTGATGCGAATCAGCTGCTGACACGTAAATACCGAAAGGGCTGGGATCTGGTAGCCTTGGGGCTCAAAGAGAAACCTTCAACCCCCGCCTACCCGGCTGTCAACCGCCGGGCCTACTGGGGCAGAAAGAGATTCTAAAGTGGAAAGCGGTCTGTGAGGTCTCGGAAGGTCCACTCCGTCAGATCGTTTTATGGCATTTTTTTTCGGAAAGGTGGTGGCGGATGATCCGTACCACTTCTGCCACCACCGCCTCGAAGTCGAGGTCCGTCGTGTCAAGGACAATGGCATCCTCTGCCACACGCAGGGGGCTGACCTCCCGGTTTTTGTCATATTCATCCCGTGCGATGATTGATTGACGGATCTCATCGTAGGACCAGGGTGTCCCTTTAGCTTCGAAATCCTTGGCACGCCGCCGGACTCGAGCCTCCAGCCCCGCCTCGAGGTAAAGTTTCACATCGGCATTGGGAAAGACCACTGTCCCAATGTCACGCCCTTCCATGACTACGCTGCCGGACAATCCCATCTGGCGTTGGGCTTCCACCACGATTTCACGCAGACCTGCATGAGCGGAAACCTGTGAAACAAGAGCGGTAACTTCAGGTGATCGGATGATGTCAGTGACATCGATGTCGTTGCAGAAAACCTTGGGGCCGGCGGGAGATGGTTCCAACCGGATACGAGTCCTGCGAGCCAGATCGGCCATCTGGAGGGGGTCATCAGCCGCCAGATCCTCCTCCAGGCAGCGCCAGGCAAGGGCACGGTACATGGCCCCCGTATCAATATGAAGTAAGCCCAGCTGGCGGGCGACAGCCCGTGCTACCGTGCTTTTCCCCACACCCACCGGCCCATCAATAGCGACAATCATGGCACCCACTCACAAGTTTATACCAAACCTTTCCGGCTGTCTTCCATCAAAGAGACCCCAAGGTGGTGAATTCCTTGCTCCCAGCTGGACTGGTTGCTAGGATGAAAAACATGGCGTCCGTTTCCTCTACCCACCCCACTATGCCCATGGCCATCCTGATTGTATTGGCCTTCTTCCCTTCCACGAGTATAGCGGAAGATTGGCCGATGGTGCGTGGCAATCCCTCCTTGACTGGTATCGCCAAAGGACAACTCCCATCCTCACTCGATCTCTTGTGGAAGTTTCAGACAAAGGGACCGGTTCATTCTTCCGCTGCCATTGTGGGGAATCGTGTCTATATCGGCTCCAATGACAAGCACCTCTACTGTCTCGACAGTGCCTCGGGATCCAAGGTCTGGGAGATGACCACCGAAGCTCAGGTGGAGTCTTCCCCCTTGATTCTGGATGGAAAGGTCTATTTTGGTTCATCCGACTCCTTTCTTTATTGCCTGGACCAACATTCAGGCGGCCTCGAGTGGAAGTATGAGACGGGAGACAAGATCACTGGTGGCCCCAACTGGATCTCAGGCCAGGATTCCAAGAGTAAGCGGGTGATCGTGGGAAGCTATGATGGCAGTCTCCATTGTGTGGATGCGATGAGTGGACAAGCGGTCTGGACTTTCCAGACTGATAACTATGTGAATGGTTCTCCGGCTGTATCTGGTGGAAAAGTCGTAGTTGGCGGGTGTGATGCCAGAATTCATATCATCTCTGCCCTGGATGGTAAGAAAATTTCTGAGGTGGATGCGGAGGCTTACATCGCAGCCTCTGTCGCACTGGACCATGACATGGCATACACCGGTCACTATGGAAACAAGTTTCTATGTGTCGATATCCAAGCTGCAAAGATTGTTTGGACTTACCAGGACCGCGCTTTCCCCTATTTCTCTTCCGCAGCGGTATCGGGAGATCGTGTGGTTGTTGGGTGCCGTGACAAGCGTCTGCACTGCATTTCCAAGGAAAAAGGGGAACCACTCTGGACCTTACGGACTCGTGGACAGGTAGACAGCTCACCTGTGATCTGTGGCGATAAGGTTATCGTCGGATCGGAGGATGGACGTCTCTACCTGGTTTCACTGGTGGATGGCAAGGAAATCTGGTCATATGAAATAGGGGAAGGGATCATCAGCTCCCCGGCGGTTTCCGAGGGGAGAGTGGTGATCGGTAGCGAGGATGGATATGTTTATGCCTTCGGTTCCAAAGGCATTCCCCTGATAGATCAGGAGGTGAGATAAGTGGCAACTGAAGCACTTCGCCAGCTGCCCGTGGTTTCAGAGCAATCCACCACGGCTGGGAATTATTTTGTTTCGAATTACCCCCCCTTTTCCTTCTGGTCACCTGAACGAGTTGGGGAGGCCTATCAGGCATTGGACTCTCCTCCAGAACCAGGCACTCCATTGGGCCTCTATATCCACATCCCGTTTTGCCGGAAACGGTGCCATTTCTGTTATTTCAAGGTCTATACGGACAAGAATTCGGCTGAGATCAAGTCCTATAATCATGCCCTGGTCCAGGAGTTGTCTCTCTACTCCTCCAAAGCCTTTCTGGGTGGGCGGAAGCCAGTATTTGTTTACTTTGGAGGGGGAACCCCATCCTACCTTTCGGCCCAGCAGCTGCTTGCGCTGACAGGGGACCTGAAAAAGGTCCTCGGTTGGGACCAGGCAGAAGAAGTGACTTTCGAATGTGAACCGGGTACCCTTTCCGAGTCCAAGCTGGAAGCGATTCGTGAGATGGGGGTCACCCGTCTCAGTCTGGGTGTTGAAAATTTCAGTGATGAGCTCCTGGGGATCAACGGACGCGCTCACCGATCGCCCGAGATTGAACGCACCTACCAGTTCGCCCGTTCCATTCACTTCCCCCAGATCAACATCGATCTGATCGCGGGGATGATGGGAGAAACCGAGGAAAATTGGCGTGATTGCATCCGGAAGACCCTCGCGATGGAGCCGGATAGTGTCACCATCTATCAGATGGAGATCCCATTCAATACGACCATTTACAAAACCATGAAGGCCGAGGGGAAGCAGATCGCTCCGGTAGCGGATTGGGAAACCAAGCGCCGTTGGGTAGGTGAAGCGTTCCAGGCATTGGAGAAGGCAGGGTATACGATTGGGAGTGCCTATACTGCTGTTCGAGATCCCTCAAAGGCCCGGTTTGTCTATCGGGATCTGTTGTGGCGGGGTGCAGACTTACTGTCTTTGGGGGTCGCCTCTTTTTCTCAGATCAGCGGAACCCATTTCCAGAATGAAAAGGATTTCAATCGGTACAACGATTGTGTTGAAACAGGGCATTTGCCCATCCATCGTGCGCTCAAGATGAAAGCGGAGGAAAGACTCATTCGGGAACTGGTTCTCCAGATGAAGTTGGGCTACCTGGATTCGAGTTACTTTTTGGACAAATTCGGCGTTGATATCCAAACCAGGTTCAAGGAGCCTTTTGCAAACATGAAGGAGCATGGTTGGATGTCCATCTCTGGTGGTGAGATTCGGTTGACCCGGGAGGCGCTGCTTCAAGTTGACCGCCTTCTTTGGGCTTTTTTCCTCCCGGAACATCGGACCGACCGGTACACATGATGGGACAGGCAACGCTTGTGACCCTTTCCCGGAAAATACCACTCTTTCCACTGACGGAATTTTATTCTGGACAGGAATTGCCCCCCATTGTCTCCATCCCACCAGATCAAGTGCCACAGCCTCAACACAGGCTCCTGGTCCACGACAGCGATATGACCCCCGCCTTGGAGGCTTTTTATGGCGGGCCGGTGGATCTCGAGGTCCTGAAGGCTACCCAGACCGGAATGATCTTCATGCGTGAAGTGGTTCTGGTAACAAGGGGGAAGCGTATGCCTGTCGAGTTCGGTGCCATTCAGATTCACCTCTCAAATTTCCTCCCGGAACACCGTGAGGTGATCCTCGAAAATCAGGTTCCCTTGGGAACCATCCTGCATGATTATGCGATTGAACACTACTGTTACCCATCCGCGTATATCCGGGTGATCCCGGATGAGTTCATCGCTGCAGCACTACAACTGAAGGATTACGAGCCTCTATTTGGACGCTGCAATGCGATGAGAGACCCGAATGGCTGGCCGCTTGCCGAGGTGGTTGAAATCCTGCCACCAGCCTGGGAATAAATAGATGAGCGGGGTTCTGTTTTATGATTGCACGAAAAGAGATGGATGCCATTGTGATCGGAGGAGGCCCTGCGGGTTCCACTGTGGCCTCGGTGCTGGCCGGTAAGGGCCGTAAGGTGGTTCTGCTCGAAAAGGAAAAGTTTCCCCGCTACCACATCGGGGAGTCGTTGCTCCCCTATGGATATTTCGTACTCGAGAAAATCGGAATGCTGGACAAGATGAAGAGTTCCGGCTTTGTCAGGAAATACAGTGTGCAGTTTGTCAGCATGGATGGAAAAGCTTCAGTTCCCTTTTATTTTCACACGCACCTTCAACATGAAGCGGCACAGACCTGGCAAGTAAGGCGGAGTGAGTTTGACTCAATGCTGCTGGAAAATGCCCGTGAGCGAGGAACCGAAGTCCATGAAGAGACTGTGGTCAAGGATTTCCTGAAAGAGGGAGAGACAGTGGTGGGGGTTCGGGCAGTCAACTCCGATGGGGAACTCTTGGAATACCATGCGCCGGTAACCATCGATGCGAGTGGACGTGATGCCCTGGCGGTGCACAAGCATGGCTGGCGGGTGAAGGATCCCACCCTGAATAAAATGGCGGTCTGGACCTACTACGAAGGTGCATTGCGTGATCCAGGAATCGATGAGGGAGCCACCACGGTCGCTTATGTGCCCGAGAAAGGTTGGTTCTGGTATATCCCCCTCCATGACAATGTCGTGAGTGTCGGTATTGTGGCCGAGCCCTCCTATCTCTACCGCGATGGAAGAGATCCTCAACGCATTTTCCAGCGTGAGATCGAAAGCAATCAGTGGATTCGCGACCACCTGGCCCCCGGCAAATGTACCGGTCAGTACCACTTCACCTCGGATTACTCTTATCGCTCACGCTACTGCGCCGCCGATGGGTTGGTTCTGGTGGGCGATGCCTTTGCGTTTCTCGATCCGGTTTTTTCCTCGGGTGTTTTCCTGGCCTTGAAGAGTGGTGAACTGGCAGGTGAAATAGTTGACCGGGCGCTGGATGATGGAGACTACTCGGCTGACCGGTTCAATGACTATGGGGAAACCCTTTGTCAGGGGATCGAGGCAATGCGGAACCTGGTGTATGCCTTCTACGATCAGGCGTTCAGTTTCGGAAAATTGATTCGGAAATACCCCCACTTGAGGGGGGATGTGACTGATTGTCTCATCGGAAATCTCTTCATCGATTTTAAGCCGCTTTATTCTGCTGTCGCTGATTTTGCGAGCCTGCCAGAACCTCTTCCGCATGGACGAGCATTGGGTGCCATGTCATGAGGTTTGTCCAGATCACGGCGGGGACAGGGGATTTTTACTGCGGTAACTGTGTTCGTGATGATGCCCTGGTGAAAGCCCTTGCGCGCCAGGGACATGAAGCCTTGATGGTCCCTCTCTATCTCCCCATGGTGACTGAGGAATCCGTGATGGAGGAGGTACCCCTCTTTTACGGGGGCATCAATGTGTATCTCCAACAGAAGCTGGGAGTGTTTCGCAAGACACCCCGCTGGATGGATGCTCTGTTCGATGCAGCTCCTCTGCTCAAAATTGCCGCGAAGAAGACCGGGATGACCAAAGCCCGGGATCTGGGCGAAATTACGCTTTCCACCCTGCTGGGCGAGGAAGGAAAGCAGGCCAAGGAATTGGAACGGCTGGTGGAGTGGCTTGTGGAGTATGGCAAGCCTGAGGTGGTTTGCCTTTCAAATGCCCTGTTGGCAGGACTTGCCAGGCGTATCCGTACTGTCTTAGGCGTTCCGGTGTTGTGTACTCTCCAGGGAGAGGATGGTTTCCTGGACAGCCTCCCGCTGCCTTATCGGGATCAGGCCTGGGAGACTTTAACACACAGAGCCCGTGAGATTGATGGATTTATTGCGGTAAGTCAGTACTACAAGGATATCATGCTTAAGCGCCTGGGACTCCCCGCTGAGAGAGTGCACGTAATTTACAACGGCATTTCTCTTGAGGGATATTCGCCTTCACGTAAAAGGCCTGATGTTCCGGTGTTGGGCTATCTGGCAAGGATGTGCCGTGATAAAGGGCTTCAGACGCTTGTGAGGGCCTTTATTGCGCTCAAGAAACGCGATCGAGTCAAAAACCTGAGATTGAAAGTGGGCGGTGCGATGACTCTTTCTGATCAACCTTTTGTAAACAGCCTGAGGCAGGAACTTGCCAGTGCTGAATTGAGCGCCTTTGCCACTTTTTCCCCGAATCTCACCCGGCGCGAGAAGATTGCTTTTCTCGAAGAACTGAGTGTCCTTTCAGTGCCTGCCACCTATGGAGAGGCGTTTGGTCTTTATGTGATCGAAGCCATGGCCGCTGGTGTTCCCGTGGTCCAACCCAACCATGCCGCCTTTCCGGAGTTGATCGAAGCTACCGGAGGTGGGATACTCTACGATCCCACACAATCTGAAGGACTCGTGAATGCTCTCGAAACGCTGTTCCTGGACACTGAAAGGATTCATCATCTGGGAGAGAAAGGGCGGAATTCAGTTATGAACCATTTCGCCACTGACAGAATGGCGCGTGATGTGGTTCGAGTCCTTAACCACGTGATCACCCAACATTGTCCAGTATCCAAAGTGGGATAAATCAGGATTATTGCTATGCCTTATGAATACCATTATCAGCGTCATGTCGAATTCGGAGACACTGATCTTGCGGGGATTGTCCATTTCCCCAACTATTTCCGCTACATGGAGGCAGCGGAACATGCCTTTTACCTTTCACTCGGTTTTTCGGTTCACAATCTTTTCCAAGGTCGACTGGTGACCTGGCCACGTGTCAAGGCGGAGTGCAGTTATGCCAGACCGCTCTATTTCGGGGATTTGGTTCATATCCATCTTCTGGTTGCGGAAAAACGCCGCAAGACCATCCGTTATCTCTTCATTCTCCAGGCCGAACGTGAGGGCACGCTCGAGGAAGTGGCACGTGGATCGGTGACAGTCGTTTGTGCAAGCCGAGACTCCGAAACATCCACTTTTCGTTCGATTCCGATTCCACCTGAGGTAGATAACCTGATTGAAGTAGCTCCGGCAGAGCTTCTCGATCCGGTGGGACGGGCTGTAAATAAGGCATAATTGAGGAGGACAGAAATTTGGGAACAGTCGAATCCACACAACCAGGAATGACATGGTTGGCTTTTGCGCTCTTAACGGTGTTAACATGGGGTGTTTACGGCATTTTTCTGCACACAGGTCAAACCTCGATGGCGGATCCAGTCAATGGCCGTTACAAGGCATTTCTGTTTGTGGGGTTGGCCTATTTCCTTACCGCTGTTATCGCACCGCTCGTGGTGCTGGTCACCCATGGGGCCTCGTGGAGCTTCCCGCCAAGCGGTATGTTCTGGTCTCTGTTGGCGGGGATTGTGGGAGCAATCGGTGCTTTTGGGGTTTTGCTGGCTTTTGGCGCCAAGGGATCACCGAGTGTAGTCATGTCGATTGTGTTTGCAGGTGCTCCGGTCGTGAATGCGGTGGTAGCGCTGCTCATCCACCCTCCTGCGGGAGGTTTCTCCTCACTCAGGTGGCAATTCGTGGCTGGGATCCTCCTGGCAGCATTGGGGGGGTGCCTGGTCACTTTGTACAAACCTGCAGTTCCAACATCCAAACCGCATGTGGCCGCTCCACTTGCTGAAGCGGTGGAGTCCATAAGCCCATGAATGAATCCCGGGGACCTGACAGGAATCACATCGAGGAGCTCCAGCTCGTTCAACTCAACCGTTTGCTCGCGGAGTTGCTGGAATCGAATCCATTCTACTCGCCACGTTTGTGCGCTGCGGGTTTCCAGAGGGGTGTCAACAGCCTGGATGAGTTTTTCCGCCAGATGCCCTTTACCACCAAGCATGAATTGACTTTGAATCAACGGGATCATCCCCCTTTCGGGACCAATCTCACCTATCCGCTTGAGAGATACACCCGTTTCAGTCAAACCAGTGGAACCACAGGAGCGCCCTTGCGCTGGTTGGATACTCCCGAAGGTTGGAGTGGATTGGTGCGGAATTGGGGCGAGGTTTTTCGGGCAGCCGGGGTTCATGCTGCTGACCGTGTCCTGTTTGCTTTTTCTTTCGGTCCTTTCCTTGGTTTTTGGACAGCCTTTGAGGCTGGGGAACAGATCGGATGTCTTTGTATCCCTGGCGGGGGTATGAGCAGTTCCTCGCGTTTGCGTACAATTCTCGAATGTGGCGTGACTGTCCTTTGTTGCACACCCACCTATGCACTCCGTTTGGGAGAGGTTGCCGCCGAGGAACAATTCGACCTCGCCCGCGCAAATGTCCGGCTCATTCTGGTTGCGGGTGAAGCAGGTGGAAGCATCCCCGCGACGCGGGCACGGATTGAGAGTGTCTGGTGTGGAGCACGGGTGTTTGATCATCATGGAATGACCGAGGTTGGGCCGGTCAGTTTTGAATCTCCCGATCACCCCTGTGTCCTGCATGTCATCGAAAGGGCCTATCTGGCCGAGGTGATTCAGCCGGAAACGGGAGAGCCGATCCTGGAGGGTGAAACCGGCGAGCTGGTGTTAACGACCTTGCTCCGGACCGGATCGCCACTCTTGCGTTATCGTACCGGGGACCTGGTAAAGCCGGCATGGAGTAAAGCGGAGATTTATGGCCGTCCCGAATTGGCTTTAGAGGGGGGGATTTTAGGACGATCCGATGATATGGTAGTGATCCGAGGGGTGAATGTTCCTCCCAGTGCCGTTGAAGGAATCCTGAGAAGACACCCCGAGGTGACCGAGTACAGGGTCGAAATCCAGGATCACCGTGGCTTGTATGAGATGAGGATCCTGGTTGAACCGGTGTCATCCGAGGTGGATACCGAGCACCTCAGGAGGATAGTCGAGGGGGATTTCCGGCAGACCTTTAACCTTCGAGTTCCTGTAACTGTGGTGCCTTGTGGAGGTCTGCCGAGGTATGAAATGAAATCCAGAAGGTGGGTGCGGAATCCACAGTACTGGGATCATGATGAATGACAACCTTATCCTGAAACTCAATGGAATCAAAAAGACCTACGACACTGTCATAGAAGGGCCATGCGAGCCAGTTTTGACAGGGATTGACCTTGAAATGAGGCAGGGGGAGACCGCCGCGATTATTGGTCCATCCGGGTGTGGTAAAACTACGCTTCTGAATATCATCGGGACTCTTGATCAACCCAGTTCCGGAACCGTTTCCCTGTGTGGAAGAGACCTGACCTCCCTCTCAGGTCCGGAGCTTGACCAGGTCAGGAACCAACAGATCGGCTGGATTTTTCAGGCACATCATCTTTTACCCCAATGTAGTGTCCTTGAAAATGTTCTGGTTCCTACCCTTGCCCTGGGATCCGGGAAAGCCGATTCCACTGTCGTCGATCGTGCCAAAGATCTACTCGGTAAGGTCGGGCTGGGCGGACGGATGTCTTATCGGCCGGGCCATCTTTCCGGGGGGGAACGTCAACGTGCCGCGGTGGTCAGGGCGTTGGTCAACAGTCCCCGCCTGTTGCTGGCAGATGAACCCACAGGCTCCCTGGACAGGGAGAATGCCGCCCAGTTGATCGACCTGCTGATTCAACTCGAAAAGGAACAGGGAACCACTCTTCTGGTGGTTACCCACTCGCATGAAGTTGCCTCACGCATGAGTAAAGTTCTTGAACTCCGCGCGGGGAAGCTGATCGAGGTATCCTGAGTGTCTGCCTTGACTCGGTTTTCACTGGTTCGACGCAGTCTGACCTACCACTGGCGTTCTCATCTGGGGGTTTTCCTGGGTGTTGTTACCGCTACCGCAGTCCTTTCCGGAGCTCTCATGGTGGGGGATTCTGTCCGTTTCACACTCCGATCTGTGGCTGAGGCGCGGCTGGGAAGAATCACTCATGCCATTATGGCGGATAACCGCTTCTTTCGAGATGGCCTGGCGAAAGACCTGGAACAGAAACTACACAGGACCACCGCGCCTGTTCTGCTGTTACGCGGGGCGGTATCCAGCGGTGATGGACATTCACGAGTGAATGGTGTTCAGGTTCTGGGCGTTAATAACCAATTCTGGAAATTGTCCAAAGCGGGTACCACTCCATCCCTGTCATCACCAGGGGCTGCACTCAATTCACGGCTGGCCTCACGCCTGGGGGCTAAGGTGGGGGATGAGATCATCCTCCGTGTCGAAAAGCCCAGTATCCTTCCACGTGATGCCCCCCTTTCCACTGTGGAGGATTTTTCCACCGCCTCCCGTGTGACTGTAACCGCCATTTTGGATGACCAATCGCTGGGCCCTTTCGGCCTCCAGGCTAATCAGGTGTCCCCCCCCAATGCCTTTGTTTCCATTGATTGGCTTCAGGGGAAGGTCAATCTTTCCGGAAAAGCAAACCTGACACTGATTTCAGGAGCCACGGGAGAAGAGGTGACCACCGGGCAGCTGAACCAGATTCTTCGGGAAACATGGCAGCTGGCGGATGCAGGCCTGGAATTACGCCTCCTGGAATCTGTTGGGAAAACTGAACTCCGCACCTCACGAATTTTTCTGGAACCAGCTGCCGAACATGCCGCCATGAAAACGGTTCCCAGTGGGAAGCGTTACCTCGCTTACTTTGCCAATGAGTTAAGGGTGGGAGAACGTGCGACACCCTATTCGATCGTTTGTGGCGTGGAGGGACTTGCACCTCCAGAGGGAAGGCCGTTGCAGGATAATGAGATCCTCATCAATGAGTGGCTGGCGGAAGATCTCCAAGCCAAGCCCGGTGATACTCTCGAACTGGCCTACTTTGTGATTGGACCGATGCGGAAACTGATCGAACAACGCCATTCCTTTGTGGTGCGTGCCGTTGTTCCGATCAAGGGGACCTGGTCGGATCCGGACCTGATGCCTGATTTCCCCGGTATGGCTGGTTCAGAGAACTGCCGGGACTGGGAACCTGGTTTTACCATCGATGTCGAAAAAATCCGGGATAAGGATGAGGCTTATTGGGATCAATACCGAGGAACCCCCAAAGCTTTCGTGAATCTCCATGTCGGCCAGGAGATGTGGAGCAACCGTTTTGGCAATCTGACAGCGATTCGGTTTCCAGCCGGTGAAATATCATTGGATTCACTTGCTGCATCACTCTTGTCGAATCTTGAGACGAAGGATGCAGGGATCATGATTCGCCCGGTTCAGGCGGAGGGCCGATCCGCCAGTTCCCAGGCCATGGATTTTGGAGGCCTCTTCCTGGGTTTGAGTTTTTTCCTGATCGTGGCCGCGCTCATCCTGGTGGGCCTCCTGAATGTCTTGGGAGTGGAGCGGAGGGGAGAGGAGACAGGAGTTCTCCTGGCAATGGGATTCCCAACCTGGAGGGTCCGGCGTCTTTTGTTTTTGGAGGGGGCGTTCCTTGCGATTTTGGCAGGTCCCATTGGTGCTCTCTGTGGTCTGCTTTACACACGGGCGGTGTTACTGGGATTGTCGACTGTCTGGAGTGGAGCCATGGGAGGCGATTCGAAAATCCTTTTCCAGGTAACTCCGGCTACCTGGATTGAAGGAGCCCTGATGGGGCTTCTGATCGCTCTTGTGACGATTGCCTTGACCTTGAGAAAACAATTTCAACGCCCTGCCCGGGATTTACTTTCAAATGGTATCGGTACTCTTTCTCCGGGAAAGGGTGGGAAAAAATCCAGTATACCAAGCCGCTGGGTGGGACTTTGCGGTCTGGCACTATCGTTCGGGATGTTCATTCTGGGAGGGATATCGACCTCACCTGCTCTTTTCTTCTCGATGGGTGCCCTGTGTCTTGTATCAACCCTGTTTCTGGCTCATGCCTGGCTTGTGAGTCTGGAGACACGCCGTAGCGGGACGCTACTTTCCGATTGGGCTTTGAGTGCGGGAAATGCCTCACGCCGACGGGGACGGAGCATCGCTGTGGTAGCGTTGCTGGCCTGCGGGACCTTTCTGGTAATTGCGGTCGGCGCGAATCGTCATGATCCCCTGGCCGGAGCTGAGGAAAGCTCCTCGGGAACGGGAGGATTTTCTTTGTTTGGGGAATCCACGCTTCCAGTCTTACAGGATATGAACACTGAGGAAGGTTGTAACGCTTTTGGTCTTTCTCGCGATGATCTGGGTGGAGTGAGTTTCGTACCATTCCGGTTACGTGAAGGAGATGATGCCAGTTGCCTGAATCTGAATCGTGCTCAGACCCCGAACCTCCTGGGTGTTGATCCTGCCTTCCTTGCGGGCCGGAATGCTTTTTCCTTTTCCAGTCACGTGGCTCTTCAGGAGAAAACCTCTCCCTGGCTGCTCCTTGATCATGAGGAGGGCGGTGATGTGATTCCTGCCATTGTGGATCAGGCAACTCTACAGTGGGCTATTCAAAAGAGAATTGGAGAGACTTTGACCTATATCAGCGAATCCGGACATCCATTCCAGGTGCGTTTTTGCGCCGCTTTGTCCGGATCGGTCCTGCAAGGGGATGTCATCATCTCCGAGAAAGCTTTCACCAGGTTTTTCCCCTCTGAAAGTGGGTATCGTCTGTTCCTGATCGATGCTCCCGCTTCCGGTGGTTCTTTGAAGGGAACTGCCGAACTTCTCATGAAAGCGATGGAGGATGTGGGACTGGAGGTCATTCCCACCGTAGACCGTCTGGCCGCTTTCCATACTGTCGAAAACACATATCTTGCGATCTTCCAGGCGCTCGGAGCGCTTGGGTTGATGCTTGGAAGCATCGGCTTGGGAGTGGTTGTCCTACGGAATGTACTCGAACGCCGTGCGGAACTGGCCCTCCTGAGGGCTGTGGGCTTCTCACAGAGACATGTTAGACGTTTGGTCTCCATGGAACATTGGCTCCTGCTCGGCTGGGGATTGGCATGTGGGACTGTCTCAGGCTTCCTGGCGGTGTTTCCTCATCTTCTGGCGGGTCATCAGGCCTTTCCTTATGTTTCTCTCTCCTTGAGTGTCTTCATGCTCCTCCTGAATGGCCTGCTATGGATTTGGGGGGCCACCCTATTGGCACTGCGTGGTCCCCTGCTAAGCTCTCTCCGTAATGAATAAACCGAAGGGATGGTCATAACCAATGCGTCGTTGTGTCATTTTACTTCTTCTGGCATTGCTGCCCCGTGGCATCGAGGCTCAGGAATCCGCCACGAAGACCGTACCGTTGTATGAGAATCATTTCACCGATGCACCTTTGGGGAAACCTTCCAAAGAGTTTCTCATACTCGAAGGCAAGTTTGTGGTCAGTGAGGTGGATGGCAACAAGGTCCTGGAGTTGCCTGGAGAACCGCTGGAAACCTTTGGTATCCTGTTTGGTCCCAACCAGAAGGAGGGACTTTGTGTCTCGGCCCGGATTTTCAGTGAGGCGACACGCCGTACATTTCCTTCCTTTGGAGTAGGGCTCAACGGTGTGAGTGGCCCCCGGCTTCTTGTAGAACCCGCCAAGAAGGCCATCGAAATCCACCGTGGGACCGAGGAAAAGGTCACCGCCAGGTATGCTTGGAAATCAGGAACCTGGACTCAGCTCCGCCTTCAGATTGTAAAGATTTCCGAAGGTAAATGGCGGGTTATGGCGAAGGTTTGGCCGGAGGGAGAGGCGGAACCCGCTGAATGGGTTGTTTATGACGATGAGAAGGAACCACCCAATGGACGTCCCTCTGTGTGGGGAACTCCCTATTCGGGGAAACGGATTCTTTTTGATGACCTGGTAGTAATACCGGCTCAGCCGTAGTCACACCAGGTTGTTGTTGTGAGTGCATTCCAAGGAGGATGGTCTGATGGACCCACGCTGCGAACATTTTCTGGAGGAGATGAATCATCATCTCCACAAAGAACTCCTGCCATTCTGGCTGACCCATGGAGTCGATGAGAAGTATGGCGGATACCTGACCTATCTCGACAAGGACGGCAAACCCACGGGCGAAGGGGTTAAGACTCACCTCTGTCAGTGCCGGATGATCTACACCTACTCTTCGGCTCACCGGGCCGGCCTGGGGGAAGGGAAGTGCCTGGAGATCGCCCGCCAGGGGGTCGATTTCATGCTCAAGCATTTCTGGGATAAAGAGCATGAAGGCTGGTTCTGGACCTGTGAACAGGATGGAACCCCGAGGAATGTCAGCAAGCTCACCTACGGCCACTCCTTCGCCATATACTGCCTCAGTGAGTACTACATGGCCTCGAAAGATCCACGCGGTCTGGAATGGGCAGTCAAGACCTACGATGTCCTGCAAGGTAAGATTGCCGACAACTTCCGTGGGGGATACTACGAGTTCCTGGAGCGAGACTTCTCGAGGAAACGCCCTGGGAAATATGGCGGCGACCGTAAGTCCTTCGATGTCCACATGCACCTGATGGAAGCCATGACCAATCTCTTTGAGGCCACTGGTTCGCGTGTCCACAAGGATCGCACCCAGGAGATTGTCGATCTCATCTTCTCCCGTATTCTGCATCCCCAGTATGGAACCGGCATGGCCCAGTTCACGTTGGACTGGAAGCCACTACGGGCAATCCTCTTCGCTGATGTCTGGGGCGCTGACCGGGATGTGGATGATGATGAGGGACGCCCTCTCGATAACACCAGCTTCGGGCATAATGTTGAATTTGCCTGGTTGCTCAATCATACCATCAAAATTCTTGATCTCGACCGTGGAAAATACCTCGAGGCTTTCCGCAAACTCTATGACCACGCAGTCAAGTATGGGGTCGATTGGGAGCGAGGCGGTGTCTATTGCGAAGGCCCTAACGAAGGCCCTGCACGAGAGCGCAACAAGGAGTTCTGGCAGCAGGCCGAGTGCCTGGTGGGATTCCTCGATGCATATCTCCTGTTTGGAGAGAGACGGTATCTGGACGCCTATGAGAATGTCCATCGTTTTGTGATGGATACCGTTATCAACCACGCCGTTGGGGAGTGGTATCCGCTCTTTGATGAGCACAACAACCGGGTCTGGGACTACATGGCCCATGCCTGGAAGATCAACTACCATACTGTCCGCGCGGCGATCCAGTCCGTGGCCCGTCTTCGACAAATCTGTGGTGTGTGAATGAACCGTCTCAACAGGTCGGCCTCTCCAGGCGGAAAAAGGGATACAAAAGGATTCCGGAATCCTCTCCGGCACAGGAATCCAAGTAACTGATAAACCAAGACTTAATGGAGAACCAATACAAAGGGAGGAGAGTGAAAGCGGGAGAAGGTTTGGGAAGGTCTTGACAGGCCCTATGGTTTTGTTATGCTCCCTTTTTGCCAGAACGGAAATCTTGATGCGAGTCAAGGAACCCACATAAGAGCGACTGGGTGGCTATCGTACCTCCAAGACGGGGGCAGGCGATAGCTTGCCCCCGTTCCACGTTCAGGCACCGTCAAGCGCGAAAAAGCGACTTGGCGGAAGGTCTTTGACAATTGAAGTAGTAGTAGTCTTTTCACGAAGCGGACACCGAGCATCCCACGTCTGGCAGTGAGTGTCGTGGGGTGATGTTGTTCGAGCGTCAATTTTCAAGTTACTAAGGGCATACGGTGAATGCCTTGGTACGGGAAGGCGAAGAAGGACGTGGCAAGCTGCGATAAGCCTCGGGAAGGTGCAAACGACCGTTGATCCGGGGATTTCCGAATGGGACAACCCAGTGCCGTGAGAGCGGCATTATCCGTCATTGAATCCATAGGTGGCGGAGGCTATACCCAGGGAACTGAAACATCTAAGTACCTGGAGGAGAAGAAAGTAAAAACGATTCCCCTAGTAGCGGCGAGCGAACGGGGAAGAGCCTAAACCGGAGGGACATGTCCCTCCGGGGTTGTGGGACCTCAATGTGAGATCCGAGGGTCTAGTTGAATCTGCGAGAAAACAGAGCCATAGAAGGTGATAGCCCTGTAAGCGAAAGGCCCGGAGACTCTAGAGGTATCCCGAGTACGGCGGGACACGAGGAATCCCGCCGGAATCTGCGAGGACCATCTCGTAAGGCTAAATACTCTCCCGTAACCGATAGTGAACCAGTACCGCGAGGGAAAGGTGAAAAGCACCCCGGAAGGGGAGTGAAATAGTCCCTGAAACCGTATGCTTACAAACTGTGGGAGGGCAATTCTACGGGATGCCTGACCGCGTGCCTTTTGTTTAATGAGCCAGCGAGTTGTCCTCTGTGGCGATAGGTTAAGAACTTCAGGTTCGAAGCCGTAGCGAAAGCGAGTCTGAAATGGGCGAATGAGTCGCAGGGGGCAGACCCGAAACTTGTGTGATCTATCCATGGCCAGGCTGAAGCCTATGTAACAGTAGGTGGAGGGCCGAACTAATGTGGGTTGAAAACCGCTTGGATGAGCTGTGGATAGGGGTGAAAGGCCAATCAAACCAAGATATAGCTGGTTCTCCCCGAAATCGTTTTTGGACGAGCCTTGAGTGAGTGAGTGATGGCGGTAGAGCACTATTTGGACTAGGGGCCCCACCAGGTTACCGAACCCAGATAAACTCCGAATGCCGTCACTTATATCTCAGGAGTGAGACAGTGGGGGATAAGCTCCATTGTCAAAAGGGTAACAGCCCAGACCGTCGGCTAAGGTCCCAAAGTGTATGCTCAGTGGTAAAGGATGTTGCGGTGGCTAGACAGCCAGGAGGTTGGCTTAGAAGCAGCCATTCCTTTAAAGAGTGCGTAATAGCTCACTGGTCGAGCAATGATGCGCAGACAATGTAACGG
>CAYZUX010000066.1:0-24932 GCA_964481775.1 uncultured bacterium | reverse complement strand
AGGTGTGGAGGAAATGGTTAGCAAGTAACCTTACACACAGTTCCGGTTTGGCTAGACTTATTATTGGAGACCGCCCTGATTCTGAACCGGAAAGGAGCTTCCGGGTCATGCCGCTGCTTTGGAACACCTCCATTCCGCGTTGGAGTAAGATCCTCCGGGTTCTGTTGTTGGTTTGTCTGTTCACGGCGGTGGTGCGGTGGTCCCAGGAGCCGCAAAAATTCTTCTGGTATTACTTCCTCCAGGGCCTTTCTATCACCCTCCTTCTGTACATCATCATTGAGATCTCATTTCGGCTATGGGACCGGTGGTGTGAAAGAAAGGGGAACACGACCAATAAATGTGACCTCCTTCCGGTCGGTGGCTGGGTGCTAGTCATCCTGGCTTTTGTACCAACTGCTTTTCTGTTTCTATTTATCCCATTCTATGTGATTGTGGTCTGCCACCTCTTCTACTGGCCGCTCGATCGTCCGATCAGAACCAATGATTTGGAGCATGTGGCTGAACTAATCAACCGTGACCCTCAGATTGTCCATTCCCAAGTGGCTCCGATGAAAGGCCCGGGTTGGACCAACTACGACTGGGAACCCATTCACCTTGCCGCTTTTGAGGGCAATGCCGGTGCGGTGGAGTTGCTTCTGGATGCGGGTGCTGAGGTTGATTCGCGCGGTCAGGATGGATATGCGCCAACACCACTGTTCATCGCTGCCCGAGAGGGGAAGACAGAGGCTGTTCGCTTACTGATTGGAAAAGGGGCGGATGTCAACTTCACGGACTGGGGAGGGAAACGGCCCCTTCATGCCGCGGCACGGGAGAGACATGTGGATGTGTGCGATTTGCTGATTCGGGCCGGAGCCGATGTGAATGCACGCGTGAATTCCTCCAGCAAGACACCGCTCGATCTCGCCCGGTCCCCCGCCACTGCTGAGCTCCTGCTCATTCATGGAGCAGCGAGAGGGGCAGAATTGGGACCACTGTTGTATCAGGTGGTGCACAAAGGAGATGTGGAGTGTGCGGAGGAATTACTCAGGAATGGAGCCGACCCAAACCTTCGCGATGGATGGGGGAGGACACCACTTCATTTATGCTTCGATAACATCCAGATCTACCCTACTGACATGGGGATGTTGATGCTGCTCCTCGAACATGGAGCCGATCCCAACGCCCAGGACCGCTTCGGATATACCCCACTTCACATGGCGGTGAATGCGGGCAACCTCGAAGCAGTCGAGATGTTGCTCGCTCATGATAAGAATCCATGAATTCCATCAATAATAAACCACTACCGCAGTTTGATCCCCAACTCCCTCAACTGGATCTCATCCACGAACGATGGCGACTTCATCATCAAGTCCTCGCCGCGCTGGCTCTTGGGGAAGGCGATGGTGTCGCGGACATAAGGAAGACCCATGAGCACCATCACGAGACGATCCACGCCGGGTGCCACACCACCATGCGGCGGCGCGCCTAGAGACAGCGCACGCAGCAGGTGGCCGAACTTCTCCTGCTGTTCTTCCGGGCCGATGCCGACCAGCTTCATGATCTCCGATTGCAGCCAGCTGAAATGAATACGCTCGCTGCCGCTGCACATTTCATAGCTGTTGCAAACCATGTCGAACTGGGTGGAAAGCGCGGACAGCGGATCGGTTAAAATCGTGTCGAGATATTCCCGTTTGGGCATCACGAACATGTGGTGGCAGGGGTCATAACGCTTATTCTCGGCATCCCAGAAGAAATACGGGAAGTCGATGATATAGGCGAAAGCCAGTAGATTCGGATCTTGGAGCTTGGCACGCTCCGCGATCTTCAGCCGGAACCGTCCCAGCCAATCCAACACCGTGTCATGGACCTCGCCCGCCATCATGAACAGGGTCCCATCGCCCGGCGTGGATTCCACGCGGTCGCGGAGTTTGGTGAGCAATTCCGGGGAAACGAAGCGTTTGATGGGGGAGGTGAACTCGCCGCCAGTACAGGAGACCCAGACGAGGCCGCCCGCTCCGAGTTCCTGTGCCACCGCAGTGAGATCATCCATCTCCTTGCGGCTGAAGGCCGGCGGAGCCGGACACCAGAAGCCACGAATCGTTCCGCCCTTCTCAACCAGCGAGCGGAAGACTTGAAACTCGGTCTCCTTGAAGAGATCGGTACAATCACGGATCTCCAGGCCAAAACGCAGATCTGGCTTGTCTGAACCGAAACGGTCCATGGCCTCACGGTAGGTCAGGCGGGGCAGGGGAGTGGCCAGGAAACGTTTCTCGGGCGTGAGTTTTTCCACCAGACGAAGAATCAATCCCTCCAGCACCGCCATGATGTCATCACGCTGGACATAGGACATTTCGAAATCGATCTGGGTATGCTCCAGCAAGCGGTCCGCACGAGCGTCCTCATCGCGCAGGCAGCGCGCGATTTGAAAGTAACGTTCCACACCACCGATCATGAGCAGCTGTTTGTATTGCTGGGGCGATTGTGGGAGCGCGTAAAACTTGCCAGGGAAAACGCGCGAGGGAACCAGGCAGTCGCGCGCGCCTTCAGGAGTGCTTTTGGAGAGAAGCGGAGTCTCGACCTCGATGAAGTTATTTTCGTAGAAATACTCTCTCACCAAACGCACCAGCTCATGGCGGAAACGGACTATGCGTCCCACACTTTCACGTCGGAGCGCCAGGTAACGGTATTCGATGTTCTGCTGCTCGGTGATGGGATTTTCATCGGCGACATCGAATGGCAGGTCCACCGCGGTATTGAGGATGCTGATGTCGGATATTTCCACTTCGATATTGCCAGTTGGGAGGTTGGGATTCTCGGTTCCCTCAGGGCGGGCCTGGATCTTGCCGGTGACCTGAATCACCCATTCAGGGTGAACTCTGGAACCTACCTCATGGGTGGTTCCTGCGGAATCGGGGGTGACTCGCAGCTGAACAATCCCGCGTGGATCTCTCAGATCGATAAAAACCAACCCTCCATGGTCACGGCAACGGTGAACCCAGCCAGCCAGACGGACCTCCGTGCCAAGTGGAAGGTTGACCAATTCAGGGGCATAGTAAGTACGGTAGGGGAGAGTTGGCTTCAGTGTTGGTTCCAGGGAAACGGGTTGGGACATCGGCGTGGTTGCTCACCTTCCAATGGGATAACTTCCGGCGGGAATACCTCCATCGAGACGCCGGAGACAAGCATTGCTACCAAACCCCCTTGCAGGGGTCAAGACCGTGTGGGGTTTACTGAGAGAAGTCCCCTCTCCTCGCGGGAGAGGGGATTTAGGGGTGAGGTTTCCTCCGCTTATCTCCTGAACCAGTTGAAGGGAGAAAGTGGTTGCGCCTGTTGCTGGCCTGGCATTCTCGGTGTAATGGCGCTCTGCATCATGGCTTGCGTTGGGTAGTACCCCGGAGCACGTTGAGGCTTTATGATAACCTCATCGCCGAACTGGCTGAAACGCCAGCCGGGACTCCACCCCTGGCCTCCCTTGGTGGCGGCTGCATTGACCTCGATGATCTCCCCTTTTTTCAATCCCGGTCCCCAAAGGCTGTAACGAAAACGGAACTGGGCATTGAGCTGGTTTCCACGCACCGAGTCCTCATCGATGGCCAGGTCGAGGATCTGCAACCAGCCATACTTCTTCATCCGGTCCTGGAACTCTACGAGTGCCGCATCGGGCTTGGCTGCAAAGCACTTCAGGTAGAGCTGCTCACTCCGCATTTCGTAGGCTTTTTTATAACGCATCAGCAACTGATCCCAGAGTTCCTGGATGAGCTTGGCTTTTTCGATCGGCCCCTCATTGCGGCTGAGGGTGGGTAAAGGATTCGGAGCTGTTGTTTGCGGTACGGGTGTGGGGACCACTGCGACAGTTCCAGCGGCCGCTGCCTGAGGGATGACTGGCGCGGGATCGTTCCCGAACTTGGGGAAGGCTGAGGCTTGAGGATCCGGAGTTCCGCCTTCCGGCGCCTGTTCACGAACCTCGTTGGCGATTTGCAGATATCCATTCTTGTTGGTGAGTACCCAGACACGGGTTTCACGGACAATCCCGCTGTACCCCTCCAGTTGGAACTCCACGGTAAACCGGACCTCGCCCGAAAGCGGAACCCCCCCCCACATTTTTTCGGGAGCGGGACGGATCCCATGGACCGCCACCAGATTCGCGGAACGGATGGGGGCCGCTTCAATACGTTGACGCCAAGGGTCCGCCATCAAAGGATCCGCGTAATAAAGCCCCAATCCTGCCACATCATTTTTCGCCAGGGTCTTCGCCCAAGCCTGTATCATCTGTACCGCTACTGGTTCGCTGACAGTTACGGGAGCAGCCGTATACTGGCTGTAAACTGCTCCTGGAACCAGGAAAAACAAACCGGAGACAACGAGAACCAGCCGGGGCAACAAGGCGTTTTGTTTGTGAGGTCTCAACAACATGGCATTCATCTCCTCATGCGTGATATCCCCTCAAGATAACCTTACCATCCCCTTGTTTTCGAACAATGGACCCACACTATCCCCACAGCAACCGGGGACTGGGATCAACCCTGCTCAGTATAGCAATGGTTGGAGATAAAAAGGGAGACAGGACCTGAAAAACAGAAAAACCGTTAATACTCCTTCCATCTGTCAATTCCGGTTGCATCCGGGTCGCGTGTGGTGGAAAACCAGATATCCCCGGTGGAAACTGAGAGATCTTCCTCCCAGAGAACATACAGGTTTCCAGGAGCATCCGTCTCGATGGAGGGCCTCATCCAATAACTATCGCTGTCGGTAAGGATACGTTCCCCGGTCAACACCCTGGCTCCGGGGTCATAGATCCCATACCGGATTTGTGTTCCCTCCCTTTCATCCACCCAAACCAGGTGCAGTCGGCCTGATGAGTCGGCGGCTCCATCAACCCCGTACTGCCGCGAGGGATCCAAAGGGAATGTGAAAGGTGTTTCAAAAGCTGTCTGCCCAGCCCGTTTCAGGTAGATGGTGATTTCCTCCTCATCCATGACTGTGTCATCACCATAAAAAATCCACACATCTCCATTGGAGCCTGTTGTGATATGTGGCGGATCGAAAAAATCCGTGGCTCCTTCTGCGAGTTGGATGGGAGTACCTGTGCTGGTCCCGGCGGGGATTGCAACGTAATAGAGACCCACTCCGGCCCCAGTGCCTCCAGCCCACACGATATGACGTGTGCCTTCTGGATCGATCGCAATGTCAGGTACTGTGAAAGGAGGGGTACCTCCACGCTCAGTCAGCTGAGTCACCCTTGCTGAAGCGAGATTATCCAAAGGTGCGAAAAATCCAAAGGCATTTGAAACCATCAGGAAGATATCCGGAACACCAAAATCATAATGGTAGTCATACCAGACAAGATTCATCCGTCCATCGGGACCTCTGACTATCTTGGGCGTGTAGCTGTTATCACCATAATGGTCAGCGGCTGTGTTCGTCAGACGGATATCTGTGGTGCTGAAAGATCCACCCTTGGGGCAAAGATCGCCATAAATCTCGGTGTTATTGATCCAGTTCCCGATGGGGGTGCAGTGACGGTGGTCGTGCCAGACCACCCACACCGACTCCTCAGCAGTGAGAGCCAGGCTGGGATGCCTCCCCCCGACGTGATAAGTGGCGTAGGTGGAATCATCGATCGCCTGTTGGTTTGACCATCCGGCCCCAGGCTCCCAACTGCGGTAGAAGATGTAACTGGGAGTTCCCGGCGTGGTCGCCAGTCCCCCGGCCCAGTAAGTGATATGCAGGATCCCCGTGGAGTCAACCGCCATGACTGCATCCGCGGTACGGCTCATCTGGTACTTGCGTGTGCCATCAGTGATTTTCACTGGGGGTGAAAATTCTCCTGCCCATATGGCACCCGATAGACACAGCCACAGGCTAAATACAAGTATCCTTCCGAGCTGCTTCATGGACCCGTCACACTCCTCCACTGATCCTGGAACAGCATCAGATCATTGGCATCCACCATCCCATCCTCATTCAAGTCCGCGGACCCAGTAGGTTTGAGTGTGAGGAGGTTCGTCTCTCCAAAACCGCCGCCGATCACCAACGTGGCTCCACGGGGGCCGCTGTTGGCATCGAAGGGAAGGTCCTTGGAATTGATCATAATTCCACTCAGGAAATAGGAATTGGTGGTGGCAAATGCGGAAACCGTGGTGGTTTCATGGAGCGGATCGGCAGGTTCCCGGAAGGTGTAGACCGTCCCACCACTGACACAGAACCCATCATCCTCTCCATCCAGAATCAGGTCCGAGATACCCGAGGGGAGTTGATCCGTGTCGACAATGATGTTGGCCTCGCCCTCCTCGATGACATCGTCCTTATCACCATTGATGAGGCTGTGGATCCTTCCTGAAATGGTAAACAGGATCGGATCGGTGACCGTGGCCGTACCCAAGACCAGGTGTCCTTGGCTGTCGAAATCGAACCCGCCGTTGTAATCGAATCCATTGAAAAAAGATCCCCCGGCCGGACGGTAAGCGGGGATTCCAAGGGGATTGGTGATGACCAGTATCTCCCCTGTGCCACCTCCATCGGCGGTCTGGATGAGAACCGATCCGGAAGGGATACCACAGGGATTTCCAGGTGGAGCCACTCTGGCCTGAGCACCGCTCCAGCCAAAGAAACCGGTCAGGATCGGAGCGATCAGCTCGGTGATCTCTCCCTCATCATCAAAGTCCCCATCAGTGTTTATGTCTGATGCCAGCAGAATGGTCTTGTCAGGTGGTCCCCCTGGAGCCGAGGCATTGTCGACCAGGACCATTTGAGTGGCATTGAGGACCGCGATTCCAGCGATATTCCCGAATGGCCCATGGGCAACGATTGTTGCGGAACCTGTCTCCAGGTCGATCCTGGCGATTTGAGTATCAAGATAAGTTCCCACTGAAACAAACAGGAGGGAGTCATCCACAGGGTTGGTTCCCAGCCCACCGGCAAAGCTGCGCGGCAAGGGGATGGAACCATCAAGGTATCCTCTTGGAACCGAGGTGAATGTCAGTGTTTGGGGGTAACAAACGGGCAGGAAAGAAAACAAACAGATGGACAACAGAATCGGACAGCGGGTCATTACAAACCTCCTCCAGACAGGTTTTGTCTCCTGGAGAAAGATGCGGATCCTCAACTGATTTCACAGCACCGAATGAGCGCCCGGAAACGAAAAGCGCCCCTTCCGGTGAATGCGAAAGGGGCGCCCTGAAGAAACAATACGGGCCATCCGCCTTCTATCCCCGAAGAAGACTACGCGGAAAGCGGACAGGGCTCGATATTCTGGCTTGCGGATCTTTCTACTCGCCGCGCCTTCTCAGCCTCATGGCCAATGGCACCGTGCGGTTTTCGTCCCCGCTTACAGCGACGGGTTCGCGCCGGAATTCCACCGGACTTCCCGATTCTCCTGCCGCCTCACTTATGTGGAACAGAAAGTACTGACACTCACCTGCACTGTCAATATCTCATCCGTAATCTCAAACTGATTCCCCGTTGATTTCACGGAATTCAGGACCATTTCGTTGTGTACGGACTTCAGGCCGTCTGGAAAGGAGCTCCCACAGGCGGCTGAGAAACTCCTCGGGTGGCTCTTCCTGGAACAGGTATGATTGGTCGTTTTCCTGATGATTGGTTCTGACTGGAAATTGTATAATCTCACCCATAATTGATCACCCTCCTTCACAGATGTTTGTCTCAAGGTGAGCAGGTCTCATCCAGCCCCAATATCGCGACCGCTCCGCCTCTACGGTTTGTACCGTGGTGAATACATGGAAGGGGTCTTCCCAGACCAAGGGGAATCCTCCTCCCTTACAATTCAACTACCATTTCAACTGCACGCTCCTCCTTTTTTGAATTGGATTTTCCGAACAGCCGTTTCTCGACATCGTCCAGAAACGTGTAGACCACTGGGATGACTAACAAGGTCAGAAAAGTGGAGGTGATCAGCCCGCCAACGACCGCCCTGGCCATCGGTGCGCGCATCTCCGACCCCGCGCCAATCTTCAGCGCCATGGGAGCCATCCCAAAGATCATCGCGACTGTGGTCATCATGATGGGACGCAATCGGGTACGTCCCGAAAGAATCAATGCCTCCCTCCGTTCCATCCCTCTTTTTCGGAGTACTTTGGCGTAATCCACCAACAAGATGGCGTTTTTCGTGACCAGCCCCATCAACATAATCAACCCAATCATGGACATGATGTTCACGGTATCCCCGGTGATCAGCAACATCCCTGCCATTCCCAGAATGGATAGAGGCAGAGACAACATGATCGCCAAGGGGTCAAGAAATGACTCAAACTGCGCGGCCAGAATCAGGTAGACTGAGATCACCGCCAGCAGAAGTGCCTCGATCATGTACCTAAAGGTTTCGCTCATGTCGTCAGCCTCGCCAAAAAAGCCAACAGTATAACCAGGATCCACATCGAGCCGGTCGATGTATGTCTGCGCCTTCTCGAGTGCGGCGCCTAACGGTATCCCGTCCAGATTCGCACTCACCACCACCTGACGTGTCATTCCCCGCCGGTTGATTTCGGTGGGGGTGATCCCCTGTTCCATGGTGGTGAGCTCGCCCAACGTGAGTAGTGTAGTCCCACCATCCACCCCGTGTCCGATAATTCTCAGATTCCTGACCTGCGCGGGAGCCTGACGCAAATCCTGGGGCAATCTCAAACGGACATCGATGGCCTCTCCCTCCTCATCCTCGAAGGTGGAAACCTCCACTCCACCAACCAGTGTGGCCAGCGCCTGCGTGATGTCCTCTGTCATGACACCCGCATCGGCGGCACGCTTGCGGTCCACCACCAAACGATACTCCGGTTGGTCAAACTCCATTGAGACCTCAAGGTCCACCACTCCGGGAATCTCTTTGAGTCCGGACTTGAGCTCCCGGGCATAGGCCTTGAGCTGATCGATCTTTTCTCCACGTACCTGAATCTGGAGAGGTTTCTGAGCGGTCTCATGGGAGGCCGACTCGACTGACAGGATCAATCCGGGAACCTCCGCCAGGCAGTCGCGGACGACACGGCGCATTTCATCCTGATCCCGTTTCCTTTCCCACTTCTCCACTAACTTCACATAGATGCTTCCATTCCTGATCGTGCCTGCATCTCCCGCTCCAATCGTGGCGTAGGTGTGATGAATTTCAGGAAATTCTTTCAGCTTGGCCAACAACACCTCCAGGCGGTTTCCAGTCTCCTCTATGGAAGCATCGGGTGCCGTCTCAAAAGTGATCTGGAATTCCGAACGGTCATAATCCGGGATGAAAGCAGTATCCAGATTTGAAAAACCATATAGTCCCAGGCCAAAGGCAAGGACAGCACAGAGGATGACCAGCCCACGGTGATCGAGTGACCAGGCGATCATGCCTTTATAGGAATCAGCGAACCTCTCGAAAGCCGTGTTGAATCTGTCCAGTAACCTGACAATCCAGGATCTCCGTCCCGCATGACCGATGTCCGGGTCAGTCCAGCGTGATGACAACATGGGATCCAAGGTGAATGAAACAAACAACGAGACCAGAACCGCAAAGGCGACTGTTGTGGCAAACTGGAAAAAGTACCGTCCCACAATCCCCTTCATGAAGGCTACCGGAACAAACACGGCGATGATCGAAAAAGTTGTGGCGAGTACCGCCAGGCCGATCTCATCGGTTCCCTCTCGGGCGGCGGTAAGATGGTCCTTGCCCATCTCGAGGTGACGCACGATGTTCTCCCGCACCACGATGGCATCATCGATGAGCAGCCCGATGACAAGCGAAACCCCCATCATGGTCATGATGTTCAAACTCATTCCCAATGAATTCATGACGATGAACGAAGAGATCACCGAGATCGGGAGAGTGAGTCCCGTGATGACTGTCGAACGCCAGGAGTTCAGAAAACAGAACACGATCATCACGGTGAGCAGACCACCCAGAAGGATGCTTGTGTTCAGATCCTCGATGGAGTCACGGATCATGACTGAGCGGTCCACAGCCACGTCGATCACGGTTCCCGCAGGAAGCTCCTTCTGGAGCAGCTGGATCTGTCTCTTGATGAGATCGACAACCTCGACCACATTGGCTCCGGATTGCTTGAGGATATTCATCGCCACCGCCGGAACACCATTGACCAGGGCGAGCGAGCGTGGTTCCTCAATCGTATCGGCTACATGAGCCACATCGCCCACAGTGATCGGATGGCCATTCCGGTTGGCAATCACCATCTCCGCGAAATCGCCCGCTTCTTTCGGCTTCCCTGCGACTCTCAGAGTGGCCTCGGTCTGCTTTCCTGTGATACGTCCCAATGGGGTGTCGACATTTTCCGACTGAAGACCGGCGATGACCTCGTTAACCCCCATCCCAAAGGCTTCGAGGCGGGAGGGATCCAGCTCGATTTGAATCTCGCGCTTGGAGGTTCCCACGAGTTCGACCTTGCCCACTCCGGGGAGACTCTCCAGACGGCGTTTGATTTTCCGCTCAGCGAGCTGACTGATTTCGCGTGGTGGAAGCACCTCCGAGCGGATCGCCAGTGAGATGACCGGGAAACCCTGCAGGTCGAGTTTCTGGATAATGGGGTCCTCGATCTCGAGCGGCATCTCCCCCCGGATGGCCGAAATCTTGGTGCGTACCTCCTCCGCCACCTCGTTTACCCGGTTCTCCAGGTGGAACTCGATGATGACCAGCGAAACCCCCTCCTTGGAAATCGAGCTCAGGTTTTTAACACCGGAGATCGGATTGACTGATTCTTCAATCCGCCGGGTGACCTCACGCTCGATGGTCTCAGGGGAAGCTCCACGGTATACCGTTGTGACCGTCACCACAGGGAACTCAACATCCGGCTCCATTTCGATGGGAAGACGCACATAGGAAAACAACCCCAGCGTCACCAACGCGAGCATCATGACCGCCGCGAAAACAGGACGCCGGATGGATAGGTCCGAAAGGAACATGCCTCAATGCTCCTCTGCCTTGGCCAATGGGTTTTCCGTGGAAGCCACCATGACTACATCCCCATCATGCAGCAGGAATGCTCCCCGGGTGACCACCTGCTCATGGCCTTCGAGCCCCTTTACGATCTCCACGTTGCTCTCCAGAAGAGCTCCAGTCTCCACGGATTGGCGGTGTACCTTCCCATTGCTGACAATAAAGACATACCGATGAGGAACCGGGTCCTGTTCATAGAGTACGGACACCTGAGGGACTAAGAGGACATTGTGACGGTGGGAGGTTTCAATCTTCCCCCTGACATAAAGGCCATCTTTCAACTCGCCCGATTCGTTCTGAACCTCCGCGAGAATACTCACAGCCCTTGTGGTTTTGTCCGCACGGGGATTAATGAACTTGATCTGTGCGGAAAAGGTCTTCCCGGGAAAAACATCTGTAGTGAAGTGGATGGTTTGATCCACTCGGACTTTGGCCAAACAGGTGGAAGGTACCGACAGGATCAAATCCAGGATCTTGTTATCGACAATTTCAAACAGCGGTTTGCCTGAACCCGACCCATCGACCCTTTCGCCCACTTGCGCATTGCGGGCTGACACGATCCCGTTGATGGGAGCTCGTATATCAGATTTTTCCAACTGGAGGCGTGCTTCGCGGAGACTCTCTTCGGCCATCCGAAGCCGGGCTTTACTTCCCGCCAGGTCAGCCAGAGCCATATCCCGGGCACGAACCGCTTCATCGTGACTGCGTTCAGGGACCACATTGGCACTGTTGAGGGTCGTGACGCGTTCAAATTCACGGCTCGCATGACGCAGACAGGCTTCGTTCTTGAGGATCTCCGCATGGCACGCTTCGACATCGGCTACACAACGTCCCACACGGGCTTCGATCTCGCGTCGATCCAACCTTGCAAGAATTTCCCCCTCCCTGACCTCTTCCCAGTCCATGACCAGTACCTCTGATAGAACTCCAGGATACTCAGAATGTACGGCGGCCACTTTTTTGGGTGTCAAAGTTCCCACCACCTCGATGTCTTCCGTTACCTCCCCACGGACAGCGGTGGTGACCTCCACCGGAATAGGAACCGGTCCCACCTTTCCCTCAGGAAGTGTTTCCGGATGATGACGTGCCGACAAAGTCAAGGTTCCCATGCCCACACCACCCAGAATCAATAAAGTAAGTAATGTCCCTCTACTCATCCTTGTGTTCCCTTTTGGACAGCGATTCCATCAAACACCAACTCCAGGGTCCTCACCAGGTCGCCAGGCTCCATGGTCGGGCCGCTTTTACACAACTGCATTTCCATGGCGACGCTTAACAGTCCAGTGACCACAATGGCCATGTCCATGGCATTGCCTGCTTTCAACTCCCCTTTCTGGATTCCCTCTTCGACAAATCCCAGCAGCACCTCCATGTGCCGGTCACGATGCCTGTCGAAGTCATAGGCTGGTGCTCCCTGTGGTGCTCCGTAATACACCATGTAAACCACCCGTGCGGCATCGATCTTCTCCAGGAAGAGATTGAAACTTTCCAAGACGATCCGCCGGATTTTCTCGATCGCCGTTCCCCCCCATTCCATGGCTTGATCCAGCAGCCGCTCCAGACTGCCATAGGCATCGTTAAGAATCTCGATATAGATTCCCTCTTTGTTGTCGAAGTAGTAGTAGAGAATCGGTTTTGTCACTCCAGCCGCTCTGACTATTTCGTTCACACTTGTGGCGGCATATCCCTTCCGTGCGAAGAGTTCGACAGCAGCATGTAACAATCTCTCCCGCGCCTTCACATCGCCAGTCTGATTTCCCGGGTCACCGGTGTGTGGTTCCTCCTGAGATTGTCCTTTCATCTGTCTTCCCCATTTGTATTTTACCGATTGGTCTAAACCTACTGGTAAGTCTACACCTACCGGTCAGTAAGTATAGTCTCCTCAAAGGGCCCGGAATCAGGAAAAATGAATTCTCACATCTCTTCTTAAATTCACATCACTAGTGCTAATGAAATGAATAAGATAGGAATTGACTTTGCTGGTCGGGGGAGCTACTATTCCCAGCTTGGAGGGGAATCCATGAATCAACCAGCCGAACCCTCGCTGGAGGAGTGTGCCCTCACTCTCTCTCGGCGACTGGCCGAATCTCATGCTCTCTACGCTCAACTCCTTGCCATTGAGCGGGAGCAGGAGACCTCGATTGACCAAGGTGAAATCGAGGAGACCGCTGCTCGGATTGATCAGAAACAGACTCTTCTCTCACAGATTCAACATTCCGATAGGCAGCTCCATGAAAGCAATCGAATCTGGCAGTCCGTCCGGGAACAGGCTCCTGCTCCCCTTCGTGAGAGACTCCAGAGGCAGGTGGAGGACCTTCAGAATGTGATCTCCCAGATTCTCGATCTTCAAAAAAAGAATGAGGAAAAACTCCGTCAACAGGGAGAAGCCATCAGCCAGAAACTTCAGGAAATTCGCAAGAATCGTAATGCCAGCCAGGGTTATCAGAAACGCGCCGCTCACAATGCCTATGAGAGATCCAAGTTTTATGACAAGAAATCCTGATCCCCCTGATAACGAACAAGCGATGTCACCGGATCAGCTGCTTGTCCTGCGTCCCGAGGAGATGCCTCAACTCTCGCCGGATGAATCGCGTCTTCTGGCACGGCATTTTGAGATATTCACGGAAACCACGAATAAACTCATCGCTGCCCATCAGCATCTTCAGGGGCAGGTTCGTTCTCTCCTGAAAGAACTCGAAATCAAGAACCGTGAGCTCAAAGCGGTCAATCATGAACTCGCCCGCAGGATGCGCGAAACCGAGGAAGTCAAGGAGTTCCTCGACCGTGTGATCGATTCCATGCAGACCGGACTGGTGGTCATGAACGCGGAAGGGAACCTTACTCGTGTCAACAGGGCAGCTCGAGTTCTCCTGGGGTGGGGGACCGATGCCCCTTCCCGCATCGAGGATCTCCTCGACACGGAAATCCACCGGATCATCCCCCATGATGCCGATTGGGATACTCCCACACGCTCTGGTGAAATCCGCCTTCGCACTCGGGATGGTGGAACCATCCTGGTCCGCTTCACCGCGGTTCCCATCGCGGGAACAAGCCAAAATCCCCTGGAGAGAAAGGAGTCGTTGATCGTCTTCGAGGATCTTTCGAGGTTACGTCTCCTGGAAGAAAAAGTCCGGCGTGCGAATCGCCTGACCGCCCTCGGAGAGCTTGCCGCCGGTGTAGCCCATGAGATGCGTAATCCCCTTGCCACCATGCGCGGCTTCCTTCAGCTTCTCCCCCTCGAATATGAAGACCCGGCTTTCCGCGAGGAATGCTCCACACGCCTCATCCGGGAAATTGACAGGCTGGCACGTCTCACCGAAAGCCTGCTGGAGCTTTCCCGCCCCATCCGTCCTGAAGACCAGCGCACAGACCTTGTTTCACTCGTGGAAGAGGTTGTTGCTGAACAGCGTGAAGCGTTCCAGAGAGAACAAGTCGAAATCATCCTCAATTTTGAAGAGATCCCGCTTCTCCCTCTTGATCGAGACCGTATCAAGCAGGTGTTACTGAACCTGATCATCAATGCCCGTCAGGCGATGACCCATCCAAAACGGCTGGAACTCACATTGGGAACCCGGGAGGAGATTTGGGGCTCAGAAGATCAGCTCACCCTTCTGGCTGTTCTCTCGGTCAAGGATAATGGGAAGGGAATCGAGAGCCGTCACCTCGATAAAATCTTCGATCCCTTTTTCACCACCAAGGATGAGGGAACCGGCCTGGGATTGGCACTCTGCCACCGGATCGTCGAAGAACATGGAGGAGTCATCCGGGTGGACAGCACTCCCGGCAAAGGTGCGGCATTTACTCTCTACTTCCCGGTTCCGGGTGAGTTTTGAGGAGCAATGGAATGGCGAAAGTCCTGGTCGTGGATGATGAATCGGGGATCCGCTCGCTGCTGTCGCGCGTTCTCGGAAAAAAGCACGAGATCCGCGAGGCAGCCAATGGCCGTGAGGCCCTGGCCATCACCGCTGAATGGTCCCCCGATGTCATGATCTGCGACCTCAAGATGCCCGAGGTGGGCGGGCTTGAGGTGCTGCGAGAGCTTCAATCCCGTAAGGATGAGACTGTGGTGATTGTTCTCACAGCCCATGGCACGGTGGAAACCGCGGTTGAGGCCATGAAACTTGGAGCTTTCGACTATCTCCGTAAACCTTTCGATGTCGAGGAAGTGCAGGTTGTGGTCGACAAAGCACTATCCATTCGAGACCTCAAGGAGGAAGTACGTACCCTCCGGCGTCAGGTTCAGAAACGCGACCGTCTCGATCAGATCATCGGGCGGTCCGCGGCCATGCTGAAAGCCTTCGACCTGATCGAGCAGGTGGCCCCTACCCGTTCCACGGTCCTCATTGTCGGCGAAAGTGGTACGGGCAAGGAACTCATAGCACGTGCCCTGCATGCCCACAGCCCCCGCGCCGACAAACGGTTCGTGGCGGTCAACTGCGCCGCGATTTCGGAGGAGCTGCTGGAAAGTGAGCTTTTCGGCCATGAAAAAGGCTCTTTCACCGGTGCGGTTTCCAGTAAAATCGGCAAGTTCGAGCTGGCTCATGGCGGTACTCTTTTCCTCGATGAAGTCAGCGAGATGTCGCCACGGCTGCAGGCCAAGCTGTTGCGGGTCCTCCAGGAGGGCGAAATCGACAAGGTGGGTGGCACTGCTCCCATAGCAGTGGATGTACGCATCCTGGCCTCGACCAACCGTAATCTTTCAGAGGCCATCAAATCCGGCTCTTTCCGTCAAGACCTGTATTACCGCCTTAATGTAGTCACTGTCTCCTTTCCGCCTTTGCGTGACCGCAAGGAGGATATCCCCCTGCTGGTAGAACACTTCTGTAAAATCTATGGCGATGAAAACAAGCATCCCATCTCGGAAATTTCCCAGGAATCGATGCAGACTCTCATGCGCTACAACTGGCCTGGGAATGTCCGTGAACTGGAGAATGTTATCGAAAGGGCCTCCATCCTGTGCCGGAATGGCATCCTGACACCCGACTGTCTACCCGAAGAACTTCATCTCCCGGCTCACCGTGATGGACTTGAGATTCATGTCGGGATGACCACTTACGAAGCGGAAAGGTTGTTGATATTGGAGACCCTCAAACACTGTGGCTCCAATCGTACCCGTGCGGTGGAGCTGTTGGGAATCAGCGTAAGGACGCTGCGTAACAAGCTGGCCGAGTTTCGCCAGGCGGGAATTGAAATCCCTTGAGGCTGAGTGAACGATGGCTTGCCTGATTGACCTGTCCAGGAAGCTGAGAGTCCGGGTGGAGGCGCTCCAGAAGGAGCTCTCGGACTCTGGTCTGGGAGATTTCGCCTTCGAGGAAAACCTTCCCGATGAGGTGGCGGAGTTTCTTGAACACCAGTTTACTACAGCTCGCAGCAAAGGCTGGTTGTCACGTCTGCGTGCCTTTTTCAGCCGGTCAGGGCGTAAACGGAGTAAGGCTCCGCTGAAATCGCCATCGACCCCGCCTGAACCAGTTCCAACTTCAGCCCGGTCACTGCCTGGAGAGCAAACACAAGCCATTGGTCAGGCAGGAGAGATCCCATCGGAAAAGCAGCCGGCATCCACGGGAGATGACCTCCCGATCCTCCTGGAATCGTTGGAGGAACTCCTTCCGGAAATAGACAGCGGCAGTTCCACTCTCCCCATGGAAGGTACCCAAGACCAGGCCCAGGCCGGGGAGAGCCTGACTCTTCCGGAGGTTTCTTTACCCGAGGGTGACTTCACCGATCATGCGGAACTCCCAGCCAGTTCCCGCACCGGGTCCTCAACCGAGAGAGGTCCCGGCTTGGAGCCAGATCTGCTGCTGGCTTCGCTTGACCGGATCGAGGAGATCCGGGGGGACCTGGATATGGGAACGGCTGAGTCTTTCCCCGACTTTCCTTCCGGCCTCCCTGATGAAATGGAACCGGAGCCTCAGGCCCAAATTGTCGAAGAAATTGGGATTGAGGATCTTTCCGGATTCATCCTGCCGGAACCGGCCGAGCAAATGAGCTCCATACGCCTGCAGGCTTTGGTGGATGATCTGGCCAAGGGGCTACCTGATCTGAACACAGTTCCGCCGGTTGAGCGCATTTCCATTCTGAGGCGTTTACAGCGTCTCCTCCCGTCCATCCATCTGGATCTCAAGCAGAAACTGGCCCTGGTGGGAACGTTTGTGGTGGCGGTGGGCCTGGTTGCAGGATCCCTCATGCTGAGAGATACCAATTATGGCCCAGGTGGTGACGAACGGTTTTTTGAGGAAGGTCTGACCCATGAGCGGGCGAATCGTTTCGATGCCGCCCTGGAAGCCTACAAAAAGGTCACCTCCCGTTATCCTTATAGCCATCTGGTGCCCGAAGCCCACGAGCATATGGCACGGATACATCGGAACAATGACAATTTGAGAGATGCTCTCAGTGAAATGAATCAGGGGTTGACCAGTCAGGCTCGCATTTTGGGGAGTGCCACCGAGGAGTGGTCCCAAGCCGATCTGGATTACCGGCTGCGGGCTCTTTATTTCCTTGGTGAGGCTTATGCGGGTGAAAAAAAATGGTCCATGGCAGCGGATCGGTTTCAGCGTGTATTGGAGGCAGCGCCACCTGAGCCACTTCGCCAAAGAGCCCTTTATCGTCTGGCTGATGCTCTCTATCTCCAGGAGAATGGAGAGGACATAGATTCAGTCAGGCTCCGCCAGTTGGCCACCGCCAATGAAACCGCCCTGGCCGCCTCCCCTGAAAGTGAATGGACCAACACCACGCTGTTTCGTCTCTCAAAGATCTGGGAAGAACTTGCGGGTTACGAGCTGGGGATTCGGGAGGAAAACCTTGAAAAATCCCTCAAATACATGCGCGAACTCGAACAGAGGGGATTGGCGGTTGGGAAGACGGGGATTGATCCCCTGGATGTCAAACTTCACATCGGGCGCCTGCTTCGTGAGCTGGGACGCGCGGATGAAGGCATTGCCCTTTATCGGGAGATGCTGAATATCCCTGAAGACCCCCTGGAAGACCGTCCTCCTCCCTTTTCAGTGATCTCAGGCCTGGCACGTTCCCTTTTGGCGCGTGCGGAGGCTGGTAAGGGGGCCTCTCCGGAGGCAGACCTTTATGAGGCCCTCGAGCTTGTCCGTAACAGGGACGATGCTCCATTAAGCGATCAGGATCTGACCGAGGCTCTCTATCTCCGGGGCCATGCCTATTACCAGTTGGGCATCCTGAAACCTGGATTGTCCGGCAATGGCGAGAGAACCTTTTTTGAGAGGATGGATACGGCATATCAGGCCGCCCTTTCCCGGAATGACCACTATGGAATCCGTGGTGAAGACTCCCTTTTGGCGATGATGCGCCGTACAAACTACCTCTTCCAGGTGAATCAGGATTACCGGGATGCAGTCCGTTCCTATCGCCGGATTCTTGAGCAATTCCCCACCAGTGTTTATGCCTACCGTGTCCGTTATCGCCTGGGGTCGGCCCTCTTCCAGATCGGTGAATACAGCGAAGCCGAACAGCTTTTCCGCGATGTGGTGGACCAGTTTGGACAGACACGTTATGTGGATGACAAGGCCTTTCGTGATTCCTATTTCCGTTTGGGGCACTGCCAGTTCCTTCTGAAGGATTACACACGCGCGGCGGATACCATCAAAACTTTATTGCGCCTGATCGACTATGAGGAAACCCCCGAGGCGCTTGCTGCCTGGCGGTTACTTGCGGAATCCTACTATTCAAAAGGTCTCTATGATCAGGCCATCGAGGAATACCGGAACTATCTGGCCCGTTTCCCCAACCAGGATCCGGAGGGAAAGATCCGGCTTGCCCTGGGAAGAACGCTGATATCGCGTTTCGACTACGAGGAAGGCCGGCGTGAACTCCAGAGAGTTGTTGAAACCGACCCACAATCCCACTCAGCCCGCCTGGCCCGTTATTTCATCTGCGAGAGTTATCTCTCGGAATACAACCTGGCTCCCGAAGCGGCTCGTTCCGGGCTGCTGACACAGGCCCTCGATCAGGCAGACCGTCTGCGAAAGGCCTTCCCCGCTGAAGATACGCCACTGTTTCTTCTTGGAAGTGTTCACTTCCTGATGGAGGATTATGAACGTGCGGCACGTGACCTGGAGTACTTTTGTAATGCCGCCCAGGGACAGCGTCCCCTGGCTCTGGCGCAGCTCCTCCTCGGTGAGTCTTACTTCAATCTTAAGAACTACAAACGCGCATCGGAAAAACTTTCCGCCATCGATCTCAATGCGCTTCCTCGTGAACGGGCGGCACGGGTTCTCTACCTCCTGGCGGAATCCTACCGTTTCGACAAGCAGTTTCTCCAGGCTGCCGACACCTATGCCCGTCTTGCCAAAGACTTCCCCACCAGTCCATACAGCGATCTTGTGGAGGGACGTATCCAGGAGGTTCAGTGGCGGCAGAAGACGGGGATTTGATATCCACAATCGGTCTTGGTTATCTGCCCTCCAACACTCTCATCTCACTCTCAATATCAACTAATGGGCGGGCTGGTGAATTTGATGGAACTGATGATGTTTGAGGAGGGGGGAGAAAAGAAAGTGGGTCGGATAACCAGAGAAAATTAACGCAGCCAGTCCTCCAGAACCAATCCCGGGATTCTATTGAAATCAGAAGTGTTGTGGGTCACCAAAACCAAGTCATGGGTGAGAGCAGTAGACGCGATCATCAGGTCAACTGTGTTAACTTCGATCCCATGCTTCCTGAGATTGACTCGCACTTTTCCAAATGTGTTGCCACAAACTGTGTCGAAATTGACAACCCCTGCCTGGTAATTCAGCATGCAGTCGATAGCCATCAAGCCCTCATCTGGATCAGAACGGCGATAGGCCCAGACATAAAGCTCAGCAATCGATATGCTGGAGGAGTAGAGACGACCCGTGTATTGAATGAAGCGGTGTGCATACTGTGCTGGTTGCCGTATTTGGGCTGAGAGGATGTTGGTATCGAGTAAGAACCTCACTCTTGAATGCCTCGTTCGATGGAGGTTCTCCTCCCAGTTTGGATCTCCGCGAAAATCTCGTCATCTTCATCAGTCCACTTTATCGTTGGAATCACACCAATTCCTGATTCCCATCCACGACGTGGTGCGGTTAGCCGTTTGATTTGTAGCAAAACTTCGACCTAGCTCCCGCTCTCTACCCCAGGATCCCCCTCCAACTCAATGGTCCGTCCATGAACGACACCTTGAAGAATTCTCATGTAGGCTCCTTCCATAACTCATATAGGATTATCTAAATCATGCCCCTTCAGTTGTTTTCGTGCAGCGGCTGTCCAAAAAGAGGGGGGAGGAGCTTATCACAACCCGTCTCCCCATCAACTTGACAACCCCGTAACCGCTGGGTCATCATCATGATTGCGTCTGAAATGCCCTCAAGTCTCATGGATTCAATGAGATCCCGCTTGGTTGCGGAGCCGCGATGCTGCTTGAGGGCTGGAGTGAAAGATGCGCGTCCCCCTGTGGTCCGCGAAAACTCTGAATGGCAAAGGTGACGGATTTGAAACAACTGAACTCGGTCATTCTGGCGGCCGGAGATGGAACTCGTTTGAGGTCCAACCGCCCCAAAGTGCTTCATGAGGTGTGTGGACACCCCATGCTTCATTATGTCCTGCGCGTAGCGGCGGAGGCCGAGGCCAATCGCCATGTTGTGGTTGTCGGTTATGAGGGTGAGCAGGTCCGCAGGGCCTTCAACGGCAGAGAGGATGTGATCTTTGTTGATCAGACCGAACGTCTGGGAACAGGTCATGCCGTCCGGATGACACGGGAGGCCTTCGAGGGTTACAAGGGAGATATCCTGATCCTCGCCGGCGATACCCCGCTGCTGACCGTCCAGACTCTCCGTAACCTGGTCGATTGGCACCGTCACCAGGATGCCGCCGCCACCATTCTGACCACTGAAATGCCCGAGCCGCGCGGCTATGGAAGGATCCTCCGATATGAGGACAACCGCCTCCAGGGCATCGTCGAGGAAAAGGATGCCAACCGCTATGAACGGGCGATCCATGAGATCAATACGGGATCCTACTGTTTCGACTCGGAAGCCCTTTTCAGCGCGCTTGAGAAGATCACCCCACAGAATGTTCAGAACGAATACTACCTGACTGATTGTATTCGCATCCTGGTCGAACAGGGCTGCCGCGTGGAAGCGGTCATCACCGATGACTATTCCGAGGCGATCGGTGTCAATACACGGGTTCAGCTCGCCGAGGCCGAGAAAATCCTGCGTGAACGTATTTTAATCCGTCACATGATGTCCGGCATCACGGTTCTCGACCCCGCCTCCTGCTACGTGGATGAGGAGGTGGAAATCGGCAAGGACACCATCCTTTACCCCGGAACCCTGATCACCGGCAAGACCCGCATCGGCGCGAACTGCCGCATTGGCCCTTCCACCCAGATTGTCTCGGCGGTGATCGAGGATGGAGCGGTAGTCAATGCCTCTTTCGTGGAAAACGCCCATGTGAATGCCGGCCAGACAGTCGGCCCCTTCGCCACACTCCGTGATAAAGGAGGGCGTCCATGAAACGGGGATCCATGAAGATCTTCAGTGGTACCTCCAACCCTGCGTTAGCGGAGTCCATCGCCAAGTGCCTCGGGATCCCGGTTGGTGCCATCACCATCAAGCGTTTCCGTGATGGTGAGATTTATGTGGCTTACGAAGAAAATGTGCGTGGTACCGATTGCTTCCTGATGCAATCGACTTCAGAGCCAGTCAATGCCCGTTTGATGGAACTGCTCATTATGATCGATGCAGCCAAACGGGCTTCCGCTAACCGTGTCACAGCGGTATTGCCCTACTATGGATATGGCCGCCAGGACCGCAAACACCGCCCGCGTGTCTCGATCACGGCGAAGCTGGTGGCCAACCTTCTCACTGTCGCCGGTGCCGACCGAGTGCTCACCATGGACCTCCATGCCGGCCAGATCCAGGGTTTCTTCGATATCCCGGTTGACAACCTGTATGCGTCTCCCATCCTTGTGGAACGTGTCAAGGGATTGAACTTAACAAATCTGACCGTGGTTTCTCCCGATCTGGGCAGCGTGAAGCGTGCACGGGGTATGGCACGAATCCTCGGTGCCCCACTGGCCATCATCGACAAACGCCGTCCACGGGAAAACGAGGCGGAAGTCATGAATATCATTGGAGATGTGGATGGTCGGACCGTTTTATTGGTGGATGACATGATCGATACAGCAGGGACCATCTGCCAGGCTGCATATGCCCTTCAATGTCAGGGTGCCGAAGATGTCTATGCTTGTGCGACCCATGGCGTCCTTTCCGGGGATGCCATTGAAAAGATCGAGGCAGCCCCGTTCAAAAAAGTCTTCGTTACCGATACAATCCCCTTTCCTGACCCGGAAAGACTTGGTAAGTTTGAGGTCGTAAGCGTGGGCCACTTGCTCGCCGAGGCGATCGACCGTATTCACCACGAGACCACGGTCAGTTCACTGTTTCTCAAGATGGAAGAGCTTTGAGCTTTCCCACCGGGTTGCGACGGTGGCCGGGAAAACCGTTGAGTTAGCCGACGGTTTAAGGGACAATCGTGCTGTCCGAAGTTTAACCTTCAATCTGCTTTATTGCTGTGAAGATTGGACTCCGGACAGGAAGGAGCTGTTTACATGCAGAAGGTAGATTTGCACGCCGAGCCTCGTCATGAGACAGGCAAAGGAGCCGCGCGGAAACTGCGTGCGCAAGGCCTTATCCCAGCCGTTCTTTATGGAGGGGACAAACCACCCATGCCGATCTCGCTGCCACGCCGTGAGCTTGCTCTGGCCATGCAGGGTCATGAGGGTCACCACCTGCTGGTGGATCTTACGGTTGAGGAAAAGGGCACCATTGGTGACCAATCGCTGGCCTTCCTCCAGGAACTGGATGTCAATCCAGTCACTCAGATCATAGAACATGCGGACTTCTGGCGTGTGGATGCCACCAAGCCGATCCATACCACGGTTTCTGTCCATGTGACCGGTCTGCCCATCGGTGTCCGCCAGGGTGGCGTCCTCCAACAGGTTTTGCGTGAAATTGACATTGAGGCACTGCCCACCGAGATTCCGGAACGCGTGAATGTGGATGTGTCCAATTTGGCCATGGGGCAATCAGTGCATGTCAGTGATCTCGTGCATGAAGGAATGACCTTCAGCATCTTGACTCCCCAGGACCGTGTGCTTGCAGGTGTTCATGCACCACGCGCCATTGCGGCCGAGACGGGCGCCGCCGCACCGGGTACCGAGGCCCCAGCTGCTGAAGGTGAAGCGGCCGAGGAATCCAAGGAGAGCTGATCCGGTAGCCCGGCGGCGAAGGTCATCGTGTGGATCATCGCCGGGCTGGGAAATCCGGGGCGTGAATATGAGGAGACACGCCACAACTACGGTTTTCTCCTCGTGGACTGGTTGTGCAGGAAATGGGGAGTTGGCCTTTCACAGACCACTCCCCATGCAGTGTATGAAGTGGTGAACAGGCAGCGTCAGAAAGTCGTTCTGACCAAGCCCCTCACTTATATGAATCGTTCGGGACGAGCCATTTCAGAGCTGCTCCGTCATTTCAATGCAACAACCGGAGACCTGATTGTTGCTCATGATGATTTGGACCTGCCTTTGGGAACTGTGAAAATGAGACGGCAGGGAGGACCGGGCAGCCACAATGGGGTCGCCTCGGTGGTGGATGAGATTGGCTGCACTGACTTTGGAAGGCTTCGTCTGGGAATCGGGCCGCGCCCCCCGGATTGGACTGGCGTGGATTATGTGCTCGGGCCTTTCGAGGATAAGGAGGTCCCTGTGGTCAAGGCTGTTCTTGATCGTTCCGTGGAAGGGGTTGAAACTCTCTTGGCGAGGGGATTTGAGATCGCCATGAACCAGATCAACCGGAAGTCATCCGATGCCCAGGGGGATGATTAGCAGTCTTTTTTTTATTGTGAAAACAACCGCTTAACAGAGCGGGAATATCTAATCCTTATGACGGCATAAAGAAAGGAGCGAGCGAGGATTATGGAGATATTGTTATTGGTTGTGGTTCTGGTCATCAGTGTTTTTGGACTGGTGGCCGCCTATCGTCTGGCCCAGTGGGTGCTGGCGCGTGACACCGGAACCGAGGCGATGCAGAAGATTTCCAACGCCATTAAACAGGGAGCGGAGGCATTTCTGGCTCGTCAGTTCTGGACCATCGGTGTTTTGGCGCTGGTGTTGGCTGTGGTACTTTTCCTGGGGTATGGCGTGGTTCGTGAACATCATGAGTTTGATCCAGTCGGTTCGCGGACCGTATTGGCCTTCTGGATCACACTCTCATTCGTCCTGGGCGCGATCTGCTCCCTCGTGGCCGGTTATGTGGGCATGTGGGTCAGCATCCGTGCCAATATCCGGACCGCCGCAGGTGCGATCACCAGTGTCAATGATGCTCTCCAGGTCGCCTTGCGTGGTGGTGCGGTGTCGGGACTGATGGTGGTCGCCATGAGCCTTCTCGGCGTGGGTGGTCTGTATGCCCTCGTGAAAGCCACCACCGAAATTGAGCCGACCAAGATCCCGCTGCTGATCGTAGGCTATGGGTTCGGAGCTTCTTTCGTGGCGCTCTTCGCACAGCTGGGAGGCGGTATCTACACCAAGGCCGCCGATGTGGGCGCGGACCTGGTCGGCAAGGTTGAGGCGGGCATCCCTGAGGATGACCCCCGCAATCCCGCAGTCGTGGCGGACCTTGTGGGTGACAATGTCGGCGACTGCGCGGGCCGTGGTGCCGACCTTTTCGAGTCCACCGCCGCTGAGAACATCGGCGCCATGATCCTCGGTGCGACCATGGCGGCCACTGTCAAAGCTGCCAATCCGGAAACGCCGGATTCCTGGATCCTGGGTGTGATGCTCTTTCCATTGGTTTCACGTGCCTTCGGTATCATCGCCTCTGTAGTTGGAATCTATTCGGTCAAGGTTAAGGGCGATGAAGATCCCATGAAATCACTCAACCGGGGCTACTATGTGGCAGTCGTCCTTGCCATGATTGGTTTTGCCATATCGAGCCGGTGGCTGGTGGACCATGAGAGGGCACCGCATGCC
>CAYZUX010000065.1:0-25199 GCA_964481775.1 uncultured bacterium | reverse complement strand
AGTTGTCTTCGATGTGGAGGTTGAGGTTCCTCAATTATGCCATTATCCAGTAAACGATGGCGGGATCAAGTCAATCCGGGTGAGGAGGAGAAACGGTGGCGGAGATTGTGATGATCGGGGGGCCCAATGGAGCCGGAAAAACCACAATGGCCATGACTCTTCTTCCGGATCACCTCAAAATCGTGGAGTTCATCAATGCCGACTCGATCGCGGCGGGTCTTTCTCCATTCAATCCAAGCGCGAACGAATTGTTGGCCGGGCGATTGATGCTCCAACGCATCCACTCGTTGATCGATCAAGGGACCAGCTTCGCTTTTGAGACCACGATGGCTTCGAGGATATTTACACCTTTGCTTGATGATTGGAGGAAGAAAGGCCACCTTCTGCATGTTGTTTTTGTGTTCATCCAAGATCCCCAAATTTCGACCTCGCGGGTAAAGTTACGTGCATCATTGGGAGGTCATTATATCGAAGAGGATGTTGTGAAAAGACGCTATCGAAGGGGCCTTCTGAACTTCTTTAATCTTTACCTCCCTCTCGCGGATAGCTGGAGCTGTTATGATAATTCTGGTGATAATCCACTGCTCATCGCCTACGGCGGTATTTCTGGTGAGCTGACTATTGTCCAGTCGGATGTGTGGGAGACCATGCAATCGTGGAAACAGAAACTCAAGTAAGAGCTACCGATTTCACAAGAAAAACCTATCTCGGCGTCCGCCGTGGGGTGGCCAAGGCGTTGGCTGAGCACAAACGCCTTGGGCAGAGTGTGGTGGTTTCACGAGATGGGCAGATCGTCTGGATTCCGCCCGAGGAGATCCGGGTTCCCAGCGATGAGGAAATCGAAAGAGATTACGAAGCCTTATTTGGTAAAGATCCCGTGACCAGTGATGGAGATCCTGCCCTCTGACCTGACCCCCAAGGAAGCGATTGCCCGACAGCGAAAGCTCGCCGGGATGGTAAGGCAAGAGCCACTTCCTCCGCCGCGCGAGGGACTCCTGATCGGAGGGGCGGATTGTTCTTATGAAAAACGTGCCACGGATGGCTTCGCGGCCATAGTGGTCTGCTCCTGGCCCAGCCTGGAGGTCCAACAGATTGGACGCTTCTCCGGTTCGGTATCCTTTCCCTATGTTCCCGGTCTCCTCTCCTTTCGTGAGTTGCCACTGCTGGATCAGGCGTGGGAACCACTCTGGCGGAAACCGGATCTGCTCGTGATGGATGGCCAGGGGTATGCTCACCCACGCCGTTTCGGACTGGCCTGTCATGCGGGCTTATTGTGGGATTGCCCCACCGTGGGATGCGCCAAGTCGCTCCTGGTGGGGGAGCATGAACCGCTTTGGGGAATGCGTGGTTCCAGGGCTGACCTGATCGACCATGGGGAGGTCATCGGGCGCGCACTGCGGACTCGTGATGGTGTCCAGCCGGTGTATGTCTCCATCGGCCACCGCAGCGATCTCGAAACCTCGGTGGAATGGGTTCTTCGTCTATGCACACGGTTCCGTCTGCCGGAGGTGATCCGCCTGGCCCACCGTGAGGTTAATCGGATGAGAAGGGAGGCGGCCTCAAAAAGATAGCTCCCATGGGGTTTCACGGTAATACCGGAGTAGCGAATTCATTCGCATGATGATACCGGCCAGCTGGCGCCGGAGTTGAACTCCGGTGCCGGGGCCTTCTGTGGGAGTTATACTCCCACGCGGCTCAACTCTGTCATGCCCCCCGGCGGAGTTCAACTCCGCTAGAAGGGTTCCGCCCACGAGTACAACTCGTGGGCGAGCTGAATGAGCTGTTTCTTTGCTGTTTCGCCTGTTTTCCGGCTTATGCCGTTCAATTTTCGAGACAGAACTGAGAGGAACTGCCATGTCCATTTTCCAAAATCCACCAGAGCAGCTCGAACAGCTCCACTCCCTTTGGAAAGAGAAACCCTGGACCAGGCCCCAACCCTGCAAGCTGGCTCCCTCGATGGGCTATGGGGACCGTCTCGGGCTGGCCACGCCAGGGCATCTGTTGGCCCATCAGCGCCAGGGTGTGGTGGGACGGGTTGTCCCCATTTTCGCCCAGCAGTCCGGACGTGAAATGGAACGGATCGAACGCACGCCTGCTCAGGTGATGTGGGATGCGGCAAATTCGGTTGGGGAATCGGACTTCCGGGATCTTTGGGGTGCCGATGCGGACCACATGAAGACCGAGGAGCAGATCTCCGCTTGCGTGGAGGCTGGTTTCACGTTCTTTACAGTGGATCCCTCCGATGCGGTCCGTGATGAAGTCTTACGCCTGACAGACAACCAGGTAGAACGTGAGTTCACCGAGCTCTGTTCCAAACAATCCGAGCATTTCGGTCACTACATGCAGGAGTATGCCCAACCTCACACAGTCAAGGGTGTAGGTGAGATTTCCAGTGATGAAATTTCGATCCAACGTATCGCTCTGACCTATGGTCAGGCAATTTTGAGGATTCGGGAGCTCTACCATTGGGTCGAACGATGCTGGAAAGGCGAAAAGCTCTTCGATTTTGAGGTCTCAGTTGATGAAACTTCGCGTCCCACCAGCCACCTGGCACACCTCATCATCGCTCGGGAGCTGAAACGTTTGGGGGTACATTTCACCTCACTGGCGCCGCGTTTTGTGGGCGAGTTTCAAAAAGCGATTGATTACATCGGGGACCTGGCTGCATTTGAAGCGGACTTTCGGATTCACGCCGCCATCGCCCGGCAGGAAGGTCCTTACAAACTCTCGGTTCACTCCGGTTCTGATAAGTTCAGTCTCTATCCCATCATCGCACGGGAAACCGGCGGGCAGGTTCACCTGAAAACTTCAGGGACCAGTTATTTGGAAGCCTTGCGAATTGCGGTGCGTAAAGCTCCGGCTCTGTTTCGGGATATCGCGCTGTTCAGCGCTTCGGTCTTCGAGGAGCAACGCAAGTCTTACCACATCAAGGCCTCGCTGAGGGAATTCCCCGATCCGAGTTGTGTTAAGGATGAGGACCTGGAAAAGGATTATGTGGCCTATCCTGGAGCGGACTCACCCCGCCAGGTTCTGCATGTCTGTTTCGGTGCGGTCTTGAGCGCGGATGGGGGAACACGCTTCGCGCAGCCGCTCAAGGCCTTACTCCGGGAGTCATGTGAGGAATATGCCGAAGCTCTGGCACAGCATTTGGGGAAACACCTGGTGGTCTTTGGATAGAGCATGATCAACACCCCCACCCCAACCCTCCCCCGCAAGGTGGGAGGGGGAAAATGGCTCCCCCCCTTGCGGGGGAGGGCTGGGGTGGGGGGTAGAGGTCATTCCTCCGCCCTCTGATCAATTTCCGCCCGCGGCCTGAGCCACCATCCCGGCGGCCAGGTCCTCCGCATCCGGGAAAGCATCCCGTGCGAAACGGAAGCAGTCGCGGATGTCATTCGTATTGAACCGCATCTGTGATTGGGCGAATTCGGTGATTGCCTGGTGAATCTTTTCAAGGCTTCCTGTGGTGTACTTGGTGATGGTGCCCTCATGCACTTGGAAGATTTTCCGGGCGATGATCGAGGGCGGCACCTTGTGGAGAGTCTGGAGGATCAGGACCAGCTGCTCACGTGGTTTGAGACGTTGCCAGCCGATTGAGAGCCCCTCTTTGAGCATCTTCATGCAAGGTGAACGGTCCAGTTCGGCCGGCTGAGTGGCTGACTCGGCGGGTTCGACCCGGCGCATCTTCGAGCCATCCTCATCTGACTCGCGTTCCTCATCCAGGCTGACATCCTCCACTGTGGTACGCAGGCTGTCGCGGATCATGTTCCCCAGGGTGAGGGTGATCCAGGCAGCCAGGGGTCCCTCGCCACGGTACTCGGTCAAGAGTGGCGGGCGTTTGCTCTCGCCCTTTCGCTTATGGCCGGTCTTCTCCGAGGGGAAGTGTTCATACATCAGAGCCAGGAACAGGTCTTGAACACGATCCTGCGAATAGGAAAGCTGCGGCCAGCGGGTTTTTACATACTTCTTGGCCACCGGTTCATAGTAACGCCGTGTGAATTCATCACGGGCCTTCGAAGCCACCTTCTCATCCTTGCAGAGAACCGCGATGGCCAGGTACAGGTCGGAGTGGTTGATCTTCTTGTAGACAACTTCCTCGAATGGGAGTCCCGTCTTGGCGCTCAAACGTAATGCACGGTCAAACCAGGCATCAAGGAAATCATCCCTACTGAGTGTGAAGGACAAGTAATCGCAAGCCACATTCCGGTAAGTTTCGAAATAATCTCCAGTGACCTTCCTCAATTGCTCTTGGGTTGGAATTAAAAGCTGGGGAGTTGGAGTGGAGGATTCTGGAGTCATTTTTCTGGCCTCGTCGAATCCTGGATCTCATCTGCGGGGGTGGGGCTGGGTGTCGGTGTGGATTCTCCGGGAATGAAGATCTGGACACCTCCCGGAGGTGTGGGTGTTGGAGTTTCCTCCTCTGTGAAGAGACCTTCCTCGACACTCCGGACACCGCCCCTTGAGCCGGGACCAACGCTAGGCTGCTGGAGCATCGGCAAAGCCACCAGCAGGAGCAAACAGACCGAGAGGACTGGAACCAGAATCGGGGGGCTGAACCAAGTGTGGATCCTGGCGAGCCAGCGCGCCTTGGTGGCCTCCATCGACAGTGTGGATTCTGTTTTTACCGTGGCGGAGAGTTCGATCCCGGCGAGGATGTCGGCCAGAGACCCCTGAGCCTCCGGTGAAACCGCGATGCGTTCAATCAGATCCTCGCGTTCAGTGGCGGAAAGCCGTCCCTCGACCAGGTCGAAGAGCTCCTCCTGAGTTGGGGGATTGGCCTGTGAGGCTTGGGAGTGTTCGCTCATCATTTCAGGCAGGATCCCTCTCAGGATCGCGAGCATTTCGGCGGTATGGGAGGTTTCTTCCGGCATGTCGTGACCTGACCTCTCTGGGGGGTGCCCCCTGTCTATCCTTTATACCGCCAGAGGGGGCCGGGGGTGAATCCCCGGCCCGGATTACAATGACTGTCACCCTACTTCTTCTTGCCTTTACCAGCTGTCCCTGGGTTGCTGGGAGGCCAAGTGGTCGTTGTGCTACTGGTGGAGCTTGAACTCCAACTCATGCTGTGTCCACTCCCATCCTCGGATTTCTGGTAATTGACCATACCCTCTCCAGTGCTTTCCGAAACAGACTGGGCAGATTCTGGGAATGGAGGAATCATTTTGGGGATGGCAGGCGGCATGACTGGTGGCATCCACACACCCTGTGGGTGAGTCACCGTGCCCTGAGGGAATGTCGGCACCATGGGAGGCTGTCCCGGCATGGGGGGAATTGGGAAAGTGAATTCCACGGGGGGTGCGGGGATTGGAGGCATCGGCGGGAAGGGGGGGAATGGTGGTACCATTGGGGTAATGGGAGGTTGAGAAGGTTTGGCCGTGACTGCGTCTGGTCCTTTGCTGGTTTCCTTCGAATGAGAGTTCCAGGCTACTTTTCCTCCGCCTGTTTTGGGAATCACTTGATAGTTGAGTTTCCCTTCGCCAGCATGACCGGGACGGACCGGTCTGAATTGGATCGTGGTTCCGGTAGGTTGATGGATCTCAGAATCGACTGCATAACCGTCGTTGGCCGAGACCCGTGCCGAGAGAGACGGGGTTGCATCGGGATGGATACCGACTGAAAGGGTGGCTTGGGTCTGAGGCTGTGCATCGCTGACCCCGATGAGAATCACTGTCAGCAGGAACGCCAGCACGAGGCTCCGGTAAGTATTTTTGGTCATTTTTCTGTCCTCCTGGGTTTGGTTTTGTTTCATCGCCCACTCTGATGACGAAAGCGGGAGGGGGATTTGCGAAAAACCCGGTGTATCCCTATCCAGGGAAATCAGGAGTAGACTCCCTTCAGCTCTCATGGCGGCGAAACAGAAGGCATCCGGGAATCTTGGCGTGGTACTGCTGGGAGTCTATGCACTGCTGGTCTGGTTCATACTCGGGGATGCCTCTTTGCCATTCCCTTTGAGCGAGCAGGATCAGCACCGGGTGGCATCCGCTTTGGGATTTGCTTGGGGCCTGCCTCATGATTCCTGGGTGGCGGATACTCTTGATCCCTGGATGGCCAGGCTCCTGCCCCAAGATCCTTATCCTCTTTTAGTGCTTCTCAGGAGGTTTTCCGGGACTCTTGCGATGATGGGGTTGGTCATCTGGATCTGGCGTAGCCTGGGATGGGTGAAGGGGATCTGGGGAGCGGTACTGGGAATCTCTCTTTTGCCCCTTTCCTGGGTTGCGGGAACGCTCAGTCCGCAGCCTTTTTGCCTGGTTTTACTCATCTGGGGTCACTTGCTGGTCCATGGTCCCCCCTGGACCAAGACCGGGATGGCGGAGGCGTTTGGTGGTGGAATTTTTCTGGGAGCCGCCACCTTTTCAGCACCTTGGGGTTGGCTTTTCGGTCTGGCAGTTCCGATAAGGACTCTCTGGTCAAAGTCCTACCGTGCCAAACTTGAGTCAGGTTTCTGGTGGGGTTTGGGTTTGGGGCTCCTGCCGGGGCTTATCTGGTGGTGGTCAGTAAAGCCTGACCTGGATTTGGGACTTCATCTTGAAACACTCAGCTTCATGAAAATCACCACTATAGCCGATCTGGCTTTTGTGGGTTGGGGGATTCCAGTCGTCATTCTCGCTGTATTGGGATTGCGTTCATTCCTGTCTCCTGCATTGTTGGGGCCCCAGGATCTGATATGGCCCTTGGGGGTGTCAGTGATTCTGGGGTATGGGGATCTGGCTTCCTCGAGCCTTGGACTGCCGGGGGTGATCTTTCTTGCCATTGCGGGACTGGAACGGATAGGGGGGGTATTCATAAGCCGTACTGAAAAAGCACTCATCCCCACGTTCCTGGTGTTCGGGCTGGGGTATCTCAGTTTTTTTTCCGGCCATCACCAGATGCGTGACCAACAGTACTATTCAAGCCAGGTAGAGCGGCTTGCCCGTCTGGTTGCTGAGCATATACCCGAAAAAAGTGCGGTGATGCTGGGGAGGAACAACTCGATTCTGGCATATTTGAATGCCCTGAGTGGAGAGGTGAACTATTTTCCTTTGGATGAAAACGCCCTCAATCTCCATCTTCAGGATCTGCCAGAGTTCTTATCGGAACAGGGAATCCAGTCATCCTGCCTGTGGATTGAGCCGGGACGTGTTTCGGAGGCGGGATATGGAGCCTTGGTAGATCAGCTACTGGGCATTTACCCTGTGGAGCGGATCTGGGGAGAAGGGAATATCGAATTGATTCGTGTGGATCTGACTGATTTGCGGTAATTGTGCCTCAGTCATTTTCGATTCCAGCCCAGAATCCAGAGGCAAAACTACCTCACCCTGAAGACTCCGCTCACTTCCAATTTTCGAAACAGTATGCCGGAAGTGTCTGCAAATGGTTGATATTCTTAGGTTTCCATCCCATGATTGGGATGGCTAGAGGGGGTTGGCACGCATTCTGCTTTGTAAGGAATCAGCAAGAATTCCCCTAGTACCCGTTTCAGAGTGCGGGGCCCGATCCACCCTGAGCAAGTGAGTCGGGCGCCGCACTCCTCCTCTAGACCTCGGCGAGCGGAAGAAGACAAGAGCTTCCGCTCTTTTTATTTTTAGTGTGAAGGCATTCACTGAAGATTTCACCGAAAAGATTTACTCCCCCTCCCCCGCTATCACCCCATACTCATGCAGCTTGCGGATCAGGGTGCGTCGTCCGATGCCGAGCTTTTGAGCGGCTTGGGTACGGTTCCCGCCGAACCAGTCGAGAGTTCTCAAGATGTACTCGCGTTCCACACTGGCCAGGGGGGTACCGAGAGGGATCTCAATTCCTTTTTGCTCATTCGTTAACTGGCCGAACTCGCGCAGGTCAGAAGTCTGGATCGGACGACCATCATTGAGCAGCACCAGATGTTCAATGAGGTTCCTCAGTTCCCGTACATTACCGGGCCAATCGTAGTCCTGCAGGACCTGGAGAGCCCCTGGGGAGATCTCCACGGGTTGCTTGCCATTTTCCTGAGAGAACTGGCGGACAAAATACTCGACCAGTGGGGGAATGTCCTCGCGGCGTTCACGCAAGGGTGGGATGTGGACAGTCACCACCTTGAGGCGGAAGTAGAAATCCTCACGGAAGGTGCCTTCCTCCACTTTCTTTTTGAGATCGGCATTGGTGGCGAAGAGCATCCGGGTGTCGACCCGCAAGGTCTGGTTTCCGCCGACTCGCTCGAACTCGCGTTGTTCGAGGACACGTAGAAGCTTGACTTGGATGTCCTGGGTGAGTTCGCCGATTTCATCCAGAAAGATGGTTCCTTTGTCCGCCAGCTCGAAGCGTCCCTTGCGTTGACGTACCGCGCCGGTAAAGGCCCCGCGTTCATGGCCGAAGAGCTCACTCTCCAGGAGGTTGGGGTTGAGGGCGCTACAGTTGACCTTGATGAGTTCCCCTTTCCGTGAACTGAGCCCGTGGATTGCTTCGGCGATCAGTTCCTTGCCGGTACCGCTCTCTCCGGTGATCAACACAGTGGCCTTTGTGGGAGCGATCTTCTGGATTTCCTCAAAAATCTTGCGCATGGAATCCGAGACACCGATGAAATCCCGGTAACCATTGCGTTCACGCAGTTTGGCGCGCAGGTACTCATTTTCGGAGAGGAGTTTACGTTGTTCGAGGATCCGGCGGACTACCAGTTCGAGCTCATCCAGGTTGACCGGCTTCTGGAGGTAGTCCACCGCCCCCAGACGCATGGCCTCGACCGCCATCTCGATCGTGCCATGACCGGTCAGCACCACCACATCGGTATTGGGGTATTTCTCGCGCGCGGTCTTGAGCAGTTCCATCCCATCGACATGGGGCATGCGGATATCGGTGACCATCAGGTCAAAGGAGCGTTCGGAGAGCTTCCTGGCAGCCACCAGGCCATCCTCGGCCATCTCGACCTGAACCCTATCCGGGCCAAAGCTGCTGGTCAGCAGCTCGGCATATCCCTCGCGGGCGTTCTTTTCGTCATCGACAACAAGGATCGAGGCAGTCATAGCGGTGAACCTGCCATAGGGTAACGAAGCGGGGGGTGGGAGACAATGGAGGGCGATGCCTGCGGAAGCACTAAAACCCTAGGGAATTCCTCGCATCCCCGCAGCTACGAATCTTCGTGAAAATGAAGCTGGTGCTGAGGCGCTATGGATGAGGCCTATACTCAAAGCCATGACAAGTGATAGTACGGTCATTTTGATGTCCTTTCGGATGACCTATTTCTGGCTCGCCTCCAGAAACATTTTCCTCTGCTCCTCATCCTTGACATAGGTGTCGAGAAGACTTTTCAACTCATCCGGAGCCAGAGGCGGGGTGTTGTACATGACTTTAATGTCGTTCAGCAATCTTCTTTTCAGATCGCCCTCAGTCTTCCATATCTCGTATTGAATCCTCCAGGACTTATGTCTCTCGGCATTTTTTTGTATATCATCTTCATACTTTGCACGAAGATTGGGATCCTTTATAGATTCAGGGCTAATTCCAGTTGGAGCACCATTGGGTGGATCGACATTCATCGGAAGCCAATCGTTGATATCCCAAGTTGAATCTTTTTCATTCTGAATCAATCTCCATACCTTCAACAATTGTATCATCACATCCCGTCGTTGGTTCAGCCAAGTCTCGTTATCTTTATCACCCTTGGCGGTGTAGTAATACTTGGTGCCATAGATCAGCGAGATATGACCTATTTGATATTCGCAATAATATGGCACTAGGACCGGATTGATAGACCGCGTAAATTCCTTTTCGAGTTCGGCTAGCACGCCCTCGGATAACGCCTGAAGCTTGACATAATCTACCGGGTCAAAATCGGTCCGAAGATGACCCAATAACTGATACATGAGTCGGCAATAGCAATCCATGTCTACGTCTTTCCAGCGTGCTTTAAGATCTGCAGCCATGTGCTCAAGGCCAGCGGAATCCTTCGCTTGACCGAGACTCTCAATCAATTCGAAATCCCTGGTGTATGGGGGATTATCCGAGTAAACAACCGAATTTGTTGGCGAAGTAGCGCTTTGAACGAGTTCCACACATAGAACCAAAATCAAAGATATTGTGCTCATCTCCATACTCCTTCAGTAATTTGAATCTGGATCATTTAATGCCGCTGATCCAGGTGAAGCTCCATCCTTAGTTTTAATGGCATAACCAGCAGCGTTAAATGAACCACCCCCGTCAGAAGTTTGACCAAAAGTATGCCATGATGGAACCTCATCTCTATATAATGTGGGGATTGGGTAGGTGTACTCACCTGCAGCATATGGATTCGCCTGTCCGGTGAATGAGTGATCAACTCCATTTACCATAGAACCATGGTAATCCACCACTATTATACTTGGAGGGGTTGGTGTTTCTCTATGATTAGGAATAATCGTACCGTTTGGATAAGAGTTCCATGGTTCGCAGTGTAAAAAGAACCCAGTTACACCAGTAGGAGAACATGCTCCCTCTTTGAAGAGAAGATTTGAGAATGAAACATTTGAAGGATTTAACCAATACCGGAGCTCAATTCCAGCTGAAGCGTAACCTTGATAGTGCAAGACGGTTGTTGGATGCGTACGTGTCATATAAGTTCCGGAAGGTTTCCAGACCATTCCGGAATAGGAAGGACCAAGTCCTTTCGACGGGCCAAAGGTATGCCTCAACTTCAATGTCACGCCACCCTCAACATGCTGTGCATCATATTTCCAGCCAGGGAAAAGAATCAAACCGACTCCACCAGTTTTTACCCATTCCAACGATAGATCCGGAAGACCTGTGGGATCTGTTGAATAGCTTAGAGAGACAGTTTCCTCAATTCCATAATCATTTTGGCTTCTACCCGCAAACTGGGAATCGGGGATCAGAATACCTTCCAGAGTATAAACGATCACTTTGACTGTCTTGACATTTCCACACTCCACGGTAACCGTTTTGTAGTCGGTCAGACTGTTGGACTTTGTGCTGAAAGTCACAGTCTTAGTCTCACCCGTTCCCGAGGCCCCTGCACTGCCACCCCAGACTGGTTTCCCGGAAGGCCAGCTCGCTGCTTGATAGGGGGTCTTGAAGGCCCTGAATTGAACCGGCGTATCTTTTAATACGTATAGAGGGTCTTCTTCATAGGTGACAACCCATTCCCCCTCATCATTCCATGTAAGCGTATCCACGCCTACGGAATAGACGGTCCGGGTGTCCACAAATCTGTCAGCATCACCCCGGCTCCCAAGTTCATTGGGTGGGACCGGTGATGGAACATCATCTTCCGCTACTGCAATTTGGACTACGGCAGGATAGTAGGGTGCTCTCCAATTAACAGACGTTCCAATATCGCCGTTCGGAAAACTCCCATCCGAAGATGACCATCGAGGATACCCAGAAGTGGCCATCGCATCAGTGAGATAGGAAGTTGAGCCGCCGACAATCCGTCGATCCCGGTCTACTGCTCGATTGCAACTAAAGCTGGTCAACTGATAGAGATAGTAAGAAGAATCATTCGTGGGTACTATAATCTCATCGACCACGTCGTTATCCGATGTGTCACATCCTATTCGGGGATAGGGATCCCACCAAGGAGCTGGATCATCCGACACAACTGGACCCACTCCAAGAGGGAAGAGGATTAAAAAAAGGAGCAAACAGGGCAAGAATCCTTTGATATACAGTCGAGTGGGTGAAGGCTTTTGATGGGTCATCGGCTGAATTCCTCCCCCACTTGGAGTTCGTGTGTCACATGATCGATCTGGTTTTGGAGGATTCGTTGATAAATCGTCCAAGGATCGACAAGATCACTCACTTCTTGGAGGATCTTCATCGCCTCAGAAAAACGCTTTTGATTATCCAGGCAATTGGCCAGACTGAGGTGCCATGTGATTACACCCTCTTTGGTATCTTCATCTACAGGGACGTTCTCGATGAGGTTCCTGTAACCGTGCTCCGCTACTTCATTCGCCAATTCTGGCGGGGCCGTGTAACTGGACGCGCAGACGTAAGCATAGTGAGTACTCAGGAGGGCGAAGCGCTTTTCCTTGTCCTCTAGCTGTGTGTACTCCGAGATGGGGTGCTTGGTCACCCACTTTTGCAGCCGGTTACGGATTGAAGCGTAATTCGAACTCATTCGATCGAACCATCCTGCCTCCTCGTCGAGGATCATCGCGATGTAGTCATCCCCCGCTTGGGCTGCTTTGATCCGCCGCAGGAAGTTCTGGGCTTCCAGGATTCGGCGGATTTCAAAGGGTGAGTCAGGTCTGGCTCTTGCTTCGGGAAGGACTTTTTCCAGCTCCGTTATCAGGCGTGTGATCTCAGTTGTGTCATTGATGGACCAGGCGTACATCAAGGTCTCATAGATCCCGAAGGCTCTCTCAAGCGGGTAGGGGGAGACAAGGGACTGGCAGATCGGGCCATCACCACATTGGGCCATGTGAAATCTCCCCGATTTGTAAAGGTCCTCTACGTAAAGGAAACGAATATGGAAGGCCGTCGAGTTGTCTTGGGATGCCGCCGAGACGGCATCGAGATAGGCGGCTTGGGCCTCCGAAAGTTTTCCCTGTTGAAGCAAAGATCTTCCCATGAGCAGGTGAGCGTAAGGATTCTCCGGAATAGCCTCTTCCTTGAGACACTCCGCGAAGCAATTGGAAGCCGCCTCGGGATCCCCATGCGCCAAGGCAATCACTCCGGTCTCCAGCCAGATCTCCCAAGGAGCTCCCTGAGCGATAACTGCGAGACGGCCATTTAGTTCGGTGGAAAGATCCTCCGGAGGTTTGTTCCTGTAGGTTCGATACATCAGATGATCGATTATCTCGCCGAAGAGGGCGTCATTCTGCCAATGATAGAGGACCGAGCTCGACGCGATCATCGCTCTTGCCACATCTCCGCTCTCGATCGCGGAACGTACATAGTCCTCGTCGTGTTCAAAGGTGGTGGAAACGGGCATCTGATCGACAGGTTGTGAAGCAAGAAACAAGAGGAAAACCGAAGGCAGAATTGACATAACACACCTCCCATCGGTAAGGGAAAATGCTGACTGTCTTATTTATGTTATAAAGTGAATGATTAGGAAAGTCAAGAAAATTTATGGATAACTGCCCTATAGGGGGGGGTAGGAGGCTACTAATCGATCAGAAACCTCTAATTGATATGCACTTAAGGACTATCATTGATTAGTGAAGCTGAAGAGAGACCAGAATCCGCTCTTGATATTCACTTCAAGCGTGGGTATTTCTTCAGATCAATGGTGGCTCCGCTCGATCTCTCCCTGCCCCTTCCCACCACCCCACTTGCCCCATCCCGCTTCCCAAAGTATATAAGAGGTCATCTTAGGGTCCTTTGTACAAGGGGGAGAAATCATGACGGACAGCGGTGCCCCGAAGGGGCAACTTGAGCTCTTTGATCTTGAGGTCACCACGGATTTGGAAGGTGTAAAGCCCAAGAAGAATGGGACACCCAAGGTCCCTGAGATGGAGAATCATGCCCAGCGTCTGGCGGGGAAACAACGCGAGATCTCGGTCTCCGAGTTCTTCACCAAGAACCGTCACCTGCTCGGATTCGACAATCCAAGGAAGGCTCTACTGACCACGGTCAAGGAGGCGGTCGACAATTCCCTCGATGCCTGCGAGGAGGCGGGTATCGCCCCCGACCTGTTGGTCACCATTGAGACAATCAGCGAGACCCGTCTCAAGGTCACCGTGGCCGACAACGGCCCCGGCATTGTCAAGAATCAGATCCCCAAGATCTTCGCCAAGCTGCTGTATGGCTCGAAGTTCCACTCGCTCAAGCAAAGCCGTGGGCAGCAGGGGATCGGCATCAGCGCGGCGGGGATGTATGGCCAGCTCACGACCGGCAAGCCGATCGTCATCACCTCCAAGCCGCACCCGCGCAAACCCGCGCACTACTATGAACTCCACATCGACACACGGCGCAACAATCCGGAGATTGTGAAAGAGACGGATGTCGAGTGGGACTTCGCCCGTACCGGCACCGAGGTGACCATTGAACTCGAGGCCAAGTACCTTAAGGGAAGGCACTCGGTGGATCAGTACCTCGAGGCCACCGCTCTGGCCAATCCGCATGTCCACCTGCGTTACATCAATCCCGAGGGAGTCGAAACAGACTATCCGCGCGAAACCAATCAGCTCCCCAAGCAACCGATCGAAATCAAGCCGCATCCCTATGGGGTGGAGTTGGGAATGTTGATCAAGATGCTGCGCGACACCCATGAATCCAACCTCGGAACCTTCCTGTGCAAGGAGTTTTCGCGCATCACCCCGCGAGCGGCTGAGTAGATCGCCAGGAAGGCCGGGTTCACACCGCAGACCTACACCTCGCGGATTGCCTCGGGCGGCGCGGAGAAGCTTTACAAGGCGATCAATGAAACCAAAATCATGACCCCGCCCACCAACTGCATCTCCCCCATTGGTGAGGAGTTGATCATTAAGAGCCTGACCGGACGCATCAAGGCGGATTTCGTAGTCGCTGTGACCCGTCCCCCCTCGGTCTACCGGGGCAATCCTTTCCTGGTCGAAGCCGGAGTGGCCTGGGGCGGTGATCTGCCCCAAGATGACCTGGTCACGCTTTACCGGTTCGCCAACCGGGTTCCTTTGCTTTACCAGCAATCAGGCTGCGCGATCACCGATGGCGTGGTCGGGACCGATTGGCGCAACTATGGCCTCTCGCAGTCACGGGGCGCCTTACCAGCGGGACCGGCGGTGATCTTTGTCCACATTGCCTCGGTGTGGGTGCCCTTCACCTCCGAGAGTAAGGAGGCCATCGCCGATTACGATGAGATCACCAGGGAGGTCAAACTCGCGTTGCAGGAGTGCGGACGCCGCCTGGCGAGTCATATCCGCCTGCGACGCCGTCAAGCCGATGAACGCCGAAAGCGTGGGTATATTGAAAAGTACCTTCCCCATATCGGGATTGCGCTGGAGGAAATCCTAGGCATCTCCGAGAAGGAGCGGGACCGTGTGGTAGCGAACCTGACCGAGGTGTTGGAAGCCACCCGTGGCGGTGCTGCAGCGGTTGGCGAGGAAGAGGAGGTAGAGGAGCTCACTGGGAACGGGGAGGGGGAGGAAGAAGAAGGGGAGGAATAAGACAATGGATGAATACAACAACCTTCAAGCATATCTGGAGGATCTGGAAGACCTCTATGTTATCCGGAAAGCCAAAGAGGACGACACGGATGTGCCCAGTTTTTCATCGAGTGAGGTTGAGAGGGAATTGGGATTGGAATGACTCAACCACTGCCCAGATGTGCCGAACCTGAAATTATCTGAGGATGCGTGTTCCTTGAGGTTTTTCCGTTACGGCATGCCTGAGTTGGGCGGTGTTTGAGGAATAAACCTGCCTCTTATCGAATTCCATGAGTCATACTTTCCAGTCCCGGTGAAGAGAAGCGTGAAATCCAGTCCGTTGGTGCTCATCCACTTGTTTGAGAAGTTCCAGAAGAAAGCTGTCCCAAATCCTGCTGAACTCGAGTTGTAAGCGACCGTTGTCCAAGGCCCCCATGGCTCTGGTGCGTCGAAGAATCCGAAGTTTCCACTGAAGCTTTGGGTGTGTTCCGTAGCCAAAATGTAACGTCCCAAGCCTTGAATAGAGGAAACACTCACAGTCCAGCCAACGCCGTTCACGTCTTGGAACACCGGGACTCTGTCGGTTGGATTGCCAGTCCAGGAGGGATCGCCTCGTGTGTCGAGACCTGCGAAGAACTCATATAGACTACGGTCTTTAAGGCCGTTTCTTGGTGCGCGCATGAGGTCGATCTGTCCGGGGATCTGGACCATCAAATCCTGCTCATTCTGAAGTCGGATGGCGTATACGTACAAGTAATTGTCACGAGCCCCTTGATAGTCTTTCCCGAACTGGCAGAAGGTTGGCAAGATGATGGCTTCCGCCTTCGTGAAAGCCCAACTCAGTCGGCTCCATGTGGCCCCGTGGTCGGTGGAGCTGGCTAGTCTGGCTTCCTCGTAGTTGCCGGTTTCGGAACCTGGTGAGACCCACATGTACAAGATGCCGTCCACTGAGATAATGCCGTAGCTTTTCCCTTCGAATTGGGCCGGGTTTTCGGCTCCTTTCCCACCCCACACGTTGTGGATGGTGAAGTTTTTCCAGTCACCTTGCACGCAGGCTACGCCAAGGCTTACTCGTCCGTCCTCGTTCGTGCCTCCGAATCCTCCGCCGTCTCCCCAAGTTGCATATTGGTTATTGTCGTCAGCCCAGGTTATGGCCCAGTTGTCGCTGCCCGGGGCGAGTTGTTGATGTGTGGCCCAGTCGAATGCAACTCCCGCTATGATGGAACTGGACGGGTACGGTGGATCGGCACTTATGCCAGTTGTTGATAGTGTGAAAAGATTCGCTGCAAGGAGGACGCACTGGAGGGGTGGATACAGGATCCCTCTATCCTGATGGAGTTGGCGTCCTGTTCTTTCCATATGAAACCATCCTTGATGGACAGATCTGTCCAAATACATCAAATCGTATCACCTCCCATGCAAAATGTCTTCGTGAATTCAATGAGCGACCTGTTTCATGAGGATGTGCCGGAAGAATTTATTCAGCAGGTTTTCGATGTCATTCGCCGGGCACGAATTCACCAGTTCCAGGTCCTTACCAAAAGGTCAGCAAGGTTGCGTGAACTGAGCACACGCATCGATTGGCCCGTGAATGTCTGGATGGGGGTGAGTGTGGAGAATGTGGATTACTCCTTCCGGATCGATGACCTTCGAAAGACTGGTGCGCACATCAAGTTCCTCTCATTAGAACCCCTCCTTGGCCCTGTCCCTGCTTTGAAACTCAAAGGGATCGATTGGGTGATCGTGGGTGGCGAATCGGGGCCAGGAGCCAGACCCCTCGATCCCCGCTGGGTGACCAGTATCCGTGATCAGTGTCAGTCCGCTAGAGTCCCCTTCTTCTTCAAACAATGGGGAGGTATCAATAAGAAACTTGCGGGACGTCTGCTCGAAGGACGTACCTGGGATGAGATGCCTTCAGCGGTCATAAACTCCTATGCGCCATTCTGAGCGGAGGATGGTTTCCCAGTAGACGGATCCGCTTCAACTGAATAGCCTTCCTGCGAAGACTATTCCGGTAGACACAACTCGAGGGCATTTTCTTGCAGGATCGAAACATCCCCCTCCTCCTCAAAACCACCCTCTTCGCCATCCTGATCCCCGGCACGGTTGCGGGCTATATTCCTTACCGGATTGTCTCTCACAACTGCCCATCCGAAGGAATCTTGTTTTCGATCTCAATGCTGCTCCCAATGCTGCTTTTTTCAGCAGGTCTCCTGGTGGCGCTTCGATGTGCGATGGACTTTGTCTTCCATGGTCAGGGCACACCCGCGCCGATTGATTCGCCTAAAGAGCTCGTGGTCCAAGGCCTGTACCGTTACACACGCAACCCCATGTATCTCGGCATCCTGATGGTCCTTTTCAGTGAGGCCTGGGCCTTCTGGTGCGGAGCGCAACTGCTCTACGCCATTGTCCTGTGGATCTGTTTTCACCTGTTTGTGGTCTTTTATGAGGAGCCGGACCTGCTACGGCGTTTTGGTGACCCTTATCGGCAATACCGTGCTTCGGTGCCCCGTTGGTGGGTGAGATGGAGGCCCTATTCTCCTCCAGGGGAAACTAACTGATCTTCCTCAACAGGGCGCAATATGACCCATCCGTATCCGGCCAATCCTCTGGACAGGGAGCGCCTGGATCGAGAAGGAAAGCCGGTGTGTAGTGCTCCTCGGCTAATTCCCATTCACCCGCTGAGTCCTCCACGAAGTTGTGAATCACATCTTCGTTCTCCGTGCTGGTCAGTGTGCAGGTGGAATAAACCAGCCTTCCGCCCGGACACACCAAGGGAGCTGCGTTGCGCAGGAGCTGAGCCGCTTTCGTTGCAAGTTCCTCGATATCCTTCGGCCCGATCCGGTAGCGCAGATCCACCCTCCGCCGCAGGGTTCCCAGACCGGTACAAGGGACATCGAGAAGGACTGCATCCACATTCACAGGCGCCGTCTCCCAAAGTGCGAGCAGATTACGGCATTCTGTTTTGACCGTGCCGAATCCGCACCGGTCCAGGTTCTCACGCACCCGCTTGATCCGTTCCGACCCGGAGTCGACCGCCAGAATTTCTGCATGTCCGCGAGACAAGTCCGCCAGTTGAATCGTCTTTCCCCCCGGAGCACAACACAGATCGAGGATGGTCTCGCCCGGCTTAGGCGCCAGCAATAACGCTGCCTGTTGAGCGGCAGGATCCTGGACCATGGCCAACCCCTCAAGGAAGGGCCCCAGGGTCCCGGGTATGCTGCCTGCGGGCAACAGCACTGAACAGCCATCCTCCGCCATCTCACCTGTCTTGAGCAGACTCAAGAGCTGCTCCGCCCCCTTGCGCCGGGTCTCCAAGGCAAGGGGATCTTTGTGGTCCGGCACCAGACGTGAGACCACCGGACGCAGATAGATTCTCGGTTCTTCATTATTCATCCTCAGCCAGGATTCCGCTTTCTGAGAACCGAAACGCTCTTGAGCCCAGCGAACCATCCCGCTGGGATGGGAGGTTTCAATAGCCAACCGTTCAGGATGAGCGGCCAGAGCCTGATCAAGCCGTTCGCGGTTCTCCGGCAGACGCCGGACCATGGCATTCACCAGTCCCTTCAGTCCTCCCACATTGACCGCTTCACAGAGGCCCACGGCTTCGTTGGTAATGGCATGGGGTGGGATCCTTTCGAGAAAGGCGGATTGGTAAAATGATAAACGGAGGATCCAGGCCACGGGCGGCGGGAGAGACTCCAGGCCACGTTCCGCCAGGGTATCGATCCAGAAATCAAGCAGTCTCAGGTGACGGAGAACTCCATAGACGAGGGTCTGCGCCAAGCGTGTATCAACAAGAGAGAGGCGGCCTCTCGCGCAATGGCTCTCCAGCAGATCCTCGGCGAAACCTTTCTCCTCCTCCCAGTCCGCAAGTACCGAGTAGGCCACCCAGCGTGAGGGAGAGACCGCCGTAGGCTTTTTCATCGGCCAGGGAAAGGGCCTTGTGACCAGGCCCAGATGGGCCAGCGGGTGTTGGCGCTCTGCATGGTCTTCTCCCCATTTACAAAACCAGCCAGAAAGACCACCAGCACATAGGTGATCACCAATCCGGCCACCCATCTTCGCCAGTTGGACTCCAGTGCCACCTCATCGGCCTCGGTGACCTCACGGAAACGCAGTACAATGGCCATAAGCACCATCAACCCGAACAACACCCAGAAGACAGTGTGCATGTCGACAGTCAACTGGTCTGTGGGTACAAAGAAATAAAGGCAGTTGGTGGCCTGGAAGAGGAGCATCACCCCGGAGAACCACAAGACAGGGAACCAGGCCCGATTGGTGCGGTCCTTGATATGGAGATAGAGCCAGATGGCTACTCCAACAAACCCGAGTAAACAGACCGCTTGGAGTCCCTGGGTGATCTTGCCTGCAAAAACCTCTGGATTCTCCAAACCCATTTGGCCTGCGGCTCCTTTCACATTTTCAAGGACTTTTTCAGGGGTGGTTCTCAGAAGGAAATGGAAAAGGGGGATCCCGGCCATCACCCCCAGGATGCTCAGCTTGGAGAGCAGTGGATGCCACTCATCCTCCGGGGGATCCTCGGCTTTCATCCCCAGCATTCCCCAGGTGTAAATAAAGCCTCCAATCAGGCCGCAACTGGTCTCCATGACATTCCAGTGGTTGATGGCCATGCCGGAGACGTTGGACATGTTTCCAAGCAACCGTCCGACCGACATCCCCAGTCCGAAGCCAATATAACCACACAACAAACCTTTGAAACCATAATGGCGTTTGTGGAGTACCAGCCAGACAAACAGGCCGATGATCCCGCCCGTGAAGGCGATTGACTCATTCGAGCGATAGGGATTGATGTCAAAGCCGAGTAAGATGTGGACGATGTGATAGGCTGCCCAGCCAGAGGCCACAGTCGTGGCTAATGCGCTGACCCACTCGGAGAGTTTGAGACGCGGATTCTCCAGCAGCAGGGCAATGAACACTCCTCCAAAACCACCCCAGGCGCCTCCCTGCAGGATCAGAGTAAAGAAACCATACCCATAGTTGAGGAGGGTATCGGATTGAGCATAACCATGGAGAATCCCATAGCTCATTGAGCCTCCCGCTCCGATTCCAATCGCCCCGGCCGCCGCCAGAAGTGGCATCCAACGGAACATCGCGGCCTGGCCGCTGACAAAAGCGAAACCCATTCCGAGGGCCGCACCTGGATAGGCTGCTCCGAGTAAATGTCCAAAATCGCCACGAATCCCCCAACCCAGCCCCACCGCGAGGCTGACAAAGAGGGAACGTATAAAACGGTCACTGAAGCTCATGGTTGGATCTCCATTCGATAATCTCGGAGTGGCGAATTCATTCGCCTTTCATTACATCTCGACCACCAGTTGGGTGGAGTTGTACTTCGCCTTGCGATATGACTGTACTCAGTCATCTGGGAGTTCAACTCCAGGGCCAGTTGTTTGGGGTGTTTGGAAAAAAACGCTATTTCAATCCATCCCTGAAAATTTTTTCAATTTCCTCGGCGCTAAGCGCTTTGGCGAAGAGTGCGAAGTCATCAATACGTCCATGGAAGAACTCATTGCCGGTGTAATGAGGGTTTGCGCCCAAGGCGAAATCCATAGCACTGGTAGTCGAGAGATCCCCTGGTGCTCCGGTCTCATGGGCCAGCTTGCCATCCACATACAGGAGGAGTTTCGGCCCTTGTTTCACCGCAGCCACATGGGTCCATTTCCCGGCGGTGACCTCGACCCCCTCGGTCCCAGCGCCTCCACCGCCCTCGATGCGCGCGAAAAGCAGCCCCTTGTCCACTACAACACGCAACGGATCATCGCCGCTACGCGCCCAGGCGCTGAAGATCTGCATGAGCTGCCCTTTGGGTAACTGGTCCGGACAGAACCAGGTGGTGAAGGTGTAATCCCTGGTGGGGAAGCTGGGGATGCGGTAACGCAGCATCCCATCCCCCGCGAAGGCCACCGCGCCATTTTCCTTCCCATTCCGGTCCACCGCGCCCTTCACATTCTGCGCATGTTCCATATAGCCATAGATCGTGGAGCCATCTCCATCGAGATGCGAGGCCGCCACCAGCCCATCGGCACGGTATTCCATGAGCGCGGGATGGTCGATGAATTCATTCTTGAGTGAGGTATCGACCGAGAATGAGTAGGGAACCCCTTCATTGACACAGGATCCATGCTGGTTGGAAGAAGTCACCCGCCACCAGTAGGCCTTTCCCGGTTCGAAGGTTTCACGTACCACCATCCAGCTTTTCCGGGTTGGTTCAGAACGATACACGATGTCTTCCATACCTGCGTTCCTGGAGATCTCCAGCACATATTCCTTGCTCCCCTCACCGCTCATGCCGGTCCAGGAGAACTTATTTGGACCGGACGGTATCTTTGCCATCCGCCCGGGTGAGAGGAGGTGAAAGGCTGGCGGCGGGGCATTCACCACCGGCAGCCAGGAGACATACTCGGTTCCGGCCGCGCCTGCCGAGGCAAAATCACGCAGGATGACAGGCCGTCCATCAGTCCCTTTGAAGCGAAACGAGACCAAGGGCGGAAAATCGCCGCTCAGCTCGACTGGTTCGGCATCGAGATGGGCATAGTCCAGCGCGGGGATGGCATTGCAGTCATAAGGATTATCACGTTGATCGAAAGCCAGCAGGACCGGGCCATGGTAGAGTGAAACCTTCCCGGCACAGGGGCCATCGCCGATCAGGGTGCGCAAAGACATATCAAGGTCGACTTCAATTGTATCACCCGGTTTCCACTCACGCATGTTATGGAGATATCGCCCTTTGCAGGCGTTGATCAACTCTTTGCTTATTTCATTCCCATCAGGTTTCCTGACCCTGGTTTCCTTTGACCAGGCGGGGATGCGGATGGCCACAGATTCAAGCGGAGTGGGACCAGAAGGCTCAACGGTGATTTTTATGTGGCCATCGGCGGGATACCTGGTCTCCTGTTTGACCTTCACATGCAGCCCCTCGGAAAGGTCGAACTCCGCCTCCATCGGTCCGAAATAGTTGATGACAAAACCTTTCCCCGAACCATCGGTGAGGATGCCCCATTCCGAGATGACACCGATTCCACGCGGGGCATTGACCGAACAGCAGTTGAGTTCCGGGGTACCGGCGCGGGATTGAAAGACAATGGTGTGCGCTGATGCCTCGCGCTTGCCATCCATGGGGGTGTTGTAAGTCCACCAGCGTCCGGAAGGGTGCTGGGAGCCGAGGATGCTGTTGAACAGGGACAACTCGAGCTCATCTCCCGCCGTGGATTCAAGACGTCCCATCAGGTGAACCATGTCGGTACACAGCGCTGCCCAGGCGGTGGTGCAGCAGGTTTCGATCGCACCCGGGGTGTAAGGGTTGCCGATCGCCTGCTCGCCGGTGGAAAAGCCACCCGTGTTGTGACGGTCGAAGCGGGCAATGCTGTGCCACAGATTGGTGAAAGCGGTTTTGTAGTCCTCATTGCCGGTGATCTGATAGAGCTCCACCAATCCCTGCAGGTCATGCAGGCTCTCCCAGCGGGGACGCGGGATGCGATAGAAATCGACCCCCTTCAGGCCTTGACGGAAATAATCACCCGCCTGCTCCCAATCCTCTTCGACCATCTTCATCATCTTGAAATAGCGTTCCTCTCCAGTGTGACGGTACAGGCGTCCCATCGCGGTGAGGATCGAAAGGTTCATCTCATCCGAGCCAGCGGAGAGGGGACGTTTGCCGGTATCGAGGAAGGTTTTACAGACCAGGTCTCCTGCGCGGGTAGCGCAATCCAGCGCTGCCTTGTCGCCGGTATCCTCATACCACATGAGCAATGCGGTGATGACATGGTAATGCCCCCACAGGTCCCAATTTCCAAGTAACCGTTCCTGTTTGCGGAAAGGACCGAGGTAACCATCCTCAGCCTGGGTGGAGATAAACTCCGCGATGACCGATTTCAGGTGATCCTCCAGGCGTGGATCGTTGACCATACGGCGTGCCTGGATGGCGGAAATCAGGTACTTCCCGATGAACTCACCCGCCCAGGGCACCAGCTGCGGAACCGGTTCCCGGTCACGGACACGGAACATTTCCAGGATGCCCGGATTGGCTATAGGAGCGGGCAAAAGCCAATTGTCGAGATTGGCCTGAACGCGTTCTCCAACCACTCCACTGAAGGAGTAATGGATCTTGTCTGGAACCCGATAAGGGAGCTCTGCCATCAATTTCACCTCCGCCAAGCAGACCTGACCAGACAGAAGTGTGGTCAGAACAAATAATCCAACAATTAACTTAACCATGCTGTTGCCTCCGAGTCTGGGGTGCAATGGGTGTTCAGTACCCGGTTGATCACCTCTGCTACAGCCTTGCAGTCCTCAGTGGTGTACCACTGGTTCAAGGAGATGCTGATGCAACGGTCATAAAGGTCATCCGCCACCGGGCAATCCCCTTCAGCATAGCGGATGCTACCACCCTTACCGGTGTAATGCTGGCAGGTATAGACACATTCCTCTCCACCGCAGGGGCCTGTCTGGAGCACCACCGGGAGCATCTGGGAATAGATGTGCCAATCCAGGGGGGCATCCTTACCACGCATCCCGCAACGCAGCCCCGCCCTCTGAAGGTCCCCCACGATCCTCTGGCCGAGCTCGATAGTCTCCGGGAAAAAGCGCAGGCAGTATCCCACATCGCCTTCGGGGTCATTGAGCTTCTGAGGAATGATTTCCCTGAATGTTTTCAACCTTTTCAGAATCCTCATCTTCACCGCATTGGACCGTTTGAAAGTCCCCGGCATCCGTTTGAATTGAACGACATTGACAGCCGCTTCAAGCTCAGACATACGGTAATTGGTCCCGCAGAAGAGCTCTCCTTCATACCGGGGTGGCCCGAATCTGTCCGGACGCCACAGACCTCCACTTTCGGCGATCTGGTTGGCGCGTTCCCACAGTCTGGTGTCATTGGTGATGACCATTCCCCCCTCGCCGCCGCCCACGATCTTATAGGCGGAGATACTGAAGATTCCCAAGTCGCCCCAGGTTCCCACTGGTTTCCCTTGGAACTTTCCATAACAGGCTTGCGCGCAGTCCTCGACCACCTTCAGGTGGTGTTTCCGGGCGATCTTCATGACCGCCTCCATATTGCAAACTGTCCCCATGACATGGGTTGGAGCGATGGCCACGGTACGTGGGGTGATCAGTGACTCGATCCTGGCGGGATCGATGCACAAGGAGGTGTCCACGTCACAGAAGACTGGAACCGCCTTGGACATGACCACCGCGGAGGGAGTAGCGAAAAATCCGATGGCGGGGCAGATCACCTCGGTACCCGGTCCGGCTCCTGCAGCCACCAGAGCGCTGTGTAAGGCTCCTGTCCCGGAGCTGACCGCCAGGGCATGTTTCACACCAAAGGTCTTGCGAGCGATCCGTTCGAGCGCCTGGACCTTGGTTTCCTTCAGATTGGCGTAATAGTTCCCAAGGAAAGGTCCCTCGCCCCAGTCCTCTGCCTCAACTGCCTTGCGGATTTTGGCGAGGGCATTTTTCGACAGTCCGAAACGTTCGGCCACAGACATGAACTCTTCGATGCCAATCTTGGGTTGGCCCTTTCCCTGGAAACGGGTTACCGCCTTCAGACTTCCATGAAGCGCGGCTTTTTGCTGGTAACGGTGATCGGGCATAAGTTGCCTCCCATACAGAGGTCAGATCAATCGGACCACGAATAAAGACCTTTAGTCCTTGCTCATACCGGGAAACAATAGAACTGGAGTAGAAAGATTGAAATCAGGTTTGAAAAAAAGGTGTGCCTGAAGAACGAGGGGATTACCACCTTCAAACAGCTGAACGTAAGAGGTTGACTTTTCGCCTAGGCCGGGCTGCGGAAAGGTCATGAAGGGTTTGCAGGTTCATCCAAAATTCAGCTGAGGTTCCAAAAGCTTGTGATAACAACCATGCCATCTCTGAAGTCACCGCCCGTTTTCCATGGATGACTTCGCTGATCTTTCGGGGATGAACTCCAATATGGCGAGCCAGAGCGGCTTGAGAGACTCCGAGTGGAATCAGGAATTCCTCGTTCAGAACTTCACCGGGGTGTGTGGAAACTCTATTGTTTGGAATCATTGGATCATTCCTTTCTCAATGGTAGTCAATGATTACTGCTACACCCGTCCACTTGACACATCCCCCTCCGGATGCCATGACACCTAGAGGCAATGCCCCTGAAATAAAGAAAAGCAAAAGAAAATCCTCCTTAGCCGA